>NZ_CP090974.1:1856973-2176368 GCF_021513195.1 Shewanella sp. OMA3-2 | reverse complement strand
TTTACCCCAGTATTCAGGAAAATATCGATAACCTAGCTCAACCTTGTCAAACTCAGGTAGATATTTAGGACCGCAAAAACCGATGACTCTATTATCAACTTTATGATGCACGGCCCAGCGACCAAAACCATGTTGCTGATAATCGGCTTTAATGACATTTTCGAAAATATCTGCCGCCTGCGACTCCTCTGTGAAAGGGTCCATAGGAATATAAGTGAGAATGTCGGGGAGACTGTTTAATAAAAAAAGACTATGCACATCGTTAGCGGTAAAAGGGCGTAAAACTAGCCGTTCAGTTTCAACAATAATGCTTTGTTCATCAACCATGATGGTTATTCCATTTCCAATATTTATTAGCTGTATTGTATCATCATAATTGAAAACGTTAGCTTTTTAACATGCGTTGTTAATTTTATTTAGCAAACGCATTAACTCTTGCTGCTCAGTATCGGTCAGTTGATCTAAAAACTGTTCATTAACCCATTCAGCTTCATGGATTAAATCATGTTCTAGGGCTTTACCATTGTCTGTTAAGTAAATTTGAAACGCTCGGCGATTATCAGCTTCCTGGTGGCGGGTAACAAAACCTTGTACTTGCAGCTGATCGAGTAAGCGTGTCATGGTGTAGTTAGCCACGTCACATCGTTTAGACAACTCGGTTTGACTCAAGCCCTCTTCTTGCCACAAAGTAAACAAAACCGGCCAGAGCTTAATATCTAATTCATAACGCTTAAGGCGCGTATCTAACGCTTGCTGCAAAGCTAAATTTAAATGTGATACCAAGTAATTTAAACTTTCGAATCGTTTCAATTGATACCTCCCTACAACAGCTATATTGAGAATACTTTTAGAATTTATTTGTGCTACAACAGCACATAGCATCCAACCCAGCCTTTAAGCATACGCTAGAAACCAGCACTTTAGTCAAAAGAAACATATTCATTAATATATCGGTAATAGCAGGCACGGTTTAATACTGCCGTTAACCCCCTAGGGAGGCTCACCAAAATACTTTGCTGTTGCAGTTTAATGTCTGACGGTATCACGTTAAAGTCAGTATCAAGGTTAGATTTAAAGCAAAAACCTTGTTCTGTTTTATCGACATCAACCATTAACAGAGGCCAAGTTTCAACAGCGACCTTCACTTTTTCGACAGGCGTAATTAAGAAGTACTCTGTATCAATGCAATGTAAAATATGACTAAACATACGCGCAAACTTAGTCGGCAGCGGACTATTAAGATACAGCCAACTGCCGTCAGATAAAATACTGAATAACACCTCATCACTGCACAACTTTACCCCGTCTTTATGGGTGAACTCCCCCACTGAGGGTGTGATTTCAGCTTCAATTTCAGTGTCATTATCTATCATTTCATCACTACCTAGTTATTGTTAAGCAAGGCTAATAAAGCTTCTACAGGGTGTTTTGGACTAAACTTGGCAAACCGTTTAACCTGGCTTCGACATGAGTAACCCGAAACTAAAATCTGACTTTTTTGAGCCACTTTATCAATACTAGATTGCCAAGACATTTCAAATAAGGTTTTAGAGCGCTCAAGATTTTCAAGCTCATGACCATATGTGCCCGCCATACCACAACATCCTAAATTTAAGCTACTGACATTGGCACCAAAATGATTAAAAATAGTTTGCCACTCTTTGCCAGTATTAGGTTTAGCCGTAGATTCGGTGCAATGACTAAACCAGGTAAACTGCGCCGGTGTTTGGTTCGTCACTTTAGGGTAATCCTCAATGGCATTAACTAACCATTCATTGGCCAGTTTGACTTCAAAATTACCTCGTTTCTTGCCTAACGCTTCATGGTACTCATCTCGGTAACACAATACTAAAGCGGGATCTAAACCGACCATTGGCATTCCAAGTGAATGCACCTTATTCAAAAAGTCTGCACTGTCCTGGGCCGTTTTGGCAAACTTGGATAAAAACCCTTTAATGTGGCTTGGTTTACCATTAGGTTTAAAGGGTAATAAAACCGGTTTAAAACCAAGCTTTTCAATTAATTGAATAAAGTGATACACGATGTCAGCATCATAAAAAGAATTAAACGGATCTTGCACCACAAGGACATATTGTGCGCGGTCAGCTTCAGGAATACTGTATAAAGTATCGAGATCATAACCACGACTTGGATGGCCATCTAAACGTTGCTTGAGTGTCGGCACCGACAGCTTGGGTGAATCGACATAACCTATCGTTTTCTTAATGATCCATTGGCTTAACGGATTTTGTGAGGCAAAGTTGGTCACTTTGGGCATGGCTGCCATTAATGGTAATGAGTCTTCAATACCGGCAACTAAATAATCTTTAGCTGGACGTAAGTAGCGTTTGTAATAAATATCAAAAAATTGCGCTCTAAATTTAGGTACATCCACTTTTACCGGACACTGACTAGAACACGCTTTACAGGCTAAACACCCCTTTAACGACTCCATCACCTCATGCGAATAGTCATAGTCGCGTTTGGTGTTAATGGTATTTTGAACCCGTTGTAATAAGCTTAATGACTTTGATGCTGCTAACTCGTTTACATTCACTCCTTCAGCTTCAAGTAATCTTAACCACTCTCGCATTAACCCCGTACGACCTTTAGGTGATTGAATTCTGTCACCTGTGACTTTAAAAGACGGACACATAGGTGAGTAGGCACTGTAGTTAAAGCATAAGCCATTGCCGTTACAATTCATCACATCGGGGAAAGCATCACGCACTTGCACCGGAATTTGTCTGTCAAAGGTGCCTCGTTTGGTGCTATCAACATTGAACATCAAAGGGCCAGACTGTGCTGGTGCAACTAATTTACCAGGATTTAAACGATTATCGGGGTCAAACAAGCCTTTGATATATTGAAGGACGCCATATAACTCATCTCCAAAAACCGATGGGCCATACTCGCCGCGCACGCCTTTACCGTGTTCGCCCCACATTAAACCGCCGTATTTAAGCGTCAGAGCCGCCACTTGGTCAGAAATCACTTTAAGCAGCTTTTCATCGGCTTCATCACACATATCAAGGGCTGGACGAACATGCAATACGCCCGCATCAACATGACCAAACATGCCGTATTGCAGTTCATGGCCATCTAATAGCGCACGAAACTCCATAATAAAATCGGCTAGGTTCTCAGGTGGTACAGCTGTGTCTTCGGCAAATGCAATTGGTTTGCGGCGACCTTTAGTGGCCCCCAGTAAACCTACCGCTTTTTTACGCATACCATATATTTGCTCAATACTGGGCTTATCGCTGGTTATTTGAAATCCAACTAGCCCGTATAATTCATCAGCTAATTGTTGAGTGAGCACGGCTTCTAAACTGGCCACCTTGGCACGAACGTCAGCATCATCTCCGGCAAACTCAACCATATTTAATCCTTCAATAACCTTATTAGGGACATCTTGAATTAAATCCGCTACCGAATGCCAAATTATATCTTTCTTAGCGAGGTTTAATACTTTTGAATCAACGGTTTCAACTACTGTGGCTTTAGCTTGAACTAATGACGGAGCATGGCGTAAAGCAGACTCAAACGAATCATACTTTATATTAACCATCATCCGCGTGGTTGGCAGCGGGGTAATGTTTAATTTCGCTTCGGTGATCACCGCAAGCGTGCCTTCTGAACCGGCTAGAATACGGGATAAGTCGAAATGGCTTAATGTTTCATCCCAAACATGCTTTAAATCATAACCGGTTAAAAAACGATTTAATTTCGGAAACCGATTATCGATTAATTCACGCTTATCACGGCAAATATCAGCCACTTTGGCAATAATACTATCTGCCAATGCATTTTCGGTCGGTGAAGAATGGGTTGAATCTTTATTAATAGGTCGAGTGGTTAATACACTGCCATCAATTAATACGCTAGTCAGTCCTAAAACATGATCAGATGTTTTACCGTACACTAAAGATCCTGCACCAGACGCGTCGGTGTTGACCATTCCGCCAACTGTGGCGCGGTTTGATGTGGATAAATCAGGACTGAAAAAGTAGCCGTGGGGTCTGAGTGCATCATTCAACGCATCTTTTACCACCCCCGCCTGTACCTTCACCCAACCTTCTTTGGCGTTGATCTCAATGACTTGGTTCATATGACGTGACACGTCTAAAATAAGTCCATGGGTTAAAGATTGCCCATTAGTGCCAGTTCCACCACCACGGGCGCTGAATGTTACTGCACTAAACTCAGGTTTAGCAGCTAAGCGTAATACCAGCTCGACATCTTTTTGACTTGCGGGATAAATAACGGCTTGGGGCAAAAATTGATAAACAGAATTGTCGGTGGCTTGAATAAGTCTGGCGCTATATCGTTTATCGATTTCACCATTAAAATCACTTTGTTCCAGCACATCTAAATACGCTAGATAAATCGGTTCTAAAGTTTGTTTGTGTGAAAGTAGAGGTAACATGGCAGACTTATTATTTATTATTAGTTACAGCCATTATAAACAAAAAAAAGCCGCTAAATAGCGGCTTTTTTAACAACTTGATAAAAATACCTGTAATTGGCTTCGAAGCTAAATGCTAAATCGAATTCAAACCAGCTATTTTGATAAGTTTAATTGATTAAGCGTGATCTTTTGCTAGGTACAACCATGTGTCAATCACAGTATCAGGATTAAGTGATACGCTATCGATACCTTGCTCTACTAACCATTGGGCAAAGTCAGCGTGGTCAGATGGGCCTTGGCCACAAATGCCCACATAAGCGCCTTTATCTTTAGCCGCTTTAATGGCCATAGCTAACAGCGCTTTAACGGCTGGATTACGCTCATCAAATAAATGGCTGATAATGCCAGAATCACGGTCAAGACCTAAGGTTAACTGAGTTAAGTCGTTAGAACCGATAGAGAAACCATCAAAGTACTCTAAGAACTGTTCAGCAAGTAATGCGTTTGACGGTAATTCACACATCATAATGACGCGTAATCCATCTTTGCCACGCTCTAAACCTTGTTCTTTAAGCAAGTCGATAACTTGAGCAGCTTCGCCTAATGTGCGCACAAATGGGATCATCACTTCAACGTTAGTTAAGCCCATTTGGTTACGCACACGTTTAATTGCTTCACACTCTAACGCGAAACAATCGCGGAATGATTCAGAAATATAACGACTTGCACCACGGAAGCCCAACATTGGGTTTTCTTCTTCTGGCTCATAATGTTCACCACCAACTAAGTTAGCGTACTCGTTAGACTTAAAGTCTGACATACGTACAATGACTTTTTTCGGGTAGAACGCCGAGGCGATAGTGGCAATACCTTCAACTAAACGAGCGATATAGAACTCAACTGGCGAGTCATAACCGGCGATCATTTCGTTAATTTCAGTTTGCAGCTCAGCACTTTGCTGGTTGAACTCAAGCAAAGCTTTAGGGTGAATACCAATCATACGGTTGATAATAAACTCTAAGCGCGCAAGCCCTACACCTTCGTTTGGTAAACGAGCGAAATCAAATGCACGATCAGGGTTACCAACGTTCATCATGATTTTCATTGGTAAGTCAGGCAGTGTATCGACACGGTTGGTGACGACTTCAAACTCTTGTTTGCCAGAGTATATAAAGCCTGTATCACCTTCAGCGCAAGAAACAGTCACTAGCTCGCCATTTTTAATTAAATCAGTGACATTGCCACAACCTACAACAGCAGGAACGCCTAGCTCACGGGCAATAATGGCTGCGTGACAAGTACGTCCACCACGGTTTGTCACAATGGCGCTAGCGCGCTTCATGATAGGTTCCCAATCTGGGTCTGTCATGTCAGTAACTAATACATCACCTGGTTGAATTTGATCCATGTCGGCAATTGATGTTAATACTTTTGCTACGCCTGAACCAATTTTATGACCAATAGCACGGCCTTCACAGATCACATCGCCTTTGGTTTTTAAATGGTAACGTTCAATAAGCTGAACATCTTCACGGCTACGCACGGTTTCAGGACGAGCTTGAACGATATATAACTTACCGTCGTTGCCATCTTTTGCCCATTCAATGTCCATTGCACGGCCATAATGCTTTTCGATAATAACGGCTTGTTTCGCCAGTTCCATCACTTCAGCATCATTAATTGAAAATATACGGCGCTGATCTGCCGCGACATCTTCAATTTTAACTTGTTTACCGTGGGATGTTTCATCAGAGTAAACCATTTGAATTAACTTGCTGCCGATATTACGGCGCACAACGGCTTGATGCCCCTGCGCTAAAATTGGCTTATGAACATAAAATTCATCTGGGTTAACGGCGCCCTGCACCACCATTTCACCTAAACCAAAAGATGAAGTGATAAATACAACGTCGTTGTTACCTGATTCTGTGTCCATAGTGAACATCACGCCTGATGCAGCTTTGTCTGAGCGAACCATGCGTTGAATACCCGCAGACAATGCCACACCTTGGTGCTCATAACCTTGGTGAACGCGGTATGAAATTGCACGGTCGTTAAACAGAGAAGCAAACACATGCTTAATCGCAAGAATGACTGCATCATAACCTTTAACGTTTAGGAAGGTTTCTTGCTGGCCAGCAAATGAAGCATCTGGCATATCTTCAGCGGTTGCCGACGAACGCACGGCAAATGAAGCCTCTGAAGTTTCGCTAGCTAACTGCTCGTAAGCCTCACGAACGGCTGATTCAAATTCTGGGTGGAATGGGGTGTCAATTACCCACTGTCTAATCTGTGCACCGGCTTTAGCAAGCGCCGTTACATCGTCTACATCTAAGGTTTCTAGTAGGTTGTAAATCTTTTGATTAACACCACTTTGTTCAAGGAACTCATTAAACGCATGAGAGGTAGTTGCAAAACCACCAGGTACTTGAACGCCTGCATTGGCTAGATTACTGATCATTTCTCCAAGGGATGCGTTTTTACCGCCAACCTTGTTCACATCACCCATGCCTAATTCTTGATACCAGAGTACGTATTGCTGCACAGTTTTATCTCCGCAAGTTTTATTTCAGTGGCCACTTCACATAAGGGCAGCGGCATTTTACACTCCCCTATAAGACGCGTAAATAATTAATTTTATTTGTAATTTTATTACAACAAGAGGTCATTATGGCACCTAAAGTATTCTATATCTCGGATGGGACAGCGATCACCGCCGAGGTTTTTGGTCATGCGGTTCTATCACAGTTTCCCATTCAATTTGAAGCACTTACAATTCCATTTGTCGAGACACTTCAAAAAGCAGAAAAAGTGAAGCGACAAATAAATGATAGTTTTATTACCACAGGTGAAAGACCGCTAGTGTTTCATTCTATCGTTAACCCCGACATCAGAAACGTCATATTCTCTTCAGAAGGGATGGATTATGATTTTTTGAACACCTTTGTTGCGCCATTAGAACAACATTTAGGTGTCGAAGCTAAGCCCGCTTTACACCGCACCCATGGTAAAGCTAACCACAGTTATGAAGCTAGAATTGAAGCCATTAACTTTTCAATGGAAAATGATGACGGCCAAACCATGAAACATATGGATAAAGCGGACATCATTCTTTTAGGTGTATCGCGATGTGGTAAAACGCCTTCAAGCCTCTATTTATCTATGCAATTTGGCATAAAAGCAGCAAACTACCCTTTCACCGAAGATGACATGGATAACCTAAAGTTACCTGATGCCCTTAAACGTAATAAATCTAAATTATTTGGTTTAACCATAGATCCTAATCGTCTGCATGAAATTCGCCAAAGTCGCATGGAAAATAGCCGCTATTCATCACTGAGACAATGCCGTTTAGAAGTTAAAGAAGTTGAAATGCTGTATAAAAGAGAACGTATTCCCTTTGTGAATACCACTAATCATTCAGTTGAAGAGATAGCGACTAAAATTCTGGATATAACCAGGTTAGAACGTCATATGTTCTAGGGCTGTTTATAATATAGAACAATCTCTGCTACTTATTATTTGACGAATATTTCACCTTTAACCTAATGAAATATTCGTCAACCCCACAGCAAAACTTATCTTATAAGCTCATTTAAAAATAGGTTAAAGCTGTCTAATCGGTTTTATTGTTGAACAAGATTGATATTTTACAAGCATTAGTTGGTCTGTGAAACTCGCATCGATAACATATTTGAGGTTATAATCGCCCTATTATGATGCAAATAAGCATCTCACGATTTAGCGGTAATATGAATGACCATTAAAACAGACGAACTACGCACATCCTTATTATGCAAAGTAATTTCACCCGCACAACTTGCGTCTGAATATCCGCTTACTCAAAATGCCGCTGATTACCTTGTTCAGCAGCGTAGAGAAGTAGAAGCGATTATTTCTGGTGAAGACCAACGCCTATTGGTGATTATTGGACCTTGCTCGATTCATGATACTAAAGCAGCATTAGATTATGCCCAGCGCTTATCGACATTACACCATGAATTAAAAGATGACTTATGTATTGTCATGCGCGTCTATTTTGAAAAACCCCGCACTATTGTAGGCTGGAAAGGTCTGATTTCTGACCTGGATTTAGACGGCAGCTTCAGCCCTAATAAAGGCTTGCGTATGGCGCGTCAACTGTTGCAACAAATCACTGAATTGAAGTTACCGATTGCCACTGAGTTTTTAGACATGGTGAACGGTCAGTATATTGCCGACCTCATCACCTGGGGCGCTATTGGTGCACGCACCACCGAAAGCCAAATTCACCGTGAAATGGCATCGGCTTTATCGTGTCCAGTGGGCTTTAAAAATGGCACCGACGGTAATATCAACATAGCTGTTGATGCCGTTCGTGCAGCGCAAGTACCGCATATATTTTATTCACCGGATAAAGATGGCGCCATGGCGGTTTACCGCACCCATGGCAACCCATATGGCCATATTATTTTACGTGGTGGTAAGCAGCCTAACTATCAAGCCGCTGATATAGAAACCGTGCGTCAGCAACTTGAAGATGTGGGTATTAGCCAACGTATAGTGATTGATTTTAGTCATGGAAATAGCCAGAAAAATCATAAAAATCAATTAAATGTAGCAGATAGCATTATTACCCAACTACGCGAAGGTTCAACCGCCATAGCAGGCATAATGGCAGAAAGCTTTATGATTGAAGGTAATCAGAAAGTCATTGAAGGCAAGCCGCTAACATACGGCCAAAGTATTACCGATGCATGTTTGCATTGGGACGACTCTGAAAAATTACTGCGTGATTTAGCCCAAGCTTCACGTGACCGTAAAGCAAAACTTGCTTAACAATTATTCTGTTTCAGGGTATTGAAATTTTACCACTATCACGCGACTAAAGCCGTGACTAGGGTTGAATTTAACCATTAGCAGCTGCGATGGTCATGCCTATAATGGCTAACATTATTATCAAACCAGCCTTTAGCGCTGGTTTTTTTATGCCTGTATAGCGAGTTTATTTGGGTTAAGTTGGGCAAAGTCTGCCGTCACAAGTAAAAAAGCGTTAACCACATTAGGATCAAACAATATGCCCGATTGCTGCTTAATAAACTCAACAGCGGCATTATGGCCCATCATTTGCTGGTAACTTCTTTCACTCGTCATACCATCATACACATCCACTAATCGCATAAGCCGTGCACTTAGCGGAATAAGCGTACCCATCACATTTTGTGGATATCCTGAACCATCCCAATTTTCATGGTGATACAAGGCTATATCCCTAGCCATAAATAACAACTCACCGTTAGGGTGGTAATTTTGCAAACTTTTTAACAATGACGCACCACTGACGCAATGACGTTTTATGTCTTCAAAATTATCCAAAGACATTTTGCCTTTGTAGCACAATAATCGCTCTGGAACTTCACGCATTCCTACATCATGTAGCATGCTGGCAAGCATGAGGTCATCTATTTTTTCAACCATTTCATCACGACTTGATGCCGTATTCGCCAGTTGCACCGCTAAAATCTGAACATACATGGCCACACGATGAATATGTAATTTAGCACTGGGATTATACGATTCTGATAATGTCGCTAAACCGACAACAAAGGCATAACGAGATACTTGAACCTGTTTTAAATGCTTTGCAGTTGCCTGTAATAAATAGCCACAAATAGACATAGCAAGAATATTCGTTACCATAAAATTAATCGCGACCACACACCAAATAAAAAATGAATAACCTTCTATTTCTGGCCACTGTAATACATGATGATAAAAAAGCAGACCAATCACAGCTAATGTAAAAAAATTAATAACTTGTGCAATATAACCCGCCTTATTACCTAATAAAACACAACTCAACAGTGGGTAGATAAATAACCAAAAAAAACCTGCGCCAGAAGGACCAATCACCAGCAAAAAAGCAACCCCAATTAAATAGGTAATGGCACAGCCTATAGTGAAGCGTATTTTAAGCGGAATAATAGACCCAAAAGCCACACTCACAAAAGTGGCATATACAAATGTATCAAAAATGACGAGTTCCCAATAATTCATCTTGATACACAGATAAACGCTGGTAATATAAACGGGGATGCAAATGAGGGATAAAATGCTGAAAATGCGTTCAAAAACAGTTTTACGCCAAGCCCAAACAGCTGACGGTAATTCTAATTTGATCTGGTCTGAACCTTGATTCAATAACGTAGCTGGCATCTTCAATCCTTTGGCATGACACCCACTAATATTAGCTAGATATAGCCAATTAGCCAGTTGAATGCTTTTGGTACGATCAGTTCACCGCTTTCTAAACAATCATTAAGGTAGAAAAATGCAAAAATCAAGTGCAACCATTTTGGGGCTTATGCTAGTCATTAGCTTCACCGTTTTTGGCATACTGATAAAACAGGCCTTAATTGAAGTAAAAACCTACGATCGAAGTGTTACCGTAAAAGGGTTAGCTGAAGCAGAATTTCCAGCCGACATTGTTATATGGCCGATTCAATTTACCGCTGCCAGTAATGATATTGAAGGCTTATATAATCAAGTCGACACTCAGGCGCAGCAAGTCATTAACTTTCTAACCTCACAGAATATTGCAGTGGATGAAATCAGCTTTTCAGCTCCCACTATTAATGATAAGTTGGCGCAACAATATGGTGGCCAGCAAGATTTTGAGTTCCGTTACACCGCACTGCAAACCATTACCGTTTACTCAAAAAGTATTCAACTGGTGCGTGATGCTATGCCAAAACTGACCGAATTAGGTAAAAAAGGCATTGTATTTAGCCAAAATGATTACAATGCACAGGTTGAGTATATCTTTACTCGACTGAATGAAATCAAACCGCAAATGATCGAGCAATCAACCACCAATGCTCGAATGGTTGCAGAGAAATTTGCTACAGATTCAAACAGCCAGCTAGGTAAGATTAAAAAGGCTTCACAAGGGCAATTTTCAATAAATGACCGCGACAAGAACAATCCACATATTAAGCAAGTTAGAGTTGTTTCAACGATTGCTTATTATTTAGCAGATTAATATATCCACGGGTGGCAAAGTGACGATCTAACGCCACCCTTTTTCATCGTTAGGCCTGTAACCAGATAAAACTAATACTCTAATCGACACCAATATAAAGATCAGGCCACGGCAACGCTCTTAACACAGAAGGCCAAAGCTAGAAAATAAGTAATATTTATTTTCACCTAGTTGGCATAATGTCAACACGCCTCAAAACCCAGTTTCGACACCCGCTGAACCCATTTATCTCTAGTGCCTTGAGTAGCATTAATGATAGGACCAATCATGTTGCTTTGTATTGAATAAAACCCAACAAATTCAAGCGTCGTTTTCTTTAACTGCTTAAGAGCAGGAGCTCCTTGCACCCAGATGTAATACCATGGAGGAGTATCCATCATCATGATAATACGAGCCGTTTTACCCTGTAATAATTTTTTAGGGATTAACTTGCCCTGTTCATATTGAAATGCAAAACCAGGTAAAAAAGTACGATCAATCAACCCTTTTAACTTTGCTGGTACGGATCCCCACCAAATCGGCGTTAAAATCACTAAATGCTCACACCACTCAAGTGCAGCCTGAAACTCCATAAGCGGAGCTTCCATTAACATGCGCTCTTTATATCCAGCTGATAGATCGAGATCAAACTGCATTTCAGATATATCGAGTCGTTTAACCTGATGATTTTTTTCTGCTGCGTCTGCGTATATGCAAGCCAAATGGTGAGTAAAACTATTCTTTCTTGGGTTTGCAGATAACACTAATATTTTTTTGCTCATCTCATTTTCCAATATAAAGGTATTTAAGATGTAGCTTACCGTCTCCCTATTAGGGGAGAGTCAAGTGATACTTAACACATAATTTGTTCAAAACACCGATCAATATTCGCTATCTTATTGTTGATATCTTTACTCTTAGCCACTAGTTCCTCTCTAAACTCACTGAGAAATTGTTTTATACTTGCCCAGTCAACTCGATCATTTTTATACACTATAACGCCTTTAAGTTGAGATAAGGTGACTCCCAATGCTTTAGCTTCCTTAATTAAAATCAGCAACTCTACATCTTTTTGTTGATATACCCGATAACGGCCTTTTCTTTCCGGCGTTTGGATGAGTCCCCTCTCCTCATAAAAACGAATAGCCTTGATAGATAATCCGGTCTTTTTTGATATTTCACCAATATACATGTTAGAGAAACCTCATCTTATTTAACGGCTAACAAACCATCAGACACTTAGTGATAAAAAGCTTGTTAGCAATTTAAATAGCTTTTTTACACTCCCATTTCAATCGCTTTTTTGGGGGTAAAACTGCTGCCAATAGAGGCAACAATGACTAAACCAATAGCGGACCACTGTAGTAAAGTCAGTTGCTCAGCTAAAATAATAAAACCTGCCAATGCGGCGATTGCTGGCTCTAAACTCATTAACACACTAAAAGTTTGAGTAGGCATATTTCTTAAGGCCACCATTTCTAAAGAATAAGGTAAGGCACTGGACAATATGCCCACCAATAGTCCTAGTGGTAACACTTCCCAGCTGATTAACGCTAAACCTTGGCTGATAGCACCAACAGGTACTAACACAATGGCAGCCACTGTCATACCAAGAGCCACGGTAATACCACCCGATGCTTGCTTGCCAGTGCGAGTCCCAAACAAGATATATCCAGCCCAACAGGCCCCCGCTCCCAGTGCCATTAATGCACCAGTAAGATCAAGCCCCTGTGCACTGGATGAGTCAGGTAGCAGAAGTAAAATACCAGCTATAGCACAGCCTACCCAGAACAGGTCAGTTTTTCTTTTTGATCCCAAAAGCGCTAACGCTAAAGGCCTGGTAAACTCAAGCGCAACGGCTATTCCCAATGGAATACGTTCAATGGATAAATAGAACAAAATATTCATTCCACCTAAACACAAACCATAAATAATGATGCTTTGCCAATCTCTCCCCTGAGGTAAGGCACGCCAAGGACGAAACACCAACCAAAGCACCGCTGCAGCAAAACCTAAACGTAGTGCCGTTGTACCTTCAGGGCCAACGATAGGAAAAAGTTGTTTAGCTAAAGAAGCACCTGACTGAATAGTTACCATGGCCAATAAAACACTGCCAATAGCTGTTAGAAGTACACGATTGATTTGCATCTAGAATATATCCGAAAAATAAAAAATGGGTAAGTCGCTATTCTACCTGAGCTAAGTTAAACCCTGCAGCATTTATTAATATTATGCACTGATATTATCATTAGAATCGATATCACTGAGCAGTAAAACGGCACTGTTTTCCGTGTGGATAACATCAATAGTTAATTTCATTTTTAGTCTAGATCACGTAAACTACGCGCTGTTTTTTAAGTCTCTTTTTTAGGTAGATCATGATCCGTTTAAACCAAGTACAATTGCCTCTAGACCATAATGAAGATGCTTTGCAACAAGTCGTGTTGCAAAGGCTTTCTATTACAGCGGATCAGCTGGTTGATATACATGTATTTAAGCGTGGCTATGATGCACGTAAAAAGAATTTAATTTTTCTCATTTATACTTTAGATATCACCTTAACAAATGTAGACGAAACTGCGTTATTGGCATCTCTTGTAGATGACCACAACATTCGCGTGTCGCCAGATACGGATTACAAATATGTTGCTAATGCACCAGAAGGATTAACCGAACGGCCGATAGTGATTGGCATGGGACCTTGCGGTCTATTTGTTGGCTTAATACTGGCGCAAATGGGCTTTAAACCTATCATTCTTGAACGCGGTAAATCTGTGCATGAACGTGCTAAAGATACTTTCCGCTTTTGGCGTACCAGTGAATTAAATACTGAATCTAATGTACAATTTGGTGAAGGCGGCGCAGGCACGTTTTCGGATGGAAAACTTTACAGTCAGGTTAAAGACCCAGGATTTAAAGGTTTAAAAGTAAAGCAAGAATTTGTTGCTGCTGGCGCACCTGCGGAAATTATTTATGTCAGCAAACCTCACATTGGTACCTTTAAGCTGGTGACAATGGTTGAGAAAATGCGCCGTGAGATAACTCGACTAGGCGGTGAAATACGTTTTGAAACCCGCGTCGATGAAATCAATATAAGCGATCGTCAAGTCACCGGTGTGACCCTAAGAAATGGCGAAGTGTTGCATTCTAGACATGTCGTTGCCGCGATAGGTCACAGTGCTCGTGATACCTTTCAAATGCTGCATGATAAAGGTGTTTTTATGCAAGCACAGTCATTTTCGATTGGCTTTCGTATCGAACATAAGCAAGAGATGATTGATAAAGACCGCTTTGGTATTAATGCGGGTCACCCTCTACTAGGCGCGGCAGATTATAAATTAGTGCACCATTGTAAAAGTGGTCGCAGTGTTTACAGTTTCTGTATGTGTCCAGGCGGCGTGGTTGTAGCCGCAACATCTGAAGAACACGCCGTTGTCACCAATGGCATGAGCCAATACTCCCGTAGCGAGCGTAATGCCAACAGCGCCATTGTAGTGGGCATTGATCCAAGTGATTTTGATAACGATCCACTGCAAGGTATTGCATTACAACGCAAATTAGAACGTAATGCTTATATTATGGGCGGCAGTAATTACGATGCACCGGCGCAAATGGTCGGCGACTTTTTAGCTGCTGGTGCTGGTAAGCCATTTGAAAACGTTGAGCCATCATATAAACCTAATGTAAAAATGACCGATTTAAGCGATGCGTTACCACAATTTGCCATCGATGCTATTCGTGAAGCATTACCTGCATTTGGTAAAAAAATCCGCGGTTTTGACAGTAAAGATGCCATGTTAACTGGTGTTGAAACCCGCACATCTTCCTGGTGCAAATTAAGCGCGGTGCAGATTATCAAAGTATCAACACCAAAGGGTTGTACCTGGCTGGTGAAGGTGCTGGATATGCTGGTGGAATTTTATCCGCAGGTATTGACGGTATTAGTATTGCTGAAGCTGTAGCGTTAGATATGATAAAAAAGATGGCTCTCAATTAAGCTAAATCTTAGGGCTTAGCAATAAATCAATGGCACACATTATTTACCAGCTAAAAATAGCAGCAATATATTGCTGCTATTTTTATTGATACCATCACAAGGAAAGCTCAACAATACTCTATGCTGTCACTCACTGACGTGAATCAGGTAATAAAAAGCAATACCGCACTGCGCAGATTAATACTCACATTAAACATGATTGTCTCTCACTAATCCTATCACGGCAGAACATTGACTCGTGACACAAGACAAATGTTGAATGTAATGCAGAAGTTGTACATTTGCTGGTTAGACAAAAGCCCTACTAAGCTCTATTCTAAGTAAGTAGATTATTATTTTTGGGGATTTACCATTCGTTTTTTATTGTTATTTTTACTCTTTTATAGTTGTTGCGTTAATAGCAAAGCTATTGAGTTACATACAGTTTCTAATGAGCTATTAATAAATAAACACTTAAATATTCTACAAGATAGTAGTACGAATTTATCGTACCTGAATGCCTTAAAACAATACCAGCAAGGAAAATTTACCCAAAACGTTAATAAAACTGTCAGTTTTGGTTTTACCCATGATGTATTATGGGCATCGATATTAATTAATAATTCGTCCACCGAAGCTATAAAGAAGGTATTTTATCTCGATAGTGCTTGGTTAGATCATGCTAATTTTTATTTTATTCACCAAAATAAGCTGATAGATAAAACCTATATAGGCGACGCCTTACCTTACTCTGCAAGAAAAAATCAAACACGCATGCTGTCTCAGCCACACGAGTTTAAACCTGGGATCACCCAGGTAATGATGCGATTTGAATCGAACGACCCGCTGCTGATCCCGCTCTATTTATCAACCGAAGCAATCATTCAAGATAACCTCATTTTATCAAGTTACTTTTATGGATTTTTATATGGTGCCTTTTTTATCCTATTTGTTTATAACATTGCGCTTTTTATTAGTTTAAAAGATGCCAGTTTCATATTTTATGCTTTGTATTTATTATCATTTTTAAGTTTAAACATTGCTTATACTGGTCATGGTTTTAAGTTCATTTGGCCCGATAATATTTTTTTACAACAATGGTTAATGACTATTTTTCTGTATTTTTACATTATTTTTGGTATTGCTTTTTGTTTTGAATTTCTCAAATTGAAAGTTTTTTCACCCCAAATATATAAGATGAAGAGGTGGATATACACAAGCTTAGTTTTGTTGATGGTCTGTCTATTTATTAATGCAGATCAATTGCTCGCTGTTGAGATTGCTGTTGCGCTAACCTCATTATTAGTCGTTATTTTTGTTTCATTGGGCTTTCTAGCGTTAAATAATGGCCATAAAATGGTCAAATTTTTTATTCCTGCGGTTTTTATGGGGGCAGGAGGGGCTGCTATTTCGGCAGCCACCACAGGAGGCGTAATACCTTATAACACATTGTTATTCCATAGCATTGAAGTCGGCATGTTAATTGAAATGTCCATTTTGGCTTTAGCATTGGCGTTTAATTTAAAAGAAGTCGACAAAGCGCGTATAACAGCTGAGGTCACTGCACAAATCGATCATTTAACCGCGCTATATAATCGACGGGCGTTTACCGCGGCAGCTGATCCCTTATGGAATTTAGGTATTAAAGATAAAACCGACTTTTCGATAATCTTGCTTGATATTGATTGGTTTAAGAAAATAAATGATGAACATGGCCATGCCGCAGGAGATGCGGTGCTTAAACGCATTGCTAGTACATTAAATAAACAAGTTAGAAAGAATGATATTTTAGCCCGTTGGGGCGGTGAAGAGTTTATTATTTTTCTCCCTAATACGAGTAAAATGGCGGCGGTTAAACTGGCTAATGTAATCCGCAATAAAATAGCGGAAATGATAGTGTTACATGATGAAGGCTCACTATCTGTCACAGCCAGTTTAGGGGTGGCAGAGTTTAATGATCAAATGCATAATTTAGAAGATCTAATAAAACTGGCTGATATTGCTTTATATAAAGCGAAGCACAGTGGCAGAAATACCGTGTGTGAGATGCCAGAATTGAGTCAACCGAAACACGCTCAAACACAAAATAGTACTCATCAATCCGTTAATATGTAGTTATAGGTTTCCTCCGCCAATCACCAAATATAATAATAGCTTTCATCATCGCTAATAATGCCCATCTATTAACAATGTTATATATTTATCAAAATAGCTCTACATCAATAAAAATGGCTCAATAAAGAGAATTTAATGAGCCATAGATGTTAAATCTTACCCTTAATTAATGGGTATGATATTGGGCCAAAATCTGACTTAACCCTTTTGAAGCAACATTTAAGTCATTAGCAATAACCAATGCCTGATTGGCATTAGCAAGAATAGTATCCGATTGGCTTCTGACTTCATTAACTTGTGAAACAATGTCAGCCGATGCGACACTTTGCTCTTCTGCTGATGCGGCAATCTGGCTACTCATATCAAATACCACATTAATCGATTCCGCCATACAGATAATCTCCCCTCCTACGGCTTTAATGCTGACACTTCCTTCATCTGCCTGCTCAACAATTTCATTAGTAATTTGGGTTAACTTGGTTGTACCTGTTTGTAACCCCTCAATCATGGTTTGAATTTCAACAGTCGCTTTTTGCGTGCGTCCAGCAAGTGTTCTTACTTCATCGGCAACGACTGCAAAGCCGCGACCTTGCTCACCGGCTCGCGCAGCCTCAATGGCCGCGTTTAATGCAAGTAAATTAGTTTGTTCTGAAATAGCATTAATAGTGGTAACCACCACATTAATTTGAGTCGCGTCTTTAGACAGCTGCTCAACTGATGCGAAGGCATCAGAAATACGCGCGGTTAAAAAATTAATACGCTCTTCAGCATCCTTAATTCCTTTACGACTTTGATTAACTTGCACTGAGTTTTCTTTAGTATGACCCGAGGTTGTTGATGCATGGTGAGAAACATCTGCAATGGCCGCTGTCATTTGTTCCATCGAATGTGAAACAGAATCTAAGAAATGATGTTGATGCTTGATTAAATCTTCATTAGTACTAGCTTGTTGACTAAAGGTGGTTGCAGCCATTGCTAAGGTGTTTGCATTTTCGCCTATGGCAGTGACCATTTCACTCATGTTATCTGCGCAGCGATCAATTTCAGTGGCGATTAAACTAAAATCATCGGTGCCAAAAAAGTTGAGCCTTTGGCTTAAATTACCATCTGCTAAGCGTTTAATAGCAACATACATATCCCATAGTCCACCGCCTAACGAGGTCGAGATCCAATAGCATAATTGAAACAACGGCAATAAACCCAGCAAGGCATACCAAAATAAGCTGCTATCCGACTGCGCTTGTTCCCATTGGGCAACATTTTTAGTCAATGATAAAAATTGACTTCCCACAGGTGCCGTTACAGTGATTGAATCCCCCCGTCGAATAGCAGATGACTGCATCACCACAGACAACTGATTAGCTTCAGCAAACTGATTTAATTGCTCCAAAGATAACTGTTGATTAGCAGCTGCATCGGCAAAAGCCTGCACACTCGCACTGGCTTGAGCCATCGAACTGGCTTGAATAATTGTTTGATTATGCTGTTGATTCAACATGGCAATTGCCAGTGTGATCACGGTAACGAGTGAGCAAACAACCCAAAACTTACCGTTTAAACTGAGTTTAATCAGCATGGCATCGACTTTACGAAACTGAATAGCTTTCATAAGATTTCCCTAGTAATCTTTATGTACACAAAAAGTAATCTGAACCAAAGTATAGTGTATTAATTTTTTTACTTTAATTTTGCTCAGATAAATATATTGAGATAAAACTTAACCGCAAGACCAATAAAAAAGCCTAAGCGTTGACCCCCAACACTTAGGCATATATTTATTTCGGCCTAGACCTATTTATACTTTAATCAAATGATCTATTTATAGCGTTAAATCACGATTTAGTGGTAAATCTCGATATCTTTTCCCTGTAGCGGCATAAATAGCATTAGTTAAGCTAGGGGCTACAGGAGGAACACCTGGTTCTCCAACACCTGCGGGGTTGGCATCAGAGGGCACAAGTATAATTTCAATATCCGGGCATTGTGGTAACCGTAGCAGCGGGTAATCATGGAAGTTTGATTGTTCCACTTTACCCTCTTTAAAGGTGATCTCTCCCATCATCGCTAAGCTTAAACCAAAGATAACCGCGCCTTCTGTTTGTGATTTAACCCTATCAGGGTTAACCACTAAACCCGCATCAATTGCGGTAATGGTTTTTAATACTGTCAGCTTACCATCAGCCACTTCAACTAAGGTTGCCACCGCAACGTAGCTGACAAAGCTGCGATGAATTGCAAAACCCCAACCTTGATTTTTCGCTGCTTGTGGTTGCTGAGCCAACTTGCCTTCCATAATGTCAAGCAAGTGATGATAACGGCCAACATCAACTGGATGATCGGTTAATTCCTCTGCATAGTTACCATACTCGAAACCTTGATTTTTAAAAGTTTCATGTCGTGAGGCACCAAGTAGATCTCGCCACATTTGAATACAAGACTTATTGGCTTTAACCGCTAACTCATCAACAAAGCTGCCAATACCAAATGCATGCTGAATATTACAAACCGAACGCATCCAGCCGATGCGTGTGTGCGCGGTTGCCTTAACGGCTTCTAACTGAATGCGTGGTAACGCTAGTGGCACATCTGAAAAGCCTAAATCAAGTTCACCAGCCGATGGCATATCGACACCTTCTGCGAACGTTGAACTAATAGACGGAAACCCAGTACGGGCTAAAAAAGCATCGACTTTATTGTTACCATCAAACCTTGCTTGATAAAATTGAGCACTAATAGCATGGTAATAACCATTCTGAATTTCATCTTCGCGGGTCCACGACACTTTTACGGGTTTATTTAATCGTTTCGAAATTATCGCCGCTTCAACACTGAAATCAGGCTTAGATTTTCGCCCAAACCCCCCACCTAATAAAGTGACATTTACTTTAACCTTATCTTCTGCGATCCCCAAGGCACCTGCTACATTTTGCTGAGTACTTTGTGGCGTTTGAGTTGATGACCACAGCTCACATCCTTCACTGGTTACATTTGCAGTTGCCACCGGAGGCTCCATCATGGCATGGGCTAAATAAGGTACGGTATAAACAGCATTGAGGCTTGATTCCGCAGGCCACTCTTGCACGCTGTCGCCTAATTGACGCATGACCTTACCTGGTTGTTGAACCTTGGCCACCAGCTCAGCCATGTATTTATCAGTATCGTGACTGTCATTAACCGAAGCTGTCCAAGTCACTTTTAATGCTTTACGACCTTGCATGGCGCTCCAGGTATTAGTCGCAATAACTGCTATGCCACCTAACGCATGAAATAGCGGCGCACCTTTAGGCACAGGTAACTGAATAATATCAATGACACCTGCAATTTTACGGGCCTCAGAGTCATCTAAACTGGCCACGTCACTGCCTAAAACCGGCGGGCGACTAATACTGGCGTACACCATACCGTCTAGTTTAATGTCATAACCATACATAGCTTTACCATTAAGCATACCTTGCATATCAACAATGGTTTTAGATTGGCCAATATGGGTAAATTCACTGCTAGGTTTTAAGGTTAATGAGTCAATTTCAGGCACAGTTTGTTTAGCCGCATCAAGGGCGAGTTCGCCAAATGATAAGCTTTTATTTGAACCTTTATGGTGTACTTTATTCGCTTTTGCATAAACGTCAATAAGCGATACTTGCCATCTTTCTGCCGCGGCCATTTCTAACATGGTTCTGGCCATCGCCCCCATTTGACGCATACGGGAGTAATGTTTACGAATACTGCGACTACCGTCGGTATTTTGGCTGCCATAGCGCTTATCCGCTAACCCCTGGACTACCACAATATTGTCCCAATCCGCCTCTAACTCATCGGCTAATACTTGTGGAATTCCGGTACGGATCCCCTGCCCCATTTCTGAGCGATGACAGGTTAAATACACTTTATTATCTTCGCCAATAGCAATAAACAGATTCATCATTGCCAGTTTATCTTGTGCTAATGCCATTGGGCTCCAGGCTAAACCTGTGGCGCCTAAGGCTAATCCGCCACCAGCTGCACCAAAAAGCTTTAATACATCGCGACGACTAATATTTTCTATAGCGGTAAATGTTGTCATGATTACGCCCCCGCAATATCAGTGGTAGCTGCTTTTATGGCGGCTTTAATACGTGGGTATGTCCCACAACGGCATATATTGCCCGACATGGCCTCGTCAATTTGGTTATCTGTTGGCTTAGGTGTTTGAGCGATTAATGCAGCAGCAGACATTATTTGACCCGCTTGGCAATAACCACACTGCGGCACGTTATGTTCCGCCCACTTCGCCTTTAACTGCTCAGCGACCACACCTTCAATGGTGGTCACTTGCTTACCGCTAACTTGTTTAAGGCTGGTTAAGCAACCGCGCATTGGCGCACCGTCAACATGAATAGTACAGGCACCACAAAGCCCTGAACCGCATCCAAATTTGGTGCCCGTTAAGCCTATAATATCGCGTAATGCCCACAATACTGGCATGTTGGGGTCTGCATCTATGGTAAAGTTTTTACCATTAACTAATAGGGTTTGAGTTGGAATTGTCATCACTTACTCCTGGGTTGCCAAAAATCTTGTTAGATCGGCTCGGGTATCAATATCTATGCTCGCTTGCGGTAGGTCTATACACACTAAACGATGTGATTGTTGTCGTTTTTTTAATATTTTTTTAGCACCACTGTCACCAGTTAACGCTAATAGTTGTTCAAAATCTTGCGCTAAAAATATAGCAGGCACACCCACACTTTGCTGATAAAAGGCGCTCGTTGTCTGATTCTGTGTCACAAAAGATTGCAGTAAAGTCAGGTAATGATCAGCGGTTAATGCGACCTGATCGGCTAATATCAACATTAATCCGCAAGCTTGCTGTTCAAGCGCATAATGAACTGCACTGTGTATTGATGTCGCCAAACCTTGCTGCCACTGATGATTAACCACCACTTCCACCTGTTCAAGCATAATTGATGATAGTTCATCAGTCATTATTTGCTGTTGATTTGCACCTAATACCACAGCTACTTTTGCCAGAGTTAATGCACTCAAAGTGGCAATATTGGCTTGCTCAAGTAGATGATGATTATCATCAACCAGATTAACAGCCGATTGATTAAACCTTAATTGTACGGTTTTAATCACCTCAATTGTTGAGGCTAATATTGAATGATTAACATTAAGTTGAGCGATTTGTTTCACGCCTTCAAATCGACTACTACCGCCTGCGGCCAAAATGACCGCTACGATAGGTTTATCATCTTGTGGATTAGGTATTCTGTTCAGTGACATTAACGCATCACTTTATCTAAACTAATTAACTGGCTGTTATGTAATACCCCATGGCATTGGGCCAACATGCTTAATCCTACTGAACTTGGTAACTCGCCGCCCAACGCCAATCCCGCTGGGGCTGAAAAAAAGCCACTAAAATCATTAATATTTAATTGAGCGACATTAAGCACTTTATCGCGCCTATGTTTTGGCCCCAGTAAGGCAATGTAGCTTATATCGAACTTAACCAGTTGATTAAGCGCTTTAGCATCAAGCGTCAGGTTATGGGTCATCACAAAGGCGGCATCCAAGGTTTGATAAACCTCATCATTTACACCATCAAATGGCATTTTCATTATGTTGGCACTAGGGAAATCGTATTGACGAGCATAGGCGGTACGCTCATCAAAAATAGTCACTTGCCAGCCCAAAGTCGCCGCCATTTGCGCAATAGGTTGGGCATCTAATCCGCCGCCAAAAAGACCGAGATGAATGGGTGGAGTTATCGGAATAATCAACTGACCATGAATGTGTTTTTCAATGTGAATACCGTCAGCGATGAAGCTTTCTCCCTCATCAACTGATGCAATAAATGTCGTTTGATTAATCAATTGATTTTTAGGTTTTGCCTGCCATTTCCCACGCACTTTACTTGACGGTGTGTCTTGCTTAGCAATGTCGATGTGAAACTCACCTGTTTTGCCACTGTTTAAATCAAAATAGAGCTTTTGCAGGCCTAGATACTGATTGGCTGAGTTAATTGGTAGCATCATGATATTAACAATGCCACCACAGCCTAATTGATAGCTAGTGTCGGACTCATCGGTGGCATCATAGGTTAATTGAACAACTTGTTGGGTTTGAATGGCGCGCTGCGCATGACGTCGTAAGTCAGCTTCTAAGCAGCCACCACTGAGCATGCCTAATGTTTTGCCTAGTGGGTGGAAAAACATGATAGCACCGGTTTTCGATACGAAGAACCTTGTACATGTGTAAGGATGGCGACAACCCAATCATCTTGATAATCAGTTTGCCAAACATCTAATAAATCAACCAAGTGTTGGCGCATTCTGAGCTCTAAAAACAGTGTTATGTTGATTAAACCTAACACTGTACGCTAATGATGAAAAGCGTCAAAATGTATAAAAGTATGTAATGCCGTTTTAGCGAGTGTGACAAAATACGTTTTTAACGCCTATCGCTGGGTTTAACTGAAACTATCACCCTCGTTTTAGCAAAGCTGCATGTTCAGTATTTCAATATAAACTAACTGAGTAATTGATCCGCTACAAAAGGGTTATGCTCACGTTCTTCAGCAAAAGTAGACATAGGGCCGTGACCAGGAATAAAACTGACATGATTACCTAGCGGCCACAGTTTTTGGGTTATTGAGTTCACTAAATCTTGATGATTAGATTGCGGAAAATCGGTACGGCCAATAGAGCTTCTAAACAGTACATCTCCCACCCAAGCTAATCCGGACACTTTAGAGTAAAACACGATATGTCCCGGTGTGTGTCCTGGGCAATGCAATACCGATAAAGACTGCTGCCCCACGGTAATAACATCAGCTTCTGTGAGGTACTGGTCAGGTTCAAATGCTTCAACAAGGGGAAAACCAAAGTTCTGGCTTTGTTTAGCAAGCCCTTGTAACCAAAACTGGTCCGCTATATGCGGGCCAATAATGGGCACATTTAATTCAGTGGCGAGTTTTTTAGCCCCACCAACGTGATCAATATGGCCATGGGTTAACAATACTTTTTCAACCGTTATCCCAAGCTTTGCTACTTCGGCTAAAATTCGGTCAATGTTACCACCAGGATCAACAACCGCTGCTTTGAGGCTAGTTTCGCACCAAATCACACTACAATTTTGCTGAAACGGGGTAACCGGTATGATTTGATATTTCATGAAAGACTCCCTAATGTCGCTGCCAAGGTTTTATTATTGTCTAATTTTACCTTTGCGAACTTGACCTTGATAGCTATTTACTTAAATTTAATCTGCCTGATTGATTGTGATATAGCCTACAGGCACATACAATCATCCTCAAATAAATAACGATAAGCCAAGATGATTATTTCACAAACCTTAAAAGACATTGTGGTTCAAAAGCACACCTTTTCAGTTCCTTTAGACTATCAATTGAATTCAAATCAGCAAATTTCAATTTTTGCCCGCGAAATAGCCAGTGTTGAAAATCAGCATAAATCATTACCTTACTTAGTATTCTTTCAAGGTGGTCCAGGTTTTGGCGCTGCTAGACCTATCACTAATAGTGGTTGGATAAAACGTGCATTACAGGAATACCGCGTATTACTTCTCGACCAACGTGGCACAGGCCTGTCTACACCAGTAAATGCGGTATCGTTAAGTCATTTAACCGCTACACAACAAGCCGAGTATTTAAGCCATTTTCGCGCCGACAATATCATTCGCGACGCTGAGTTTATCCGTGCAAAATTATCAGCTAACCAACCATGGAGTATTCTAGGCCAAAGCTTTGGTGGTTTTTGCGTGCTGCATTATTTGTCAGCTGCACCGCAAGGTGTGAAAGAAGCTTATATCACTGGCGGTGTTCCTTCATTAACACGCTGTGCCGATGAGGTTTATCAAGCCACTTACCAACGTGTGTTAGCTAAAAATGCAGACTTTTTTACTCGATTTACTGACGCGAGAACCTTAGTAGACCGTATCGCGCAATACTTGTATGAACATAAAGTCTATTTAGCAACGGGTGAGCAACTCACTGTCGAAATGTTCCAATTATTGGGCATTAATTTAGGCATGGAGCAAGGGCCTGAAGCGGTTTATTACTTGCTAGAACAAGCTCTTATTGAGACAAGCCAGGGCACTGAAGTTAACCCACTTTTCTTACATCAATTTAGCCAATTTTTAGACTACAACACAAATCCAATATTTGCCCTGTTGCATGAGTCTATTTATTGCCAGCAAAGTGCATCAAAATGGGCTGCTCATAGGGTGCGAGATAACTACCCTGAGTTTCATTATCAACCAGAACAGCCATTACTATTTACAGGCGAAATGGTTTACCCGTGGATGTTCAATCAATTTAACGCGCTAAAACCGCTTGCTGCGGCGGCAGCATTAATAGCCGAGCACAAAGATTGGCCTGACTTATACGATTTAAGCCAACTTGCAAATAATACGGTTCCTGTTGCTGCCGCCATTTATAGCGAGGACATGTATGTCGACATGCAATATAGCTTAGAAACCGCCAAACAAGTCGGTAACTTAAAATATTGGCTTACCTCTGAATATGAACACAACGGCATTCGTATCGATGGCGAACATATTTTAGATAAATTGATTAGCCTTAATCGCGGCCATTGCTTACGTTAAAAAATTAAACATCAACATTATAATAAAATCAAAAGGGGCATAAGATTTAATCTTATGCCCCTTTACATAGCGCCAATCGTGATAAACGATTAGCCCATTATAAAACCTGCAATACTTTATCTTGAGCTAAACGCGACTTAGGCAACTTGGCATTGTAGTCTTCATCTGAATGGTGATAACCAAATGCTAAGGCAACTTCACACACATAACCGTCGAGCTCTTTAGCAAAAATTTGCCCCAGCAATTCACTGTCTACGCCTTCCATCGGGGTAGAATCAATACCAAGACGCGCTAACGTGTGCATAGTATTACCTAAGGCTAAATAGGTTTGAGACTTAGTCCAAGGCGCATTATTACCCGCTGCATCGGTATTTAAATCAACAAATGCGTATGAACCAAATGCACCTTCGCGAGCTTCAGCCTTAGTACGGCCATCAATAATGCCTTGGTCAACCACTTTGGCATAATCTTCGCGAGTATACTTAGGGTTATATGCAAACAATATTGTATGTGAAGCCGTTTTAGCATGAGGTTGATTAAACTGAAACTTATTAGCATAAGAGTCATGTAGACGTTGTTTTGCAGCATCACTTTCAATCACGATAAATTTCCATGGTTGAGAGTTTATTGATGAAGGTGACAACACCATTGCATCATAAATAACGGCTAAATCATCTTGTGATACGCGCTTAGTCGCATCATAGCGTTTTGCGGTGTAACGTTTTTCTAAATCAGAAATAATAGCGTGAGTCATGTGATGCTCCATAAAAATAAAAGATGACGGTTTCAATAAATCAAATGGTTAACAATAAATTCGGCTGATATGTATCTCGCATATATTGTGCTTAATAACGTGTTTTCAAGGGTATTAACGCCATTTAATTGAACACCCCATACTGGCGTTGTTGTTCAGGCCCTTTCCAATGACTGCAATTAATTGCATGGTATTCACCAGCTCTGGGACGCGATTAGGATCATTTTGTAACCACACATCGTCTAAGCGACCACGATATTGCAACTCACCCTGGGCATTAAAACCAAAAACTTTGGGGTACACACAGTGCCGTAGTGTTGACCAACATGCTGATCTTCATTCACTAAATACGGAAAAGTAAACCCATGCAGCTCTGCAAAACGAAGCATGTTTTCAGGCGAGTCTGACTCAACCTGATGGTAGTCATTTGACATCACGCTTAACTTTGCTCGCTATATACAGGGTAAAAATTGAAACATTATCAATTTATTTTTAGTAATAGAATTTGAGCCATGCCATAAGCGCTACATAACCGTTCGCCATAACGCTGCAACAGCCTGAAACAAAACAGCCAACCTCAATTGACTGTTTTTTAGGAGACCATTACATCAGGTTAAGTTAACGTTGGCCCGCTGACCACTGCCCGATAGCCTTGCTGGGCATCATCTAAAACAAACTCAATATAGTGCTCAATACTATCAAGGCTATCTTGTTGATAATGTGACACATACAATAATTGACTTAAGTGCTCTTTGGCGATGAGTTCAAGGGCGTTTTTAATCAATCTACGCCCCAGATAATCTAAACCTTGATAAGGCTCGTCGAGGATCAATAACGTTGGCTGTTTAACAATGGCCCTGGCGATTAACAATAACCGCTGCTGGCCATATTCTAATTGCCTAAATGACGATTTACTCAAATGACCCATGTGTAAAATGGCTAACCACTCAGTTGCGATAGCCACTTGTTGCGTTGTCGGTTGTTGATACAAACCAATCGAGTCATAAAAGCCCGATACAATCACATCTAAGGCACTGCTATTAACCCGATATTGTAAATGCAACGCCGAGGACACCATACCAATATGCTTTTTAATCTCCCAAATGCTTTCGCCTGAACCTCTTTTTTTACCGAAAATATCAATGTCATTGCTATAACACTGCGGGTGATCGCCAAAAATAAGCCCAAGCAAAGTACTTTTACCGCAACCATTAGGACCTTTAACTTGCCAATGCACGCCATTATCGATGCGCCAATTCACCCCAGAAAAAATCACTTTATCACTGTAAGCCACTCGGCCATTGTTCAATTGAAAAACTGGATTTGCAAAGGTTGGACGGTGACGATGGCGACGAATAAGCGCCAACAACTCTTCGCTTTGTTGGCCAGACTGCGCGGTAAGTTGGCTTATAAGCGGATGATTATCCCACTCAGACTTAATCATTACACTGTCTAGTGCGCCATGATTAAACATCGCAATATGCTCAATCCAGTCTGGCATATCTTCTTCACGCGACACCACCACCAGCATTTGTACTGTTTGCGATAACTGCTGTAAATAGTGACTTAACGCTTGTCGATGGCCAACATCAAGCCCTGCATAAGGTTCATCGAGCACTAAAAAAGACACTTTGGTTGCCACTGCGCGGGCAAGCATCACCCGGCGGCTTTCGCCGGTAGAAAGCTGGGTAAACGGACTAGCACTCAACTGAATGAGATCTAATTGCTGCAATAATCGATGAGTCAGCACTTCATCATTACATTGAGCAAAGATAACCCCATAAACCGTAGTTTTAGGATCGATATAGCCTAAAGATCCGCTGTCATCTTGATCAAGAATATCGTCGAGTAACTGTTGCTGTTCATGCAAAGACACCAAGGCGACTTTCGAGCTGTCTACTCCCGATAGCTTGCCAGAATAGGTCAAGGTTTTATCTTGCGCTTGCTGAGTGAAGAGCTGGCCCAATAAGGCACCTAAACCACCTTCGGTACTAAACACCCCCCAAGATTGTTGCGGTTCAATAAGCCAATCATCAATGTCTATCGTCACACTAGACGAACGGCATTGCAGCTGTGTAAATCTGATTTCCATTTGGGCGCTTATCCTCGTCTATTAATACTGATTATTTAGCAGAGTTTTAGCCAGAGTGTCTCACAAGACGGTTTGTGAAATCGACAAAAAAAGACAGGCCATTTATAGCGAGGACATGTATGTCGACATGCTATATAGCTTAGAAACCGCCAAACAAGTCGGTAACTTAAAATATTGGCTTAACTTAAAATATTGGCTTACCTCTAAATATGAACACAACGGCATTCGTATCGATGGCGAACATATTCTAGATAAGTTGATTAGCCTTAATCGCGGCCATTGCTTACGTTAAAAAGTAGAAAAAGTCGCGAGTGTAAAATACTATAGCCATTATAGGATTGCTCTAATGCCTATTCATTGATGCTTACATCATAGTCAATGTCTAATTCAGCATGACTTAAGTATCAATAGATAAGAGGTGCCAGTTCTACACAATTTCATGCGTTTAATGACCGATATTCAACCAATCAGATTAAGTTTTAATTTCCCCATAAAAAGGCAACCCGTTTGGGTTAACGCTTCTCTGAAGATAAGTTATCTAAACAAAGCTCTGATTACCGCATCAAGTAACTACGGTTGTATTTCTGTTTTAACTAAAGTGGCTATTATGTCAGCAATTCAATCTTGCCCCATTTTTAAACAGACTTATCAGCAATTATTGCCTGTATGAAATATGGCTGTGAGATTAAATTCGATGTTAAGAGATGGTGTTTTATGGGCAGCGCTAAAAGCTTAATATTAACTCTTCACGCCATAGTCTCTTGTTATCTGTTGTTGCTATATTTTGAATAAATATTTTTAAATATACTACTTCTGAAAACCAGTAAGATGCTTATCAGTATAACAAATATTGAGCCATAATTGATTTGACCCATTGATAAATAATGATTTAAAAAAATACCTATATGCTTAATAAGTAATGAAATACCAATTAAAAATAAACCCGCACTTACAATTTCAACATCCGTACATTTATTCAGTTCAGGTTCATTTGTATAAATTTTATCAGCAATACACTCTGCATACTTCCAGAGAGCTATGCCACTAATGATTGGCAAAAGAACCGTTGCAGATACAACAGCCAACAGCTTAGGTGGGAATAAACTATTTACATTTCCAGAAAAAACAACAGGTAGAAATGAGTACAATGTTGTTAAAGCCAAATATAAAGCAAGTATTTTTATAAGCAAAATTGAAAATGATTTCATAAAACCTCTAAACATCTAAACATCTAACGAGACTGTTGCATGTATTGTTGTAAATCAATCGTTTAATCACCGCAGGTAGGATGGTGTAGAGGCAAAAGGTTAGATATCTGCGGCTACCCCATTAAACAGTTATACACCACACTCTACTTTTTTATAATCATCTTCAGAAACTGAGCTACTCGGTAGAGTGAATCCTATATTCTCTACAACTTGTGAATCGGCTTTATCAATAGTGAACACATGTAACTTTCCTGTCTCCTCACCACAAACAGTAGCGTAAATCACTTGAGTTAAAGAACCGCAACTTTCACTTTTCACTTCTATATTGGCATCTAATAAATAGCTCTTAGTCAGAGAAATAGGTAAACCATTGTTCTGGCATTGTAGCTCCCTGGTACTTATATAAACATCGATATCATTGTTGGGATCCGATGCATCACAACCAGAAAGAATGGCTAATGTTGATAATATTATGTGGTTAATTTTCAATATGTACTCCATCACTTTATTAAAATTTATAATACTTTGCCAGTCGGAAAATACTGCGTTGGGACCGGAACGGCCAACAGTCATTTCACCAGTGAGTCTATGAACGAAATATTACAATATGTTATGCCTAAATTGCTTTCAAATCATATTTGTTCTGTTAATTTCTGGGCAGTGTCTTGTGCTATTTTACTGAGTTTATTAAGTCTATTCTGATTCTCTAACGCTTGAACGCTGTGTATCGTAACTCTAATTAAATCAGCAACATTTTTTGATATTTTAAATAATTGGTCATATTACTCTGGAGCATCATCAAAAAAAGAGAAGCTTCATCACTTACAGTTCCGCGCAACATGTTGGTTCGGGAATGGATAAATTGAACTTTCCCAAAGCAGTCATGAAGATACATCAATGGATTAGCTTTTCGCTTTAACTTTCTTTTTATACGACTTCTTAAAACTGCGTTTAGGTGCCGTACTAGCAACGCCTTGTAGTGCTGACGGTAACTGGCTAGATGCCTGGCTGATTAAACCTTCTAATTGGCTCAGTAATGGCTGCATAAACGCATCATACTTAAGCCGTTTTTGACTGATGGCATCTAGGCTATTTTCCCATAATGCGGTCATGTCGGGAGTGGTTGCAGACTCAGGTAAACTGCGGATTAAACCAGTACCGACTGGCGTAGCAAGAATTGATTTCCCTTGTCTAACTAAGTAACCGCGCTTAAATAACAATTCAATAATCCCTGCCCGAGTGGCTTCGGTTCCTAACCCGTCAGTTTCTTTAAGGATTTTTTTAATTTCACTATCCGTAACATAACGGCTAATACCCGTCATCGCGCCTAATAAGGTGGCGTCGGTAAAATGCTTTGGTGCCTGAGTCATTTTTTCTAATAACTCGCCACGCTCACATTGCAGTATTTGTCCTTTAACTAATGGTGGCAACGACGGTCCCCCATCGTCGTTATCATCTTCACTGCTGTTTGAATGATTATTGGCCTGATTTGTTGTTGTGCGTTTAAACAGTTGCTTCCAACCTAGGGTTTTATCTTGACGGGCTTTGGTAGTAAACAAGCCACCAGCAATGGTCACTTCAACTGCGGTTTCAGCGTAAATATAAGCGGGGTAAAACTGAGCTAGATATTGGCGTGCTACATGCTGATATAACTTGGCCTCATTACTGGATAACGATGACAAGTTAGCCACTTTTTCGGTTGGCACTATGGCATGGTGGGCATCGACTTTACTGTCGTCCCACGCCTTAGACTTAAGCTTGGCATTGGGCGCGTCGCACCCTTCAACGAGTCCGGCCGCACCTTTGAGTACCGCGTCCAATACTTTAGGGGCTAAGCCATGTTGATCTTTGGGTAAATAACGGCTGTCTGAACGGGGGTAGGTAATCAATTTATGCCGTTCGTACAAACTCTGGCAGGTATCAAGCACCTCTTTTGCCGATAGCCCAAAACGCTTCGCCGCATCGATTTGCAGTGCTGATAGGCTATAAGGCAATGGTGGGTTTTGTCGTTTATCTTTGGCTTCAAGCTTGGTGACTTCAGCAGGTTGACCATTAATACGGTGAACCACATTTTCGGCTAAACCTTTGGCTAATACCCGACCATCTTCATCCATATAAGGCTGGCAAGCCTCACTAGGTTGCCATTTGGCAGTAAAATTTTGCTGTTGATCTGTGACTAAATGGGCTAATACTTCATAAAAAGACTTGGGCTTAAAATCGGCGATTTCATCATCACGGCGAACCACTAATCCAAGTAAGGGGTTTGAACCCTGCCCACTGATAACACACCTTGGTAACCAACCTTTTTACCTTGAATGGTATAAGCGCGTGTCATGTTCATGCCATATAACCAATCTGCACGGCTGCGAGCTAATGCTGAGGTTGATAAAGGAATAAAGTCACGGTTGCTGCGCAGCTGTCCTAGTGCCCTTTTAACCGCTTGCGGGTTTAAATCACTGATTAATAGACGTTGTATATTACTCAGCTTGTCGCCTTTTACGCCCAAATAGGAAATCACCTCATCGACTAACAATTGCCCTTCACGATCGGGATCGCCTGCATTAATAATTGCTGAGGCTTGCTTAACTAATTTACGTAATACGGTTAATTGGCTACGGGTTTTAGGTTTGGGTTTTAATTGCCACGTTTGCGGAATAATGGGTAAATGTTCGAGCTTCCATGATTTAAACGCGGCATCGTATGCATCTGGTTCAGCTTGTTCAAGTAAATGGCCAATACACCAGGACACACAATCGCCGTTAGCTGCGGTAATAAAGCCATCACCTTTTTTATGCGGTTTAGGCAATACATCAGCAATGGCTCTGCCTAGACTGGGTTTTTCTGCAATGTATAAAATCATTTAACGCCCAAACACTGTATATATTAACAGTAAAATAGCGGATTGATTGAAGTTTGGCAAGTTGTCAGCGTTTAAAGATTGTCTGTGGTTACCTGATATTAGTTAATCAATGAGCTTTTGGTGAATATTGGTTGTGCGATTGGCTATGCAATGGACTGAGGGTTGAGTGATCTATGATCTATTTTTTAGCAGATGGTTGTAATATTAATTTGGGATAGCGTGCAAGCCATTGTTTTTGGATGACTCGCTGTTGAAATAGAGTCAATGAACGCTTTGGGTTATGCGTCAGACTAAAATTAAATAAACAGGCAAGTTCAAAGGCATGAGTAAACACTAATGCGCCAATGTCAGAGCTAGAATTTGAACTGGCTGGTTGTTGTGGCTGCACTTTAAGCACATTCAATTTAACCGCGATGGCTGTTTGTTTTTCTGGCCAATACCCCATAGCATCGAGACAGGAGTGATACTGAGGATCTAGATTTCGAATATGCATTCTGGCTTGGTTTTTTACCGACCACTTGAGCGGCATGACACTGAACAGTAATTGTTCGATATGCTTTTCTTGGGTTTGAGTGATATTTTTTTCACAATAGTAAATGACATCAATATCATTTAACGCGCTTAACTCACGGCTTGGAAAACCGTGTAGATTATCCCAAACAAAATCACGTACAAAACCCGCAGCGATAGCCCAGTCAGTAATATTGAGCTTTGCAAACACTGCTGCGCAAACCGTTAATGCCTGCATCCGCACGGTATCTTGCTCAAACCACTCATTTAATTGAGCCAATTGAGCTAAATAACAGCACTCAGCTATCGGATCAAAGTGTTCCGTGCTGAGTTTATCGGTAGCAGGTTTTGCATTACTGTCTTTTAGCACAGGCAAGACCTTAACTCGCGTCAGCTTGCTGTTCTGGCGCAGCTTGAATAAAAGCATCAAGTTGATTACAGTTTTGCCATACACGAACAATATTTGGATAAGCATCCATAGGCACTTTAAAGCGCTCGGCATTATAAACCTGTGGCACGAGGCAAATATCGGCCAACGTGACCTTGTCACCAAAACAAAACTGACCAGAAAAACGTTCCAGTTGCACTTCTAACGCACTAAACCCGACATGAACCCAATGATGATACCAGGTCATTTTTTGAGTTTCATCAACGCCCATTTCTTTGACTAGGTATTGTAATACCCGTAGGTTATCTAGTGGATGAATTTCACAGGCAATGGCTTGCGACATGGCGCGCACCACAGCTTTATCTTCTAGGTTAGCCGGTAATAAACTAATTTGAGGGTATTTTTCTTCAAGATATTCAATAATCGCCAAAGACTGGGTTAAGCTAAATTCGCCTTGTTCATTACTGTCAACTAACGCAGGCACTAAGTGCTGAGGGTTTAGCTGATGGAATGCCTCAGAATGTTGCTCGCCACCATTATTAACTAAATGCACCGAAATATGCTCAGCACTTAATTGCTTCAGATTAAGTGCGATGCGAACTCGGTATGCGGCACTTGAACGCCAATATCCATACAATTTCATGTTATTTTCCCTATAAAAAAGGCAATAACATGTCTGTTATTGCCTAAATATTATCTTAATGGATAACGAATTAACCTTTGTACTCTACAACTTTTTGGTCAATAGAACCAAAAATACTGACGTTGCTGTCATCAAACATTTCAATTCGAACCGTGTCACCAAAACGCATAAATGGCGTGCTTGCTTTACCATCGGCAATAATCTCAAGCATACGTTTTTCAGCTAAACAGCTTGAGCCTGCACTGCGATCGTAATTAGAAATGGTACCCGAACCAATAATAGCACCGGCGCCCAAAGGACGAGTTTTAGCCACATGAGACACTAACTGACTAAAATCAAATGTCATGTCGACGCCCGCATTTGGACGACCAAATAATTCACTGTTTAAGTGGGTCACTAACGGCAAATGCACTTTGCTGTCTTGCCACTTGTCACCTAACTCGTCTGGCGTAATTGCAACTGGAGAAAAGGCACTTGAAGGCTTAGATTGAAAGAAGCCAAATCCTTTAGCTAATTCACCTGGAATAAGGTTACGTAAAGATACGTCATTAACTAGCATCAGTAATTTAATATGCTTAGCGGCATTTTCGCTGCTAACACCCATAGCCACATCGTCAGTAATGATAGCGATTTCAGATTCAAAATCGATACCATATTCTTCACTGGCCATTTCGATGTCGGCTTTAGGGCCGATAAAGCTGTCTGAACCACCCTGGTAAACTAATGGATCAGTCCAGAAGGTTTCTGGCATTTCAGCACCGCGCGCTTTACGCACTAACTCAACGTGATTGACGTAAGCACTGCCATCAGCCCACTGATAAGCGCGTGGTAATGGTGATAAACATTTGCTTTCGTCAAATGCAATCGCATTATCCATTTGACCAGCATTAAGCGCTTCATATAATTCTTGTAACTGTGGGTTTAATAAGTCCCACGCATCAAGCAGTTGCTGCATAGTGTGAGCAATTGCAGGTACAGCAACAGCTTTAGTTAAATCTTTGCTTACTAACATAAGTTGGCCATCACGACGACCGTTGTTATAACTTGCAAGTTTCATTATTGCTCCTAATATTGGAAAAGTCTGTCGGCCGTAAAAGAATGCGAGCCAATCAGACAATTGCAGCTTGATTGATGATAGAAATAACCGATAAACAGTGCAATAAACAGCTTGTGAGCTGAATCACATATCCGGGTATCTACCCTGATTTTGTAAATATTTGTATACATTTATAAACATGACCTGAAAATGGTGATTTTCAGGCCATGCATTGACTAAATAGCCAACAAAACTGTGGCATCAAAACGTTACAGTACTATTTCACAGCCGAATTAACGTTTCTTTGAAATGCTGTAATCACGTAATTTATTCGCAATAGCAGTATGTGATACACCCAGCTTTTTGGCTAATTGCCTTGTACTTGGATAAGCGGGATACAAACGACGTAATAAATTCGCCTCGTATTCTTTCATTGCTTCATCTAATGTGCCTTCAAACTCTTCATCAAAGTAGCCAAAACCTTCTGCATATGAAGGTAATTTAAGCTGCTCTACGGTTAATTCAGCCGACCCATCCCACATAGACACTGCACGGAAAATAGCATTTTTCAACTGACGCACATTACCAGGCCAGGCATAGGTAAATAAGTAATCTCGACAAGAGGCCGAAATACGACGCAGTGGGCTAGATAATTGCTGACTGTAATGCTCTAAAAACATTTCAGTTAACGGAATGACATCAACCTTACGCTCACGTAAAGACGGCATATGATAACTCAGCACATGAATACGATAGTACAAATCTTCTCTAAACTCGCCAGACTGGCATAGCTCGGCAAGATTTTTTTGGGTAGAACAAATAATTCGCACATCCGCACGTACTTCTTCGTCACCCCCCATGCGTCTAAACGCACCATCTTGTAATAAACGCAGTAACTTAACCTGAGCCGCTTTAGACATTTCGGCAATTTCATCTAAAAAGATCGTGCCGCCTTTTGCTTCGGCAAAAAAACCGCGTTTCACAATATGCCCATTGTGAACAAAACCAAATAACTCTTCTTCGGCAACACTATCGGGTAATGCTGCACAGTTAATGGCAATAAATGGATGCTCGCGGCGCATACTGGCGTCGTGACTGGCTCGGGCCATTAACTCTTTACCAGTACCGGTTTCACCCGTTATCAGTAACGGTGCATCTAATTGCGCCATCCGCTTAGCTTGTTTAAGCACGTCTTTCATTTTGTCACTTACGGCAAGCACATTATCAAAACCTGTCGTTTGATTTTGTAGTGCATTAAACTGCTTACCTACCCGAGCTGGCGACTTAAGTGACACTACAGCACCGGCAAGAATAGTTTTGTCATTATCGTCAGGTAAATAAATGGGCAGCATTTCGGCTAAATATTCACTGGCATTAATGGTGACACGTGAGGCAACGGCAGGTACTTGAGGCTCGCTTAACCAACGCACAAAGTTAAAGCCCTGCACCCAATGATTTAATGACTCAGCCACGACTTCATGCTCGGCCATATTTAAGGTTAATAAGGCAGACTCGTTAACAATACGAATGCGCCCCTTGGCATCAAGGGAGAATACTGAATCAGGTAAGGTTTTTAATAAGGTTTTTAAGGCGTAATGTTCTTGCTCTGAAGGCATGAAAGAGACGGTTCGCACATCATGCACACTCTCTACCTTACGAATGAGTGGCATTAGCTCGCGCAACATTTCAAAACTAATTTCGGCAAACTGCAGGTACAAAAAGCCTTTGTTGCTAGCATCAATGGCAATTAAATTAATGCCATATTTTTCAAGTACGACGAGGATGTCTTTCGCGAGACCGACGCGATCGTTACAACTCACTTCCAAACGCATAATGCTGTGATTCCCTAATTATTAGTGTTTTCTTTGGAAACTGCGCATACGGTAGAGTGTTATGATAGAGGTGGCAAGTGAAGTTTACAGCAGAATTGTAACAGAGAAATAATTCAGCACCTTACGTTTACGTAACATGCTGAATTATTGAGTGTTGTTATTAGTCTAACAACTGGTCGGTCTTGGCAGCCATGATAAAGTCATTTTTGTGCAAGCCCTTAATTGAATGTGACCACCAGGTCACAGTAACCTTACCCCATTCGGTAAAAATACCTGGGTGATGAAATTCTTCTTCCGCCAAATCAGCCAACTTGTTACTAAATGCCATGGCTAATTTGAAATTTTTAAATTTATAGACGCGCTCTAGTTGCATTACGCCATCGCGCACTTCAACTCCCCAATCAGGGATCATTCGCACTAACTCACCTAACTCGGCATCAGTTACTTTTGGGGCATCAGCTTGGCACGCTTCACATTTCATTTCAGATAGTGCAGTCATTAGGACTCCTATTTAGGTATATGGCTAATTATCATTAATAACTAGCACTAAAAAGTACGCCAAAAATGGCTTAACTTGCTTTTACTTTAGGGGCAAACTTAGGTTCAAACATTCCCAGTTCACGGGCTTGCTTAACGTAAGCCATAATATCCATTTTGGAAATTTCATCCAAATATTCAACACTTTCGATAACATAATATATCGGTTGCATAATATCGATACGATACGGTGTTCGCAGTACATCTAATAAATCAAAAGGTCGACGTTCTGGTTTATCACTTAATGCATATAAGGTTTCACCAGGGGAACTTAAAATCCCGCCGCCATAGATGTTTAATGGACCATCTTTGGCTTGCACTAACCCAAATTCAACCGTAAACCAGTATAAGCGGGCTAGAAAAACCCTATCTTCTTTTGATGCGGCTAAACCTAATTGGCCATACATATGCGAAAAATTAGCAAATGCAGGATTAGTCAGTAAAGGGCAATGACCGAAAACCTCGTGAAACACATCGGGTTCTTGTAAATAGTCAAATTCTTCTTTGGTGCGAATAAAGGTCGCCACAGGAAATTGTTTGCTGGCCAGTAATTCAAAAAACTTACCAAAAGAGATTAATGCCGGCACCGCAGCGGTTTTCCAGCCGGTTAACTCAGTCAAAATATGGTCGAGATCGGGCAGTTGAGGTATTTTGTCAACAGACATGTTTAATGTCTCAATACCTTGTAGATAGGCATCACATGCTCGCCCAGGTAAATTAGTAATTTGGCGTTGGTACAATTGCTGCCATAAATCATCCTCTTGTTCAGAATAATTAATATACCCTTGGCTATCAGGCTGATGAGAAATATACTTTGTCACGTTGCTCATTAATTCCACTTTACGTCAACTTCACTTCCTTCATATTGTGCTATGCCATCGATTTTGTTAACTCCCTCACACTTTATAGTCAGGTCAACAATGTTGTTTTTTTGTAAACCTAAGCATACAGAGTCGTATGTTACAAAAAAATAGCTAATAATATCATTGTAATATACTGGATAGTAATTGTGACAAATGTGGCTAACGATCACAAAAAATCATCATAACACCCGCTTAAATTGATTTTTACTATAGTAATTTTAAGCAGCTGATTTACAATAAGCATCAAAGACAAGTTCAATACTTTAGACAATTTTAGGATATAAACATGGCAATTTTAGTGACCGGTGGCGCAGGCTATATTGGTACCCACACAGTTATAGAATTATTGGCTATAGGACAGGAAGTCATTATTGTAGATAACTTATCTAATTCTAGTGTTGAAGCATTAAAGCGTGTAGAGCGTATTAGCCACAAAACGGTGACCTTCTATCAAGGCGATGTACTCAACAAAGCCTTGTTACAAAAAATATTCTCTGATCATGAAATCGACTCAGTAATCCACTTTGCAGGATTAAAAGCGGTAGGAGAATCTGTCGCTTTACCGCTTAAATATTATGAAAACAATGTCACTGGTAGCATTATTTTATCCCAAGTAATGGCTGAACATAATGTCAAAAACCTTGTATTCAGTTCATCTGCAACTGTATACGGCGACCCAGCCAGCTTGCCCATAAAGGAAGACTTTCCAACGGGAGCCACTAATCCTTACGGCCAATCAAAACTGATGGTTGAACATATTTTAGCGGATTTGTATCACTCAGATAACAGCTGGAATATTGCCTGCTTACGCTATTTTAACCCTGTTGGTGCTCATGAATCAGGCTTGATTGGCGAAGACCCTAACGACATTCCCAATAATCTTATGCCATTTATTGCACAGGTTGCGGTAGGTAAACGTGACAAATTGAGCGTTTTTGGTGGTGATTACAATACTCCCGATGGCACTGGCGTGAGAGATTATATCCATGTTGTTGATTTAGCTATGGGACATTTAAAAGCCTTAGATAAACTCTCAACTAGCCCAGGTTTAGTGACTTATAACCTAGGCACAGGTATTGGTTATAGTGTATTAGATATGGTTAAGGCATTTGAAAAAGCATGTGGTAAAACATTAGCTTATCAAATAGTCGATCGCCGCGCTGGTGATATAGCCTCTTGCTACGCAGATCCAAGCTATGCCGCCAGCCAACTTAATTGGCGTGCGACTCATACGATTGAAGATATGGCCAATAGCAGCTGGAAATGGCAGTCGCATAATCCGAATGGCTATAAAGTTTGATCCGATTAGGCTTTAAAAAAATCATGGATTAATCTAGGAGTCACAATGAGTCAATCGGTCAATCAAGGTCGCCGCAGTTTATTTAGCCGTAGAAAAAGTAATGCATTAAGACCGCCTTGGGTAAAAGCAGATATTGAGTTTACTGATATTTGTACTCGTTGTGATAACTGCATTAACGCCTGTGAAACCAGTATTATCAAGCGAGGTGATGGCGGTTTCCCTGAAGTTGACTTTAGTCTTGGCGAGTGCACATTTTGTCAAAAATGTGTCACAGCGTGTGAAGAACCTTTGTTCGACACTGAACAACACACGCCTTGGCAGATTGTGGCGAGTATTCAGCAAACCTGTTTAACCTACAGTGGGGTCTGGTGCCAAAGCTGTAAAGATGCGTGTGACCCGCGGGCGATAAGTTTTGTTATGGCCGTAGGCCAAGTGCCAAAACCAATTATTGATACCAGTGCGTGCACTGGCTGCGGCGCATGTGTATCACCCTGTCCTTCTGATGCCATTGTATTAGCTGCACCTTGAAGCAATAACCTAACCCTGCTTGATACTGATTTTTGATTTACATGTCAGTCAAAATGATTATATTAATATCTATTGCAAATAATGATGTTAAAAAAACAATAAGAGCAACTGATGTTTAATCCCAAAAAAGACACTACCCAATTAAGTTTTATTGCCCAAGGCTGTGAACTCACCGGAGATTTTCGATTTAATGGCGACGTGATGATAAGCGGTAAAATACTTGGGGATATTATTACCCAAGGTAACGTTGTCGTCGAAGCAGGTGGAGAGGTGAATGGCGATATTCAATGTCAGGATGTCAACATTACAGGCCTGGTAAAAGGCACGGTGCAATGTCAAAAGTTACTGATTTCATCAACCGGTTTATTTGACGGTGATGCTTATAGTGAAAAATTAGAAGTGATTGATGGCGGTCAGTTTTTAGGCCAGCGACACCGAGAACCCAAATTACTCATTAGCTAGTTTACTATTGATTTACATCTCGTTGCATCGCTTGTTGCTGCCACTCACGCAGCAAAGTGAGCATCTCTTTTGGATCTCGATCTAATGCATCATGTGATACATATAAATGAAATCCTAAATTTTCAGCTAAGGTTTCACTTCTACGGCCAAACATAGCTAATACACCACGGTAACGTTCGCCATGGCTTACAAACGGGCTAAATTCGGCACCTAAATACTGTTCTAAACTGTGTAAGTCTTCATCATGGGTTGCTGCGGTCATTAATAGCGGCCGCTGTTCGGTTAATAATCCCGTGGCAAGTCGAGGTGAAATCGAATCTAACACCGGATTCATTTTTTTCACTTTAAAACCAATATAGGGCAGCTCTATTAGCTCCATATTTTGGGTCACTCTGACATTATCGATGCGCTGCAGATTGAGCCATTCCAGCGTCACTTGGCCACGACGATGAAAATACGTCAGTCCTTTTCCATTTAGCTGTAAACTTATCAAAGGCTCATTTAGTTTAGCCACACCCAGTAACAAACTCACACTTGAGCCACCAAACAACAGTAATGAAAATGAGAATAAGCTAGTGTATTGAATAAATAGCACAAAGCTAATTAACAATCCTGTCGCACCCGCCAAGGTAAACGTTAACCCATTACGTTTGGTATGCGGGTATATCGCTAAAGCTTGGCTCATTTAATCCAATTCCTTATCAAGTGACAGCTGATTGACCATTTGATCAGCCGACACCCCTCTGATACTGAGCCATAACATACCCACATATTCATGAATACTTTTTTGAGAGGTCAATAAATTGCTAGCATCAAGGCGCCACCACAAACCTTTTTCGGCAATAAAGTCCCCAGGGGCCGCTTGGGGTTGCATTCCTAATGCGCTAAATATCATCATAGAACGCGGCATGTGAGTTGCCGAAGTAACTAATCTAAATGGTTGTTGACCAACAACACGATATAAAAACATGGCTTCTTCAATAGTATCTTTAGCTTCAGGAAAGCTAATAATCGTGTCGGGTTTTACCCCTAGCTCAATGGCAGCTTGCTTCATTATGGTCGCGTGTGCGGTTGACATATAACCGCCATTCCAGCCACTGACCACTAATTGACAATTTTGCCCCATAGCTAACTGACGCATGCCTTCGGTTAAGCGCCCTAAGGCAACAGCTGATAATTTATGCACTGCGGTTAGGCCTGCTTTGTCACTGTGTCCTGAACCTAATACCATCACCACGCATTGCTGGCTAGGGGGAATTGGCGCAGAGTTTATCGGATATTGAGACTCTAATGAATTCGCTAAATAATAACTGCTATCAGATTGGCTTAAGCCAACCAGTAGCATTACCGCGGCCAGTAAGCTTAACGTTGCCAGCGACTTTAATTTTGAGGCCGCAAATGTCATTAATAACAAAGTGAGTAAAATAAATAACACTGTAAGCGGGATAGGCAAGAATAATTGCGAGATGATTTTTTTAAGCCAAAACATTCAACAGCTGTCCAATTGACAATAATCGCAATAGTGTAACGATTAACAGTCAAATTAGCGAAACCAATTTTAGGGACTCAGGGCCCAGTAAGGTTACTGGCTAGCATTAACACTAAAAATGCCATTGAATTTTTCAATGGCATTTTCGAGCAAATCGGTTGGAAGTAACGAGATTATTTACCCCATAACCAAGCTGCGCCGCGCACACCCGATGAAGCCCCAAATAGGTTTTTAACCACAGGCGTACGACACTCACGGCCGACAACATATTGAGGTAACACTTTAGGTAGCTCTGTATAGATCGCGTCGATATTAGACACACCGCCACCTAAAACTATCACATCAGGGTCCATCATGTTGATCACATGCGCCAATGAACGGGCTAAACGGTCAATAAAACGCTCAAAAGCTTGTTTAGCAAACTCATCACCTTCAGCCATCATTTGGGCAATTTGAATGCCACTGGTAGCTTCACCGCCAGCCGCGCGAAAATCACGCACAAACCCAGTGCCTGATATAAAAGTTTCAATGCAATCTTTATTGCCACAAAAACAGTCTGTTGAATGATGCTCCTCTGCTGTCATCCAAGGTAATGGGTTATGCCCCCATTCGCCGCCAATGCCATTGCCGCCCGCATGCACTCGGCCATTAATGGCAATGCCTGCACCGCAACCTGTACCAATAATACCACCAAATACCACGCCTTTACCTGATGCCGCGCCATCTACGGCTTCAGATACCGCAAAGCAGTTTGCATCATTGGCAACACGTACTTCACGTGCTAACCGAGCCCCTAAATCTTTGTCTAACGGATGACCATTAATCCAAGTTGAATTAGAATTTTTAACTAAGCCAGTAAATGGCGAAATAACCCCTGGAATTCCTACACCGACAGACCCTTTTTGGTCCAATGTCGATTCAGCTTCGTTCACTAAACTGATAATCGCATCTAAGGTATCAGGATAGTTTCGTGGGGTAGGAATGCGTTTACGAAATAACTCATCACCGTTGTCAGCCAACGCCACTAATTCAATTTTAGTCCCACCAAGGTCGACGCCCATGCGCATCATATCTTGTCTCTCCATGTAATTATTATTAATTCGGGTGTCATATCAGGCTGACGTAAATGATTTATTTATCTATTAACGTGCCATCCATGCCGCTGATGCGGCAATAAAATACGGGTTTAAAATATTCTCTTTTGGGTTGTACTGTAACGGGGTTAACGCAGGATATTCAACCACGACGCCGCCAGCACTTTCTAATACGGCCTGTGCTGCAGCTGTGTCCCACTCGCTGGTTGGCCCAAGTCTTGGATACACATCAGCTTGACCTTCAGCGACCATACAAAACTTTAGCGAGCTGCCCACGCTGAGCATTTGATGCTCGCCTACAGTACGTAAATATTCAGCCACATCAGGGCTAACATGTGAGCGACTGCCCACAATAACCGGTATAGGCGTAATGCAACGCTGGCTAATATCTAATAAAGACACTTGGTCATTATGTTCAAGCCAGGCCCCTTGGCCGACTATCCCGCTATAACATTTGCTTAAAACAGGCGCATAAACCACACCTGCTATTGCTTGTCCTTGATGGATTAAGGCTATGTTGACCGTAAACTCACCATTACGTTTTATAAACTCTTTGGTGCCATCTAGCGGGTCGATTAACCAATAAGTCTGCCAGTTTTTGCGGGTGTTCCAGTCAATATTGGCATCTTCTTCACTCATGATGGCAATATCGGCAAAATAGGTTTTTAGCCCTTTAATAATCACATTATGACTGGCTATATCTGCAGCCGTTACTGGGCTATCATCCTGCTTAATCTCGACCTGCAAGTCGGGTTGGGCATATATATCCATGATGGCATTGCCTGCTTGCTTGGCAATAGTCACTATGCGCTGCAACTCAGCTTGAGAAAATACAAAATCAGACAAATCAATTCCTTAACAAAACATTTGGTTCACAAAAACGCTCAATATGGCATATTATGCCATTATTAAGGTGATTGATTTATAACTATTTGATTGTACTTCTATCAAAAACAACTAACTTGCACTTGATACTAAGCTAAGCATTCACTCAGGCATAGAAAACAGTGCGCTTCTGCATTCGTATTCAATACAAACTCTTGAAATATCATCGCACTCACCTTCGACACTCACTTTCGTTTATAGGTCTTTAGCCTGCATCAAAGCTTTGGGCTAGGTTTACTAAAATCGTCAAGCCTAGCCCACAGTGATTGAATGATTAATGACATTGAATTGTCATTGGTTGATGACTTGCCTGAATAATGACATCACTAAAACTCAGTTCAACCTTGGCGGCTGTCGCTAGGAAAAAAGGCGATACTATTTTGGCAAAATCCATTGACTCAGTAGCAAAACAATTTAACGCCACACTGATATTTTTCCACTCGCCGGCGCTAACTTGCTTGCTAATATCATACTGAGGACGACAATCGCCTTCGCACGCCATACCCAGCCACAAAGGTTGAGTTAACGCGCTATCGACTTTAATACTGAGCGACAAAGCCGAGTCAGTATTACTGTACGCTCGAAAATCTCTTGGGAAGTTACTCAATAAGCCGACGGTTCCTAATTCAGTGCCATTAAATTTAACTAAACGAGCGTCTTCTTGCACCACTCTGTCCATGGTACGAATATTAAGCGCACCATTGCTGGCAACACTGCTGCTTAAGCCATCGCGTTGAGTTGTTGTGGCAATAAACATTGACCAAGGCGATTTAACGGCGCGTTCAAATAAAGCTAAGTCTTCAAGCGCCTGAGTTGCTGACAAATTATCTTCAGACAAGTTATCTAAACTTATCATATCTGTTGATACAGATTGATAGTGTAAGCCGTAGCCGTAGGGAATAAGCGGTTGATAGTCTGCATTTGACTCAGCTAGAGTGCTTTTATTAGTCACTTTATCTAAAGGTACATTCACGCGCGTTTGTTGCGGATTAGCCGGCCATGAAAATGATAGTTTACCCACAAAGTCATGTTTAACTTGACCGTCGACATCAGTAAACAATACATCGGCAACCCCATTACCCTCAGAACCAGGTAACCAAGCTGCTACAAAAGCATCAGACTGATTTAACTCAGCATTAACCCACATTGGTCGGCCGCTGATAAACACTGATACCACAGGAATACCCTGTGCTTTAAGCTTTTTAAGTAATGCTAAGTCTCGTTTATCACCACGTTGGTATTCTAGATTATCAATGTCACCATTACCTTCGGCATATGGCTCTTCACCAAACACCACAATGGCCACGTCCGGTTTTTTAGCTGACTCAAACTCACCATTAGCCGCTAATATCGCTTGGCCACCAGCTTGCTTTACGACATGTTCAATCCCAGTAAAAATCGATGTAGCGCCAGGAAAATCACTATTTTGATTATCTGTACCTTGCCAAGTAATCGTCCAGCCACCTGACTGCTTGCCGATATTATCAGCGGCATCGCCTGCTACTAATACCGTTAACTTAGGTGATAATGGCAATACGTTTTGGTTGTTTTTAAGCAACACTAGCGATTCACGCACCGCTTGCCTTGCAACATCACGGTGACTTGCTTGACCAATTAACTCGGTTTTACCCGAAAGCGGTCTATTCGCAGGGCTAGGTTTATCAAATAATCCCGCACGAAATTTAACCCGTAAAATACGCGTCACTGCATCATCGATTCTAGATTGGGCAATTTCACCACGGTTAACTTGCTCAATGGTGTTTTGGTACAAAGGTTTCCACGCCGCGGTTGGCACCATAAATATATCAAGTCCAGCATTAGCTGCCTGGGCACATGACTCATTGGTACAGCCTGGTATTTGTCCATGACCATTCCAATCACCCACCACAAAACCGTCAAAACCAAAACGACCTTTAAGCACATCGGTGAGCAAATATTGATTACCGTGGATTTTATCGCCATGCCAACTGTTAAATGAGGCCATAACAGATTGAGCACCTGCAGATAAACCGCCAACATAACCTTGGGCATGAATTGCATATAAATCTTGCTCAGACGCGATATTATCGCCCTGATCTATGCCCTTTTCGGTGCCGCCGTCACCAATAAAATGTTTTACTGTTGATAACACATGTTGATCACTTAAAAAGTCATTATTAACTGCGCCTTGCAAGCCTTCAACTATCGCAAATGCATAGTCCCTAACAATACGCGGGTCTTCTGAATACCCCTCATATGTGCGACCCCATCTGTCATCACGTACCACTGCCACAGTAGGGGCAAACACCCAATCAATCCCGGTAACCATGACTTCTTTAGCCGTAATTGCGGCAATTTTTTCAATTAACGCAGGATTATCTGCTGCACCTAAGCCAATATTATGTGGAAACAACGTCGCACCAATCACGTTGTTATGGCCATGTACTGCATCGGTTCCCCACATTGTCGGAATAGCGATGCCATCAACAGAATCATCTATTGACGCTTGATAGAAGTCTTCAGCTAACTTAATCCAGTCTGCTGGCGTAGCATGCTTGTCGTTATTAGGATAAGCCCCGCCGCCATTAAGGTATGAGCCAAAACCATATTTGCGCATATCTTCAACTGTAATATCGCGAATTTCAGGTTGGATCATTTGCGCCACTTTTTGTTCAAGTGTCATGGTCATTAATAATTTAGCTATTTTGTCTTCTAATGCGGGGTCAACAGCAATTGCCGGAGCTTGCTGTGGCCAAAGGCCAATATCTTTGAGTGGCAATGGCTTAGTATCAATTACAGCTTCAGCATCCACCTTCTCAATCACAGCCTTTGGCTGGCATCCCATTAAGCCCACAACAGCAACGGTTAATACTGAACCTTTCAGAAAAGCACGAGTATTTGGAAAGTTATCACCAGCCGCACGTGCATATTTTATCGTCTTCAATAACATTTTAAGATCCTTTAAATTGACTCGTTTGGACGTTTAGCATTGCAGCCAATTAATCCGTAATAACCGATAAAACCATAACAAAGTAGTGGCAACACAAACGCGAATTGAATCCCAAATGAATCGGCCAACATCCCTTGTAATAATGGCACTACAGCGCCACCGACAATGGCTAAACATAAAATACCTGAGCCCTGGCTGGTATATTGTTTTAAATCCTGTAACGCTAAGCTAAATATTGTCGGGAACATAATTGAGTTACATAGCCCGACTAACAATAAGGCCCACATAGCGGTTGTGCCTTGGGAGAATATCGCTGTAGCAACCAGTAAACAGGCAAATACAGCATTGAACGCTAACACTTTCCCAGCGTTAATTTTCTGCATGACTAAGGCGCCAATAAAGCGTCCAACCATAGCGCCACCAAAATAATAAGCTATGTATTTAGCAGCTTGTGACTCGGTTAATCCGCCAATGTCATCTTGGGTTAAAAAGTTAATCAAAAAGCTGCCAATGCCGACCTCAGCGCCGACGTAGACAAAAATGCCCACCGCGCCTAAGACTAAATGTGGATAACGCCACGCACTACCAGAATCAGAATCAGTTTGATGACTTTTGTTTGGATCTTTTTTACCGAGTAAAGGGAGTTTTAAAAACATAAAAACAGTCGCTAGCAGAAATAATGCAGCCGCGAGAATAAGATACGGCAGTTGCACTGTGCTGGCTTGCTCAGCAACCGTTAACGTGGCAATAGCTTGATCTAACTCAGTAACCGAATCGGGGTGTTCAATGGTAGATAGAATTAACCAACTGCCAAAGAATGGCGCAACGGTTGTCCCCAATGAATTAAAGGCTTGGGTCATGGTTAAGCGTGATGACGCCGTACTGGCCGGCCCTAAAGTACTGACATAGGGGTTAGCTGATACCTGTAAAATAGTGATACCCGAAGCCAAAACAAAAAAAGCGAACAAAAACATATCATAAGAAGCCAAACTGGCAGAAGGATAAAACAGTAAACAACCAATACAAGCAATAATTAGTCCGGTAACAATCCCTTTTTGATAACCAATTTTACCGACTAAATTACCCGCTGGAATAGACACAATAAAATAGGCACCGAAGAAACAAAACTGCACCAACATGGCTTGGGTATAACTTAAATCAAACATGTTTTTTAAATATGGAATGAGGATGTCATTCAAACAGGTTAAAAATCCCCACATAAAAAATAACGACGTTAATGCTATTAACGCAAAACGATAATTCCCTGGTTGGTGCGGTACACCATTAACCACAGAAGATTGAGTTGATGCATCAAAAGTTGCCCCAGCCATATGTTTCCATCCATTTATAGTTATATGTTTATTTACAAAGCGTGTGCAAAACACCTAATCGCGCTTTGACATTCAAAACTTGTGTTGACGTTTAGTTAATTAATCACTAACCTCAATGTAAGCGCTTTCATTTTTAACATAACGATAACCGATGTCAACGATTTTTGATGCAAACTAAACAATTTATGACGTGATTGGCTAAACAGTAAAGCCAAACCGAAACCGAGTGCGAATGCACTTAAAAATGGTTTTTACTTGTCAAATATCACCGCAACATAACATTGCTAAATTCAAATGTGACATGAGTCAATTCAAACAAACCTAAGTGAATAGAAATATGAAAATAACCTTACCAGCTGCATCACCTATGCTTTCTAAGGATTTTACATTTGGAGTGGCTACCGCGTCATTTCAAATAGAAGGCAGCGCGCAGAATCGTTTACCGTCTATTTGGGATACATTTTGTGCCACGCCGGGTAAAATTCGTGATGGCTCTGATGGAAAACAAGCCTGTGAACATGTCACCTTATGGCAACAAGATGTAGAACTTATTGAATCACTGGGTGTTGATGCTTATCGTTTATCCATTTCATGGCCGCGAGTCATAAAGCAAGACGGTAGCCTTAATCAAGAAGGTGCCGACTTCTACATTCACCTATTAGATGGCTTAATTGCCAAAGGTATCAAACCTTATGTCACCTTATATCACTGGGACTTACCACAGCATATAGAAGACAATGGTGGCTGGTTGAATCGCCAAACAGCGTACTTGTTTCAAGACTATGTTAGTAAAATCGTCACCGCTTTGGGTGACAGAGTGCATTCATACGCCACCTTTAATGAGCCTTTTTGCAGTGCATTCTTGGGCTATGAAGTCGGCATACATGCGCCAGGAAAAGCCAAAGTGGCTTATGGCCGCCAGGCAGCACATCATATATTGTTAGCACACGGTTTGGGCATGCAAGTACTGCAAAAACAAACGCCTCATACTCTTAATGGCATTGTGCTCAACTTTACCCCTTGTTACCCACATTCATATAATATCGCTGATATTAATGCCGCTAAAAAAGCCGATGAGTATATGAACCAATGGTATATCAAGCCGCTTTTTGATAAATGCTACCCAGATATTATTGAGGATTTATCCAGTGATGATCGCCCTGTTGTTGAAGAAGGTGACTTTGATATTATTGCGCAAAAAATCGACTTTTTAGGGATTAATTTTTATACGCGCGCGGTGTACCAGGCCCATCCAGAGACCATTTATGCCCAAGTTGATATGATCAATGTTCCAAAAACAGATATGGGCTGGGAAGTATATCCACAAGCCTTTACCGACTTATTAGTCTCATTGAGTCAAACATACCCGTTACCGCCTATTTATATCACCGAAAATGGCGCTGCTATGCCTGACAAGTTAATTGACGGCCAGGTGATGGATAACGATCGTATCGACTATTATCAGTCCCACCTTAACGCGGTTAATAATGCCATCACACAGGGTGTTAACGTAGTCGGTTATTTTGCTTGGAGCCTAATGGATAATTTCGAATGGGCTGAGGGGTATTTAAAACGTTTCGGCATTGTATATGTTGATTATCAAACCCAACAACGTACCATAAAAGCGAGCGGTAAAGCTTATCGCGACCTAATTAGTTGTCGCTAGAGTTTGTTACTAATATCATCGCTAACATAGTCAAGAATCAGAATAATAAGAGGCTAGAATGATCAGCATAAAAGAAAAAATTGCCTACGGATTAGGTGACACTGCCAGTAATATTGTGTTTCAAACCGTAATGTTATTTTTAACGTTTTTTTATACCGACATATTTGGTATATCGCCTGCATTTGTGGGCACCATGTTTCTGGCCGTTCGCTTAATTGATGCGATAACCGATCCATTAATGGGCGCATTAGCCGACCGAACCAACACAAAATGGGGTAAGTTTCGCCCCTATTTACTTTGGTTTGCCCTGCCATTTGGGGTGATCAGTGTGCTGGCGTTTACCACGCCCGATTTATCTGAAGATGGCAAAATGATTTACGCCTTTGTAACCTACACAGCATTAATGATGGTCTATACCGCCATCAACATTCCTTATTGCGCCTTAGGTGGCGTGTTAACCGCCGATCCCAAAGAGCGCGTGTCGGTACAATCATATCGCTTTGTTTTTGCTATGTTAGGCGGCCTACTTGTATCTGGTTTAACCTTACCTCTGGTCGATTTTTTAGGTCAAGGCGATCAAGCTAAAGGGTATCAACTGACTATTGCTGCGATGAGCATTTTAGGCGTGGCGATGTTTTTAACCTGTTTTTGGGGCACTAAAGAACGTTTACATCCGCCTGTTGATCAGCAATCTAGCTTTAAACAAGATTTAGCCAATTTATTACAAAATGATCAATGGCGCATCCTGTCAATTGCAGCAGTATGTTTGCTTTCAGGTATGGTGCTTAGAACCAGCCTAGCCATTTATTATGTTAAATATTTTTTGAATATGCCTGATTCTATTACCTTATTTATTACTCTAGGTATGCTAGGTAATATTTTTGGTTGTATGTTAGCAGAACCACTAGCCAGAAAAGTTTGTAAAGTAAAAGCCTATATAAGCTTACAGATTATTGCGGCCGCATTGTGTATTGCCAGCTACTTTGTTACCGCGGAGCAACCGATACTGGCCTTTGCCATGTTTATTGTGTGGGGTTTTACCTTCAACATGGCCACCCCTCTTTTATGGGCTAAAATGGCAGATGCTGTTGATTATGGACAATATAAAACCGGCGTCAGAATTACAGGGATGATTTACTCATCAATTATTTTCTTCATCAAGCTAGGGGTCGCGGTTGGCGGCGCGGCGGCAGGTTGGTTATTGTCAGGTTATGGTTATCAAGCTGATACCGCTCAAACACCAGAAACCTTAAAGGGTATATTACTGTCGTTCACTATTTTTCCTGCACTTGGTTCTATTGCCGTCGCAGTTGTCATGCGTTGGTATACATTAGACTCCGCCAAGGTGGATGAAATTAATTTGCAGCTGAATAAATAAAACGAGTATTTAACCCTCTGCTTTTTATAACAAAGATTGATAATTATTCGTTTTTATTGGTTTGATTTTTAAATTTAACATAAACCATGCTAATCTTTTGCGGTTTTCAACCCATTTATATAAGAAGCAAGCAAAAATATGGCAACTATTTACGACGTTTCAATACTGGCAGGTGTGTCACTCGCGACCGTATCGCGAGTGATGAACAACAACACCAAAGTCAGTGATAAAACTCGCCAAAAAGTGCTAGATGCCATGGCATCATTAGGCTATCGCCCAAACACTATTGCCCAATCACTTGCTTCTAATTGCTCTAACAGTGTCGGGGTATTGGTATCGCAACTTGATGGCCCATTTTATGGCCCAATGATGACCGAAATTGAAACGGCACTGCGCAGCGCGAATAAGCACGTTATCATTGCAGCAGGCCATGCGGATGAAGCGCAAGAGAAAGACGGTGTCGAATTTTTATTAAGTCGCGGATGTGATGCACTGATTTTAGATGTCGAAGCGGTTTCCGATGAATACCTCATCGAACTGTATAAACAAAAAACCCCTATCGTATTGATAAACCGCTATATTGAAGCATTGAAAGACAATTGTATTTATTTAGAAAATGAACGTGGTGGTTACTTAGCAACCGAATACATTCTATCTTTGGGCCATAAAGATATCGCCTATATTTCTGGCCCCATGTACAAACGAGACGCCAGAGACAGACTCCAAGGTCACCAAAGAGCCCTATCAGAACATAAGGTGATATTCGATCCTGCTTTATGTTTTGAGGGAAACTTCCGTGAATTTGGTGGCAGCGATGGCATGACGCACTTACTCAGTTTAAATAAAAACATTACCGCTGTGGTGTGCGCCAGTGATCAAATGGCATCTGGCGCTATTGCAGTTTGTTTAGATCAGGGTATCCGCGTACCTGAAGATATCTCATTCATTGGTTACGATAACACCCCTTTCCCTAAGTACATTTCGCCAAAACTGACCACCATTAGTAACCCTATTGATGAAATGGGAAAAATGGCCGCTTTTTGGATTTTACAAAATGTGTATAAAAATGACAAAGTGATTGTCGACTGTTCTTTTTCACCTGAACTGTTTGTTAGAGACTCAGCAGCAGCAATTGGCTAATCAAGTTACCGCTTTAAATCAACTTTTGAATCAACCCCATACACCCAATACCCAATACCTATTCGTCACTGAGTGGGTATGGAATAATATTTAAGCCTATAATGATGTACTTTTCCCACCCCAAAAAGAAAGCGCTTACATATTTAACACTTACGCATCAAATAGACTTATCCAACAAATACAATAAATTACAGTTAACCTCCCATTTTATTTCCGCTAAAGTTAATGAAATGTTGATTTTTTATCAGCATTTATATTGACTCAGGTTATAAATTAATCTAGTTTTATGTAAGCGCTTACATCATTATTAACAACACTGTGACGCTAATGGAGAATTACAAATCGGTTTGCACTTTTTTATGGGTGAACTATTAAAATAGTAAAATCTAGTCAATGGGGATTTCCTAGATGAAAACAAGAACATTTACCAAAACTAAGCTCGCAACAAGCCTATCGCTTGTGCTTGGTCTCGGTTCAATGATGCCAGCTCACGCTGCTGATGAAGCCAGTGAAGAAAACATTGAAGTGATTCAGGTTAGCGGCATTCGTGGCAGTTTAATCAAATCGATGGATTTGAAACGCAGCTCAAATGGTATTGTCGATGCCATTAACGCCGAAGACATAGGTAAGTTTCCTGATTCTAACTTAGCCGAATCGTTACAACGTATCACAGGTGTTTCTATTGACAGAAGCAATGGTGAAGGCAGTAAGGTCACGGTACGTGGTTTCGGTCCTGATCGTAACTTAGTGACCTTAAATAACCGTCAAATGCCCACCACTACAGGTTCGCGTTCATTTGACTTTGCTAACGTAGCCTCTGAATCAATCAGTGCTGTTGAAGTTGAAAAAACAAGCCAAGCTAAAAACTCAACCGGCGGTATTGGTGCAACAATCAATGTATTAACCCAGCGCCCACTTAGCGCTCCAGGACAAAAAGCTTCTTTTGGGGTTAAAGCCGTTGACGATACATCAACTGACAATGGCTCAGTTACCCCTGAATTATCTGGTCTTTATTCAAATACATTTGCTGATGATAAATTTGGTATTTTAATTTCTGGTAGCTACCAAGACCGCGAAAGTGGTAATCAGCAAGCGCAAGTCGGTACTGGCTGGCGTAGTTTTCCTGGCAGTGTTGACCAGGACTGGAGCGGTTCACCTGGAGCAAACCCTGAATGGGGCGGCGTTCCAAAAGATGCCAACCAAATTAACCGCCCAGGCGACAATGACGTTTATTCTGTACCACAAACCACCATTTACCGCTTTGAAGAACAACAACGTAGCCGTACCAATGGTCAGTTAGTTCTTCAGTACCAGCCTATTGATTCTGTGCGTGCTACCCTTGACTATAATTACATGCAAAACGATGTTGATACTCAATCACATGACGTGTCAGCATGGTTTAACTTTGTGCCAACCCAAGAAAGCACTTGGTCTGACGGCCCAGTTTCATCACCACTGGTTTACTCTGAAACCTACCCAGACGGCGGCGCTGACTTGTCTATGGCTGCTGGCGATTTCGGTACTCGCGATCAAAGCGGCTCTTTAGGATTTAATGTTGAATGGGATGCGACTGAAAAATTATTATTTGAAGTCGATTACCATGACTCATACGCAGAGCGTACCCCAAACAGTCCTAATGGCAGCAACAGTAATTTAAGCACTGCAGCTTTTATCCGTACCAGTGCTGCAACGGACTTTAGCGGTGAAGTACCCGTATTGGCTGTCGGTAATGGTAACAATGTTCGTGCTGAAGATATGCGCGTCACTGGGTCAGTGTTTGGTAACGCGGTTAACCGCTCTGAAATCGAACAACTGCAAATTTCTGGTAGTTATGATTTAGAAGATGCCGGTAGCATCGATTTTGGTATTGCAGCAACCGATGTCAATAACCACTCTCAATCTGTAAACGTACAACGTAATGACTGGGGCGGAATTGGTTCAGCGGGTGATTTAGACGCTGCATGGTTCCTGGCTGATACTGTTCAAGATAAATTTGATGGTTCAAAAGGGACTTTTTCTAACTACCAAGGTACTGCCTCAACTGATCCATTAAACACCATTTTCCTCTGGGACTTTGAAGCGGTTCGCGCTCGTGCAGCAGAACTGTATGCCTCAAGTGCAATGGGTGATTGTGGTAACGGTTTCTGCCCATCTACTGATTATGCTAGTGACACCGACCGCTTCACTCAAGAGCAGTCACAATCAGCTTACTTACAATATAACTACTTCGGTGAAATGGCCAATATGCCGTTTGATGTTCACTTAGGTGTTAGATATGAGCAAACTGATGTGGAATCAACCTCTGCGGTATCGGGTTATGACAGTGCAACCTGGATTGCTGAAACCGAAATTGCGATTAATTCATCGGGTGAGCGCGTATTCCAAACTCAAACCGGCGAATATGACTACTTTTTACCGAGTGTTAACTTCAATATTGAAGTGGTAGAGGATGTGTACGTTCGTGCAGCCTACAGCGAAACCATTGGTCGCCCTGATTACACCTCTATTCAAGGTGGTACGGTCATAGGTACATTAGCTAACCGTGGCGGTGGTAGTGGCACAAGTGGTAACCCTGGATTGTTGCCTTTAGAGTCAACTAACTATGATTTATCTGCTGAGTGGTATTTCGACCAAGGCAGTTATGTGTCAATGGGCTACTTCCGTAAAGATGTCACTAACTTTATCGATAACGGTGTAGTTGAGTCTACTATTTACAATATTGCAGACCCTTCACACAGTGCTTATGTTGATCAAGCCATTGCAGCGGGTCAAACCACGGCAGTACAACAACGTCAGTGGATTTATGACAATTACGGCGCAACTGATCCGAATGTGACCATTAACCCTGCTAACGGCAATATTGAAATCACCGGTAATGCGGGTGATGACGAGCTGATATTTCTAATTAATCAACCAACAAATGACAGTGAAAGCTCTGTGATTGATGGCTGGGAGTTTGCCGTACAGCACTTCTTCGGTGAATCAGGTATTGGTGTGCAGGCTAACTACACGTTAGTTAACGCAGGCGATAGCTATGACAACAGCAACTTAAATCGTCCTGGTGATGCTCCACAAAATGTCGAAGTGGGCATCAGTGACACAGCTAACCTAGTGGCTATGTATGAAAACTATGGCGTGACAGCCCGTGTTGCCTGGAACTGGCGTGATGAGTTCTTAAATGCAACGGGTAACGGTACTGGCGCTAACCCGCAGTACACAGAGGCTTACTCACAAATCGACTTCAGTATTGGTTATGATATTGAGCAAGTTGAAGGCTTAACGGTTTTCTTTGAAGGCTTAAATATCACTAATGAGTCAACACGTGTTCATGGTCGAGCCACAGAACAAGTTCTAAACTACACCCAAACAGGTGCACGTTATGGCATAGGTGCACGTTACACTTTCTAAGTAATAGCTCATTCAATACGGTCTAATTGGATGAGCTTATTTCCCTTTTTGGTCGTTTGCGGCGACGGTAACCTCGCCTTTTCCTTTATAAGGATTATAAAACTCGGCAATAGGGATATTGCCAATTTTTTTGACTTTAATACCAATTAAATTAACACTTGAAAGGCTTACATTTTCATGAATTGTAAACAACACAATCGATTAGGTGTTTGATTGAGTATATTGACCTGTGAGTATTACCAATCAAAGCTGATAGCATCACTCTAAGATTGTACGTCTAAAAATAACACTCTTAGATAAATTAAACCTTTGATGAATCAGAATTGACTCAAAAAACTTAAATAAGATACAGCTGAATACAATAAAAATAGGACAGCAACATGGCCCAACATGTATTACTTAACAGTGTCGACCACAAAGATCTTAAAATCATTACCCAGCGCTCGGCCAAGTATGGTGACAATCTATGGTACTCGGTGACTTTCCCGCTCGAATTTAGAAGCATTCAAGCCCACTACCCCATTTTTTTCCAAAAAGATCCCGCTACGGGTCAATTTAACTCTGTGGCCTTATTTGGTTTTCAGAATGAACAAAATTTGTTCTTATCAGGCCAAGATTGGGACGCCTCGTATGTGCCACTGGCCGTTCGTCGTCAACCATTTCTTATTGGTAAGCAAATGGTGCAAGAAGATGGTATTGAGCAGCAACAGCATGTCATTCACGTCGATTTAGATAACCCAAGAGTCAGCACCACTGAAGGCGAAGCAGTATTCCACCCTTTTGGTGGCAATACCGATTATTTGGATGAAGTCGGCGATATGCTTGCAGCCCTACATCAAGGGCTCAACGATAACACCTCTTTTACGGCAGTATTACTCGAACATGATTTACTGGAGTCATTCACCTTAGATATTGAATTAGACAATGGTGAAAAACATCAAATGATTGGTTTTTATACCATTAATGAAGATAAATTAAATCAACTTGGTGCAGATGTGTTAGCGACATTGCATCAACAGGGTTACTTACAGGCGATATACATGTCAATGGCATCACAATCTAATATACGTAACCTATTAGACCGTAAAAATGCGCAAACTCAAGCGGCATAGCCCTATGGATAACGGATTACATAATATCGATACAGTGATTAAACCTTCAGCACCAACAGAGCAAGTACCTGTTGAAAAAATGCCCATCACTCGAGTGCCAGAGCACAGCGACTGCACAATGGCGGAATTGTATGACCGCATAAAAGATGCCGACTCGCCAATGATATTTAAAGGCTTATGTGGTCATTTCCCGTTAGTGCAAGCAGGGCTTGAATCTACTCAGTCTGCAATGGATTATTTAATCAAGCATGACATTGGCCAACCGGTGATTGCTTATTATTTACCGCCAGAACAACAAGGTCGGGTATTTTATAACGAGACGGTTGATGGGTTTAACTACCAAGCGGGTAAGTTAGCATTAAGCCAAATTTTGGCACGACTACAAGCAGAGTCGACCCAAGCAACACCCGCCAGTGTGTACATGGGTTCAACCAATGTTCACCAGCATTTTCCAGGTTTGTTTGCTGAAAACTGTTTGCAGTTTGACCAAATAAACCCAATGGCCAATATCTGGCTAGGTAATCAAACCCGCGTGGCGGCTCACTTTGATTTCCCGCATAACCTAGCCTGCAATATGGTGGGAAAGCGTACCTTCACCCTGTTTCCGCCAGATCAAATAAGCAACCTATACATTGGCCCAATGGAATTTGCTCCAGGCGGCCAAGAAATAAGCATGGTGAACTTTGATGAGCCAGATTTTGAACGCTTCCCAAAATTTGAACAAGCATTAGCCGCATCATTCACCGCAGCACTTGAACCTGGGGATGTGTTATTTATCCCCAGCATGTGGTGGCACCATGTACGTGGCGTAGAAAGCTTTAATGTGCTTATTACCCATTGGTGGCGAGATACCGGGCTTTCTGGGGCGGCCAAACAACGCGCTACTACACAGTATGCTAAGCCTGCGCTCATTGCCTAAAGCCCAGCGCCAAGCTTGGAAAGCTATATTTGAACATTACATATTCGACCATGATGATGTGGATGAAAGCCATATTCCCGATAACGCTAAAGGTATGCTAACCAAGCCATTAGATGAACTCAATGCCCGTAAGTTACGTGCTGATTTAACCAATAGATTAAAACGTTAACTCATTCATTAAACATTTTAGCCATGCCGGCATCAAAATATTACATGTAAAAATAACAATAATACGCAAGAGGTAAACCAAATGAATACAGCAGTAAAAAAAGTGGTTATTGCCGGTGGTGGTACTGCTGGTTGGATGGCCGCTGCGGCGTTGACTAAATTAATGGGTAAGCACATTGAAGTGGTATTAGTTGAGTCTGATGCGATTGGTACTGTCGGTGTGGGAGAATCTACCATTCCTACATTACATATTTTTCATCGTTTACTTGGCCTAAAAGAACAAGATGTGATGGCCGCGACCAATGCTACGTTTAAGCTCGGTATCAACTTTGAAAACTGGCACGATATAAATAAAGATTATCTGCATTCATTTGGTTTTTTAGGTAAAGATTGTTGGGCTTGCGGATTTATTCACTTTTGGCTAAAAGGTAAACAGCAAGGTTTGGTGAGTGAAATTGGCGACTACTGCACCGAGCATTTAGCTGCGCGCCAGGGCCGCTTTGCTGTGCTACCGAATCAAGATTACAACCATGCTTATCATATGGATGCGACTCTTTATGCTAAGTTTTTACGCAAAATGGCAGAAGGTAACGGTTTAATTCGCATAGAAGGTAAAATCACCGACGTACTACAGCATGACAACAACGGATACATTAAAGCATTACAACTCGATAATGGCCAACTCATTGAAGGCGATTTATTCATTGACTGTACAGGTTTTAAAGCGTTGTTAATTGAAGGCACACTTAATACAGGCTTTGACGATTGGAGTCATTATTTACCGTGTGACAGTGCCATTGCGGTGCAAACTCAATCGGTTAACACCCCTCTTGCTTACACTCGCGCAATTGCACGCGAGTCAGGTTGGCAATGGCGTATTCCATTGCAAAGCCGCACAGGTAATGGTTTTGTTTTTTGCAGCAAATACATGACTGACGATGAAGCAATTGACACCTTAATGGCTAACATTGAAGGCGAGCCGCTGAATAAACCTCGAGTGATTAAGTTTACAACCGGAACCCGTCGTCAACACTGGAATAAAAACTGCGTGGCTGTTGGGTTATCATCAGGATTTTTAGAACCATTAGAATCCACCAGTATTCACCTTATTCAACGCAGCATAGTACGATTAATGCAGTTATTCCCATCACAGGGAATGGATGTCACTAATATTAATGAGTTCAACCAACAGACCAAGTTAGAAGTAGAAAACATTCGCGACTTTATCATTTCACATTATAAAGTAACCGACCGTGAAGACAGCCGCTTTTGGCGTTACTGTAAAAATATGCCAATACCTGCGTCTTTACAGCATCGTATCGATATGTTCCGTCAATCGGGTAAAGTGTACAAATACGGTAATGAATTATTTGGTGAAAGCTCCTCGGATACAAATCATGATGGGACAAGGCATAATGCCTAAAGAGTATCATCCAATTGTGGATATGATGGAAGACGATGAGTTGGCTAACTTTTTAAATAACATTAAATCGACGGCAAAACGAAAAGTCGATACTTTACCTCTTCACTTTGATTTTATTAATCATTATTGCAAAGCTAATATAGATTAAATTTGCATTAGCGTAAATTCAATAACAACTCAATAAAGCCAAGGAGCTGCTACATGTCGTCACCATCAACGACCCACGCGACTCAAACACAAACCCAGCAAAATGCCACTAACAGTATTATTCAGGTTAGCGGCATTGAACCGCAGATTTGTTATATCGGTAATGAACAAACCCCGATTATTATTATCGACAACTTTGCCGATGATATCGCACCGCTATTATCCATTGCCCGCCAACAAGCCAAGTTTATTAAAGATGACAGTTCATATTATCCTGGGGTGCGTGCACCATTGCCTAATCCCTATGCAATTGAAGTCATTAATCAGGTATTTCAACTGGTTTATGATGTTTATAAAGTGCCACATCATTTACGCATAAAGCCGCAAATACTGTCATTTTCACTAATAAGCCAGTCGCCAGATAGCCTAATGCCATTACAGCGCTTACCGCATTTTGATACGCCAGAGCCGTATTATTTTGCCATTTTGCATTACCTTAATGATGCTCCCCACGGTAACACGGCTTTTTTCAGGCATAAAAAAACTGGCTATGAGCGGGTCAATGAAGCCAAGATGGATCATTACTTTGAATCGGCTAAAGCCTTTTTAACTGATCATGCCAAAGACACACCAGAGTACTTTGTTAAAAGTGATCCACATTATGATATTTATCATCAAGTTGAATATAAGCCTAATCGACTGGTCATTTATCCAGGTAACTTACTCCACTCAACCTTAGTTGACCTCAACACAGATATTGATGATGACCCAAGTACCGGTCGTCTCACCGCCAATATTTTTATCAATTTCAAATAACACAGGGAACACGTTATGGTTACGCCATTGGGTATCACAACATCTTTTTACAAAAAGAAAGCGCTTACGTTAAGTATTTCAGCGCTTTTATGTCTTAGCGTTAACGCTGCCGTTTTTGCAGCCCACCCCAATATAACTCCCCAAACACTTCATGCGATAACTGTGCTACCCGATAGCGAAAAGCACCGTATTGGCGATCGTATTATCCAAGTTGAAGACCAAATAAAGCACCTGTTACCGCAACTGACATTGGCAGAGAAAGTGTCATTGGTTCACGCCGCAGGCAAGTTTCACATTCCCGCTATCGAACGTTTAGGTATTCATGAAATGTGGATGTCTGATGGGCCGCACGGTGTCCGCTATGAAATAGACAGAAACTCATGGGCGCCAGCGGGTTGGACCAACGATTATTCAACCTACTTACCACCGCTCACTGCTGTAGCCGCCAGTTGGGATAAAAACATGGCCAGCTTACACGGTAATGTTTTAGGCGCTGAAGCACGCCACCGTAGTAAAGACTTAATTTTGGGCCCAGGGGTTAATCTTGCCCGTTTACCCTTGTATGGGCGTAACTTCGAATACATGGGCGAAGACCCCTTTTTAGCCGCCGCGCTTGTGGTACCCACTATTAAAGCCATTCAGGCTAATGATGTCGGCGCGACCGTAAAACACTACGCCTTAAACACTCAAGAGCTAAACCGCACTGGGGTGAATGCAAAACCCGATGAGCGTACCTTGCGTGAAGTGTATTTACCCGCCTTTGAAGCGGCGGTAAAACAGGCTAACGTGCACGCAATTATGGGGGCTTATAATGAGTTCAGGGGCACCAATGCTAATCAAAGCGAACACCTTGTTAAAGATATTTTAAAAGGTGAATGGGGTTATCAAGGGGTATTACTGACCGATTGGAATGTCGACATCAACACCTATGATGCCGCTATGAACGGCCTAGACATTGAAATGGGCACAGATGTTGCCAGTTTTGATGACTACTTTATGGCAAAACCATTACTAGAGATGATTAAAGCAGGCAAAGTACCCGAGTCAGTTTTAGATGACAAAGTGGCTCGAATTTTACGGGTACAACTGAGCATCGGCATGATGGATAAGCAGCGCTTATCGGGCCAGCGTAACACTCAAGCACATAGAAATGATGCCCGCACTATTGCCACTAACGGTGTTGTACTGCTTAAAAATGATGACCAAGTATTACCGCTAAAGGCCGCAAAGCTTAAAAATGTACTGGTATTAGGTCCAAATGCCGATAAACGCCACGGCTTTGGTGGCGGCTCATCTGAAGTGAAAGCGCTATATGAAATAAGCCCACTGGATGGCTTAAAAGCCAAACTAGGCGACAAGGTCAAGGTCACCTTAATGCGCCCTGCCAGTAGCAAATTTATGCCGATTCCTAATGACTATCTCACCACACGTCATTGGACTGGCACACCGTCGTGGCAAATTAACTATTTCAATGACAGTGCGATGACAAACTTAGCCAGTGAATCATGGATAGCAGATCCACAGTTTGATGCCAAAGGTCATACTCAATCTATTGAAATAAAAGCCAATATCAAACCAATGGAGTCCGGCAACCACAGCTTTAGCATTCAAGCTGATGGCCAGGTTGCGCTTTATATTAATGATCAACCGCTCATCAACACATCAACCGCACAGTCAGCAAAAATGCTTATTCAATCAATGTCTTTAGTGGCCGGTGAAACCTACGCAGTTAGCTTACGTTATCAGGGTAATAAACAAGCCACGTTGGGCTGGGAAACCCCAAACAGCTTATATAATAGTGAGCAAGAATATTTGGCTGCAGCGAAAAAAGCCGATGCGGTTATTTACTTTGGCGGCTTAAGTCATGCAGACGATAGAGAGTCGATTGACCGTCCAGATATGATATTACCCGGCCAACAAGATGAAGTGATCAGTAAACTACTGCAAGCGAATGCCAACACCATAGTAATGATGATTGGCGGTTCAGCCGTTGAAATGCCCTGGGCTAACAAGACTAAAGCACTGCTTTGGGGTTGGTATGGTGGCATGGAAGCCGGTCACGCTTATGCTGACATTCTATTTGGTGATGCAAACCCGAGTGGCAAAATGCCGATAACCTTACCTAAAAAACTTACCGACACCGCGCCAATAGCCTTAAATGATTACCACGCCAAAGAGTCACTTTATAGCGAAGGTGTATTCATGGGTTATCGCTGGTTTGAACAACAAAAAATTGCGCCATTATTCCCTTTTGGTCATGGCCTGTCTTACAGTCAATTCAACTATTCAGACATTAAATTATCCAACAACAGCATTAAAGGAAACGACACATTAACTGTTACAGTCAATATCACTAACACCAGTAAAGTTGACGGTGCAGAAGTGGCTCAGCTTTACTTACATGATATAAAAGCCAGTGTCCCTCGCCCGCTAAAAGAGTTAAAAGGCTTTGAAAAAGTCTGGTTAAAAGCCGGAGAAACCAAAACAGCCCAGTTCAACTTAACAAAGCGCGACTTGTCATTTTGGGATGTAAACACTAATGATTGGCTAGCAGAACCAGGCGAGTTTGAAGTGATGATAGGCTCATCTGTGGCAGACATTCGAGTGAAAAAACGCTTTAGCTATCAGCGTTAAATGCTAGATAACTAAAATCTAGGCTGAAAAACCTGCCTAGATTTTAGTTAGTAATATACATATAACGCTATGATTTCAGATAACTCAGACCGATTAATATTTTGCCAATCTATCGAACGTAAATATTGATAATTACTTTCTGCCCAGTATTCTTAGAATACGCAAAAATAAGTTAATGATGTCCATGTAAAGTGCAGCGGCGCTGTCGATGGCATTGTCTAAGGTTTTGGGTATTTGATTTGCCCGCCCCCAGTCGTATCCAATGTAACCGCAGAATATCAATACCACTATCCAGTCTAGAATGCCGTGGTGAACGCCAAACACAAAAACTTCAATCAATTCGACCACGATAACCAGCAACAAAGCGATAGTCAGTGCACCGACTATCTTTTGAAAGAAGGCCGGAAAAAGTGACCCTAGGCACATCATGCCTATTGTGACTAATCCAGTAATACGGATAGCTTCAGACACTAATGCCTCGTCGTATTGACTGACCACTAAATTGATAATTAACCCAAATGGCACCACCACGAAGTTGTAGCCTATAAAGCTAACCAGCGGATTATTGGAACGACTAAATAGATACAAGCCGAAAAAACAAGAGGCGAAATAACCAATGAAAAAGATCCAAGGGTTAATTGCTGCAATAGATTCTGGTGATATGTTGGTTACCATTAACCAATTGATGGCAAAACCCCAACAAAGGGTTAAGCCTATAGTAAAATTATACGCTGTGGCACTAATGATTTTATCTGTGGTTTGAGTTCTGTTAAATACATCAACTTCCATGTTTATTCCTATTTTATATCACTTTGTATGTAAATAATTACTGGTGATAACAATGTCATTATCGTTATCATCTCGATTGGCGCATCAAAATCACTAAGTATTAACGGTGGCAGAATGGTGGCCAAACACTCATGCTTGCACATGAGTCTTAGTGTCTTGTCCAGCCAATACTTTGTACCTTTAGCTTGATCACTGCATATGAAAGATTAATTCAATACGTTGTTTTCGACATCGGTAATTATCGCTTGCAACTTACCAGACTTAATTAAATTATTGATAGCGTTATCTATAATAGGCACAAGTTCTTTTTTGTTTGGGTGAATATACATATAAACAGGTTGTGTTTTTATGGTCGTCGACTGGACGATTAAATTCTCTGCATGCATTTTATTGATAGTTGCCGTGCCATCCATATAACTTGCAATGACCACATCTACCCTTTTTTTGTCCAATAAATTCATCATTTTTTCAGTGGTCGTGGAGTAAAATACTTTTTTAGGATCAAGCCCCAAATTTTGAGTATGCTTTACACCGGTTAACACCCCTACATTTAAATCCATAATATCGGCTACTGACGCAATCTTATATTGAGTATCTTTGCGGGTAAAAAAAGCCGTTTTTATTTCATAATATGACGTTGGTACTCTAATAAACTCAGGGTTATCTTCACCATAACGCCAAACCCGCATAATTTCACCGTTGACTGACCCTTCGCGCATACTGCGTTCAGCACGTGGGGCCGGTAACATTTCAACATCGCAGTGCAACTTTTGAGTAACACAAATTTTTTCTAACACCACTCGCCCAATATTTTGAACGGATGAATCCGCAACACCTACAAAGTGAGTGGCATGATTATCACTCAAAACCGGCGAAGTGAACCCCAAAATAGACACGCATAACAGCACATTTTTGGTGCAGTTCCAACACCAATGCTGTCGAATTAAAATGAATACTGTAACCAATATATCCTTCATTGGGGTCCCTCTTGTGGTTTCACTGCATCACTAGCTTTAGTGGTTGAAATACCAGCGGTTAAATTAAACCGCATTGCGTCTTCAAATGACCAATCGACTTCAATTAAATCTTCACGCCTAACTAATGTGGTGACCCCAGCCATTTGATAGCTTAATTGAAACAATACCGGTACCCAATCGCCTTCAGGCAAAGCATCTTCAAGCGGCTGAGGCGGCTTATCACTCATAATAGAGCCGACAATATAGCTACCATTAGCTTGTTTGATTAACACCGTTTGTTGAGCATTAGGATTCCCATCGCGGTTCATTAAACCGGCTAAATCACGAATGCTGCCATAAACTGACTTAAATAGAGGGAACTTCATTAATTGGCGCTCTAACCAACCATAAAGTAACACTATTGGGCTGACCGAAAATAACAGCCCGGCAATAAACACAATAACCGCGACTAAGATAAACCCCGCACCTACAAACAAGTCTGCAATACCAAAAACACTGAGTAATAATTTGCCAAGCCCATCAAGTGAGATAAATAATGACCAAAATAACCATATAGATAGCACCATAGGTAATAAGTTGGTCAGTCCGCGCGCTAATGTATTTTTCATAAGGGGTATGATTAAGTGTGTTCGCTAATATTGTGGCTATTAAAGCAAATAAAAACGCCTTAAGCGATGACTTAAGGCGTTTTTTTCACACAATAGGATTTAATAAATCACCTAGACCATGGTACAACAATAGTGTTTATTGCTTTAAGTCTTTTTCCATGTCTTCGTATGAGGTATGTCGAACATCTTTACCCTTAACGTAGTAAATGATGTATTCACAAATATTTTTACAGCGGTCACCGACTCGCTCTACTGCACGCGCAGCCCATAACACATCTAATACACCGGTATTGAACGTGGATCTTCCATCATATAGGTCATTAATTGACGAATAATACCTTCATATTCTTTGTCTAATTTAGCATCTTCTTTATGCAGCTCTAATGCTTGTTCAGCATCCATACGTGCCAATGCATCTAATGTGGCATGCAATGTTCGTGTCGCGTGTCGGCCCATACTTTCAATGCTAACCAGTAATGGCTCTTGGCTCTTGGCACGTTTATCTACCGCAGCTTTTGCAATTCGTACACAGGCATCACCAATACGTTCTAGGTCAGTAATGGTTTTAGAAATAGCAATAATTAAACGTAAATCACTGGCAGCAGGCTGACGCTTGGCAATGATACGAGTACATTCTTCGTCAATCGCCACTTCCATACCATTTACTTTATGGTCGCCTTCAATAACCGATTTAGCTAATTCAGCATCTAGGCCTGCTAAGGCATCTAATGCTTGTTCTAACTGACGCTCAACTAAGCCGCCCATTGCCAGTACGCGATTACGAATATCATCGAGTTCTGCGTTAAATTGACCTGAGATATGCTTGTTTAAATTCATTTTTTCCATTTTATTTAACCCTAAGCTAATTTTTGAACTTTACGCTGATCTTTTCAATTACACCCTAAGTCTACGATATCGAGTTTAAGCCTAGTCTTGTGCTATGGCTTGACTACGATTAACCGTAACGACCGGTAATATAATCTTCTGTTTTACGCTTCTTTGGCGTAGTAAATATAGTGTTCGTATCAGCGTACTCAACCAATTCGCCCATATACATAAATGCCGTTTGATCCGATACACGAGCAGCCTGTTGCATGTTGTGTGTCACAATCACGACGGTATATTTTTGCTTCAGTTCAGTGATCAGTTCTTCAATGGTCAAGGTTGAAATTGGGTCTAGTGCCGATGTTGGTTCGTCGAGTAATAACACTTCTGGCTCAATGGCAATAGCACGGGCAATCACCAAACGTTGCTGCTGCCCGCCCGATAATCCAAAGGCATTATCATGTAAACGGTCTTTAACTTCATCCCAAATAGCTGCACCACGCAATGAGCGCTCTGCGGCGTCATCCAGTTCGCGACGGTTATTTAACCCTTGCAGGCGCAAGCCATATACTACGTTTTCATAAATCGACTTAGGAAACGGATTTGGACGCTGAAACACCATACCGACATTGCGTCTTAGGGCGGCCACATCGACTTTTTTGTCATAAATGTTCTGACCGTGAAGCAAAATTTCACCGTCAATTTTACAGGTGTCGACTAAGTCATTCATGCGGTTAATACAACGCAGCAAGGTTGATTTACCACAGCCACTTGGACCAATAAAAGCGGTGACTTGCTTTTTAGGTATTTTCATCGACACATTAAATAGTGCCTGCTTTTCTGCGTAACGTAAATTAAGGTTACGAATTTCTAAAGCGGTATCCTGTTCTGGCAAGTTAGCTAAATCTACCGTTTTAGTTTGCATGTTTGTACGATCAATCGAAATCATTTTAATTTTCCCTCAGGATATCGCTATTAGTGTTCTAGCGAACGGAATTTTTCACGTAAATGGTTGCGCACGCTAATGGCGGTTAAGTTTAACGCGACAATTACCGAGACTAATAAAAATGAGGTAGCGTAAACCAAAGGACGCGCCGCCTCGACGTTAGGGCTTTGAAAGCCTACGTCATAAATGTGGAAACCTAAGTGCATAAACTTTCGCTCTAAATGCACAAATGGAAAGTTCATATCTATTGGTAATGTTGGGGCCAATTTAACCACGCCCACTAACATTAAAGGAGCAACCTCGCCTGCTGCACGGGCAACGGCTAAGATTAATCCTGTCATAATAGCTGGACTCGCCATTGGAATAACGATGCGCCATAGGGTTTCGGCTTTTGTCGCCCCTAAGGCTAAACTGCCTTGACGGACGGCACTTGGAATACGGCTTAAGCCTTCTTCAGTAGACACAATCACTACGGGTAACGTTAGAATAGCTAAAGTTAATGCTGACCAAATGACCCCTGGCGAGCCAAACGTTGGCGCTGGTAACGCTTCAGGGTAGAACAATTGGTCGAGTGAACCGCCTAGCACATAAACAAAGAAGCCCAAACCAAATACACCATAAACAATTGATGGCACACCGGCTAAATTAATTACCGCAATGCGGATCATCTTAGTAATTGGACCTTTTTTAGCATATTCATGTAGGTAAATCGCAGCTACAACACCAAATGGGGTCACAATAACGGCCATTAACATCACCATGAATACCGTACCAAATATGGCAGGAAACACTCCACCCTCGGTATTAGCTTCACGTGGGTCATCGCTAACAAAACGCCCTATACCAATAAACCAATGGGCCACTTTATCAATAAAGTTCATATGGTTAACATAGTTAACATCAAGAATGCTATCTAGTTTTAAGGTCACTTCCTCGCCGCGCATATCACGCACAATAACCGAATCCCGTGCTGCGCTATCACGTAATGCAAAAAGTGATTTCTCAAGTACTAAATAGTCTTGGTTAAGTTGACTAATGCCCGCTTCAATTTCAGCTTTAGCTGCCGCAGTTAACTTACCTTCTAACTCGTATCTGCGCTCTTTTAAACGTAGACGTTCAATTTCATAGTTAATTGAACCAATGTCACTTTTTTGTAAGGTTAATGCTTCATCGCCAATATTAACCGCACGATTGATATGCTCAATCAATGAGCTTTCAAGCGCATCACCGTCAAGAGCCAAACGCTTACCATCTTCGATAACCGCAATGGGATAACCGTAAAAGTTACCGTTTTTAGTACGCTCAAATTTTGCTACATCTGATGGAGTGCTGCGACTGACAATGTCTGTCGCTAAGATCCATCTAAAATCTAATCCAACAAATTCACGGTTACCGGTTTTGACCAAGTAGCGCGTGACAAACTCACCAGGATGTTGATTAAATTGATGCCCTGCTGATATTAAGCGTTCAGTGGGTACTTCTTCTCGATCATAAATTTCGCCTATAAGAGTGCTTTTTATGCCTTTTTGATCTTGCAATTCCCACTGATAAACTTCAGCAGGCCAAAAGTAACTTAAGCCGCGCCAAGCGATCAGTAATAATAAGCCGATCACGGCAATCAAACTGATACTGACTGCGCCACCTGTCATCCAAATCCATGGTGAGCCTGATTTAAACCACTTACCCATTATATAAACCTCTCAAGACAACCGCGGAAATTGTGTATATAAAAGTCATCATTATTCCTTAAAGCGAACTATAGCGGTCACGTAAACGTTGACGCACTACCTCAGCGATGGTGTTGAATACGAAAGTGAATATAAACAGCACGAATGCCGCTAAGAACAACACACGATAATGAGATGAACCAATAGCAGATTCAGGCATTTCTACTGCAATATTAGCCGCAAGTGTTCTCATACCTTCAAACACACTCCACTCCAAAATGGCAGTATTACCTGTTGCCATAAGGACAATCATAGTTTCCCCTACGGCACGCCCTAAGCCCATCATAATGGCAGAGAAAATACCTGGACTTGCGGTCAGCAGTACAACACGTGTAAGGGTTTGCCAGTTTGTCGCACCTAACGCCAAGCTACCATTAGATAAATGGCGCGGTACTGAGAAAATGGCATCTTCAGCAATAGAGAAGATGGTTGGAATAACCGCAAAACCCATGGCAATACCGACCACTAATGCATTACGTTGGTCAAAGGTAATACCTAAATCATTAGTAATGAATTGGCGAGTATTGCCATCAAAGAATAGAATTTCAATGGTTGGGCTAATAGCAAATGAAAACCAGCCAACAAAAACAATCACCGGAATTAGCATTAATTCCTGATAGGTTTCAGGTAAACGTTGCTTCCATTTTTGCGGTAGTTTACTCCAGCAAAATGCACTGGTTAAAATAGATGTAGGCAATAGCATCAGTAAGGCTAGAATGCCGGTAAATGATCTTCAATCAGTGGCGCTAGCCATAGACCGGCTAAAAAGCCCAAAATAACTGTCGGCAATGCTTCCATAATTTCAATGGTAGGTTTAACCACATTACGCACTTTGGGGGTCATAAAGTATGCGGTGTAAATGGCACCTGCTATGGCCAATGGCACAGCAAATAGCATGGCATAGAATGCCGCTTTCATAGTGCCAAATGCTAACGGCATTAGGCTTAATTTTGCTTCAAAATCATCTGAGCCAGAAGTAGACTGCCACACATATTGAGGCTCTGGATAACCTTCGTACCACACTTTTTGCCACATTGCGCTCCATGACACTTCTGGGTGGCTGTTTTCTACGGCAAATAAATGTAATTGCTTATCTGCTTCTATAATAAGCGCATTTGAGCGTGGACTAAACGACATCAAACCTGGATTAGGTAGCTCAAATACGTCATCGAATAAATTACGCTGGCTAGTGGCGTATAACAAGGTTAGCTCACCTTCAGGACTTAATACTGCAAAGCTTTTACGGTAAAACTCTGTCGCCATTGTGCCAATAGGAGCTAACTCGTCAAACTCTCGAATGTGCTGATATAAACGGCCATTGTCGCTGTTCACTTGGAAAAATTGACTGACAACACCTGTGTCATAACTCACCAGTATAGAACTCGCACCAGCAAGCAAGTTTACTTGATTAACATTTGCATTGCCTTTTGTAACATCAATAACTTGTAGTAACTCAACTGCTTCAGCATCGCGAATGTCATATACATACAACTTATTCGCAGCGGGGAGAATAAGTTGACGATGATCTGGGGTCATTAATGGCAATAATGATTTAGACGGCGCCTCTTCAATAACAGAATGATACGAGGTCCACTCAACCTCTTCTGTCATCATGTTTTCTTCGCCATCAAGACGATTGATATTCCACACGCCCTGTTGGTCTTGAAACACAAAACTCATGCGGCTATCTGAAAAATCAAATGCTAAATGATGTACCGAACCATTAGGATTAATCGTTAAAGGCTGTTGATTTAAATAACGCACTTTGGGGGTAATTAAACGCTGGTTATCAGGATAAGTGACCTCAAAATCAATCCCAAGCACTATCACCTGACCATTACTTAAGCCTAATGCAAAGCGTTGCTCGTTCGGACTTGATTTCGCACTACTCGTCACCGTAGTTCCGATTGGAAGCTTAATGCTATGGGTGGTGATAAGCTGGTTAGTCACTGAAGAATAAAAATCGACTTGGCCATCTTTTGCTACGCGAAATAACACTTCATTTTGTTCATCACTGCCTACCATCAAGGTCGGCACATCAGTGTGCAGCATACTCACCTTGGTACTAGGCTGAATTTCAGCACCATCAAAAATAGGTTTGATCACGTATAGCAGATAGAAAAATATCAGTAATAATGCAACAAACACCATAGTGCCGCCGACTGTTACAGCAATTTGTGCTGCCTTATCCTTAAATGCTCTGCGTGTAGCATAGCGATCTACAAGTAGATTTTTAGCCGCAGAACCAGGCTGATTTACCTGACTTTCCATTAAGAACCTCTATATTTAATCATTCACTAAAAAATAGCGCTTTGATTGTGTAATTTACTGTGTTAACAATAAATGATGATGACAATAGGTGTCTTTCATTATTAACCCAACTTAAAGTGGTTGGCATTATATGACGTAAAGATGACAGTAGTGTTACAACCAAAACTTTAGTTTTATATAGGAGAAAGTTTTTATGATGCGATATTTGGTTACCCTGCAAGCTCCTGATAGAAAAGGCTTAGTTGAACAGATCGCTAATGCAGTAACTCGTCAAGATGGAAATTGGTTAGATTCAGAAATGCGTCATTTGGACGGTATTTTTGCTGCAATATTACAATTAGAAATGCCGGTCGATAAATGGGATGAATTTATCGATGCACTCGAATGTATTGATGGCTTATCATTAACTTACTCACAAGCAAGTCTAACGGCACAACCGATTAAACATATTAGCTACCAGCTTGTCGCTTACGATCGCCCAGGACTTGTGTTACATATTTCAAACAGTCTTAACGCACTTGGGGTCAATATTGAGCAGTTTAGCAGCAAATATGAAACCGCAAGCCATACCGGCGTAGCCTTATTCAGGGCAAATATGAGCTTAGGCTTGACCGAATTGATTCAAGAAGAACAAATCGTTGAGCAATTTTATAAATTAGGCGACGATGTAGTTCTAGATAAAGTAAATAAAATCAACTAAATGTATGCATCTAGCCACACTAAAACACAGATAAAAATGCATTATTTAACTTAACTCGGGTTAATATAGTGCATTTTTAATGATGGCCTCAATCTCATAGACTTCTGAAGTATTAACATACTGCCAAACTCCCGTTTGATTTAGCTTAAACTTCCTTAAAATTAACCTCTACTATTAACCCTACCAGAATAATATTTACATAGCTGAACACCTTTTTCACACGGGATCGCTTTCTCTATTTTGAGAATTTGTACAACAGTTTGTAGTCACTTTATATAAAAAAACCTCACTTAACGTAGAAGTTAAGTATTTGATTATATAAAACCTATTAATTAAAAGGAGTATACATAACTGAAAATTATGATAACCTTCGTTTATAAGACTAAAAGGATAATTAGCACTGTGGCACCGATGAATATGACTTCTTCAAATGTTTGTATACTTTTGATGTATTTTCTAGTGGTTATTTATAGCTCAAATGGACTTGCTACCGAGTCAGTTAAATATTTTGAAGACTATGCAGACTCTCATTCAGTAGAAGATACCCTCCAACGTTTAAACCAATTCGATATCGACACAAGCATTTTAGCCAATGAGAATAAAGCCAAACTGTATTTTTTATACGGTCAACTTTATGAAAAAACTCGTCAGCTTGATTTAGCCATCGACAGTTATGATAAAAGCATCAATTTAGTCGCCTCATTACCCATTTCTGACACATTAATTGATAGCCATCTTGAACGATCTTTTGCCCTGTACTTACAAACAAATGACCCTGCTATTTATTGTGTCGATCGTTATAAAGCCCTCGAATACGCAAGACAGCAAAATAATACTGAGCTATTAGCCAAAACGTTGACCCAAAATGCCTTTTGTTATGAAGATGCCAGTACCATACATATAGGTATTGCTTTGCTTGATGAAGCTATGGATGTTGTCGATAAAAGTGAAACCCTCAACACCAATAGAAAAGCCTTAATTTACAATGCCACTGGCAGTCTTTACCGAAATGTCGGCTTACATCAGCGCAGCTATGACAATTTTAAAAAAGCCTATCAAACCTGGGCGGCCATTGATGATAAACAAGACATGTTTAATATGCTGCACAACATGTTAAGCCAAAGCATCAAATTAGGTCATTGGCCTGAAGCAAAAGCCAGTGTGGATGCACAGTTTAAGCTTGCTGAGTCCAGCGTCCAATTCAAAGATTTTGCTTTTTTCGCGCACTTAAATGCAGGGCGAGTAGCCCTAGGGATGCAAGATTATCCAACGGCAATAACTAACCTAAATAATGCCATTCAATTGCGTGAGACTACCCAAGAGCAATACTTTGCCACGAGTAGTTACCTATTTCTTGCGATAGCTTACATGCGTAATGGACAAGCATCTGAAGCGGCCGAAATGGCGATGTTATTTAAACAAGATCAGCATTTCAGAACAGACAAACAAGATATGATACTCAAAGCTGATGCGATTATTGCATTTGCAAAACAAGATTACTTAGCTTCAATCAATTTACTGTTTCAATTAATTGATGATGAGCGTAAAAATAACCAGAACATGTTAAATCCTGAAGTCATCAACGCAGCTTTAAATCATCATGCAAAAGTGGCTGAGTTTGAGAACATTCTCCTGGCCAACAAACTAGCCATTAATGAATTAAAGCTCACTGCTATTCAAGATAAAGAAAAAATTCATGAGCTAACATTAACTATTGTGGCTTTATTAACTATCACATTAGGCTTGTTTCTGCTTTTTGCACTAAACACTTATAAAAAACGCTCACAAACAGATTTTCTAACAAAAATTGCCAATCGAGGATTTACCTTTATCAAAGGTGAGCAGCTAATCAAACGCGCAATAAAATTACGACAATCTGCCTCGGTGATCATTTTTGACATAGATAACTTTAAAGAGATCAATGATAAGTATGGCCATCATATTGGGGACCTAGCCATTAAAGCGCTCGCACAAAGAGCACAAACTTGCATTAAAAAGCATGACCTCGTAGGCAGAATTGGCGGAGAAGAGTTTTTAATCGTGCTACCTAAAACGAGCGAGCAAGATGCTTGGACTATTTCAGAACGGCTTAGAAACAGCATTGCCGAAAAAGACTTCATCTTTAATGAGATTAAAATAAACTTCACTATTAGTTTAGGTCTTGCCGAATTAAATGCATCAACCACCTCAATGCAAGACTTGATGATAGAAGCTGATAAAGCCTTATATCAAGCAAAGTTTTTGGGTAAAAATAAAGTCTACCTAGCCAGACAATGCGCTTAACACTGTGATACGTTATTTTGCTTAAGCTCCGCCAAAAATGTATGAACAAGTTCAATTGAACTAAATTGCGGCATAGTTTAGCTATCACATCTGCTAAACTATGCCGCAAAAGCTCATAAATGGAACGTACATGTTAGGCACACTATCAAAACTCAACACTTCACTTAACTCAGCAGATGAAGTGCAATATCAGCTCCCCGTGGGTGACGCTCTTATTCCACTTAATCCTTTAATTGGTAAATCACTGACGTTAACGCATACTGGCAATATTTTTTGCTGTAATTGTGGTAAGAAAACTAAAAAAAGTTATTCTCAGGGCCATTGTTATGTTTGTATGCAAAAACTGGCTAGCTGCGACATGTGCATCATGAAGCCAGAAACCTGTCATTTTGATCAGGGTACTTGCCGCGAGCCAGAATGGGCGCAAACCCACTGTTTTGTTCCTCATTATGTCTATTTATCAAATACCTCAGGGATCAAAGTTGGCATTACTCGCCACAACCAAATCCCGACTCGCTGGATTGACCAAGGCGCGACCCAAGGCTTGCCTATTTTTAAGGTGTCGACCCGTAAAATGTCAGGATTAATTGAAATAGAATTAGCAAAATTTATCAATGATAAAACCCATTGGCAAGCCATGCTTAAAAGCCATAACGATGATGTTGATTTGGTTGCACAAGCGGCTGAGCTGATCCCTTTAATCGCTGAAAAGTTACAACAAATAGCCGCGGAACATAGCGATATAATCATTGAGCGATTAGACGCGAACATTCAAGCAATTCAATATCCGATTGAGCAATTTCCGCTAAAAGTGAAATCACACAACTTTGACAAAGTAGCAGAGGTGACGGGGACGTTACAGGGTATAAAAGGTCAATATTTGATATTTGATACCGGAGTGATCAATATCCGTAAATTTAGCTCATACGAAGTTGAAGTCAGTCATAAGTAAATAACACACACAAAAAGCCCCCTTTCGAACAAAAACACAAGAATAAAAAAAGCCCTAGACAATTGTCTAGGGCTTTTTTACTGCGTTCAGCCAGTCATAAGATCTGCCTTAACACATACTCGATATTAGAACTTCACGTTAGCACGAACGAAGAAGTAACGACCTAGTACATCATAAGTGTATGGATCGGTATTCGAATCGTTGTTACCGGTGAAATATGGAGGTTCTTCATCAAAAATGTTATTCACACCAGCTGACATGCGAACCGTGTTTGTCACGTCATAAGAACCTGATAAATCATGGTATACAATGCTATCTACACTTGGTGCATAACACTTAGTCGTGTCAGCTTTACAAGCGAATGAATCCATACCATCGATATAACGTGCTTCGTAAGTTGCACTCCAATCATCGCCGGCTGCAGTGATGTTGAAGTTTGATTTAAACTTAGCATAAGCTCCTACACCACCAGTAATGTAACCACGGTAATCAACTGCGTTACCATCTGGATCAAACTCTTCATATGAAGAAAGAATTGATGAGTCTAAACCCGCTTTCCAGCTTAAGTTTAATGCATCAAATACATAGGCAACGTTAATGTCATAACCTGAAGTATTCGTTGCGCCAATGTTTTGTAAACCATTGTCAAACTTGATACGACCTGTGCTATCAATTTCAATATTTGATGACTGACATAGTGAAGTACCGGTATTGATTTTATTGCCACCGGCATCTAAACACTGGTTAGCAACATAGTTAGAATCAACCGCAGTAATTGTATTAGTTATCGCAATATCAAAATAATCAACAGTGAAAGATAATCCTTCAACATAGCTTGGAGAATAAACTAAACCAAGAGTGGTGATATCAGCTTCTTCAGGGGTTAACATTTCGTTACCACCCACAGTCACTTCAGCTTGAGTTTGATCTGTAGCTGGGTGAACAATTTGGTTAAATGATGGTGACTTACCACCAAATAACTCACTTACTGTTGGCGCGCGGAATGCTGTAGAACGGCCACCACGTATCATTAGGTCGTCATATAAGCGCCATGTTAGGCCTAACTTCCAAGTAGTGTCGTTACCAAAAGTGCTATAGTCGAAGTAACGCACTGCAGCGCTCATATCAACTTGCTGTGCAAGTGGTAAGTCGGCTAACAATGGGATAGCTAATTCAGCATAAACCTCATCAACACTGAACTCACCCGCGGTAGCTTCAACACGTGGATCGTTGGCTAAGCCCTGAGCCGTTAATGAATCAGGCGTATAATGTGCCGACTCTTTACGGTTCTCATAACCTGCTGCAAAACCTAATTCACCAGCAGGTAAATCCATAATTGCGCCAGATAAGCTTGCCGCTACGATATCTAACTCACTGCCACCGCTGTTAACTTCGGTGTAAATGAATGGTGCAATACTTGCGCCTTCCCAAGAAGACTGAGTAAATGGATCAAATGTCTTTGCAACAACAGCATCATTGATTGAACCAATGTTGTGTAGGTTTGCTAAAGTGTCAACTGAATCGTTCTTACCTTTGTTGTAAGAAGCATCCCATGCCCAACCATTGTCGAACTCACCTTCTAAACCAACAACGATACGTACAGTATCTACGGTTTGACTAAAGTCACGAGATCCAGACTCAACCATGCGACGACCGTAGCTTAGAGCCTCACCCTCTTGCACTTTACCAATCAGTTCTTTGTTCATCCATGATGAATCATAAACCCAAGGATCATTATTCCAAATAGGCTGAGGAGCCATTTGTTGCTCTGACCAACGCTTAGTGTACATAGCTTCGGTAAAGAACATGATGCTATCTGATAGCTCATAAGTACCCGCAAAGCTTAGGTTTAAACGCTCCATTGGGGTTGATAAGAAACTGTCTTTGGCATAGTTGTAAGCATCTTCTGAGCTATAGTCATGATATTCGCCACCACGACCACTGAGATTCGCTTCAGTGTTATTTTCGTCAAAATATGAAAATTCAGGATTACCTTCACCATCATCAACGTATTGGCCATAAAAACCTGAATCACCAATAGCATAAGCGCCTTCAGCGCCTGTTGCTGTAATACCGAAGTTATTATCACCCCAGACGTGACCACCTTGTGCATATCCACTACCACCACAGTAAAGCTTTTTAGCGCCCGCGGCACCGGTTTCAGCAATAGGACAATTAGAGAAATCACGGTCAGCTTGGCTCGCTTCACCACGCTTAGTGTACTGGGCGTTTAAGACTAAGTTGCCTTTGTCAAACGTGTTGCCTAAAGTCATATCTAGGCTTGTTTCATCAGCATCACCTTGTGCAGATAAACCCGTTTGAGCATTCATTTCGAAACCATCGAAATCACGCTTAAGGATAACGTTAACCACACCAGCGATAGCATCGGTACCATAAACAGCTGAAGCGCCATCTTTTAGTACTTCGACACGTTGGATCATTGAAACAGGAATGGTGTTTAAATCAACCGTTGATGCCGCGCCAGTACCAGATGCGATCATACGACGACCGTTTACCAATACTAGAGTACGGTTTGAACCTAAGCCACGTAGGTTCATTGATGCATTACCACCAGAACCATTGTTAACAGCAGCGTTAGTCATTGCACCGCCTGAAGATGTCATTTTTTGTAATACATCATCAATTGAAGTTGCGCCTGATGCAAGAATAGCAGAAGCATCGATCACACTGACTGGGCTTGCTGTTTCCATATCGGTACGTTTAATACGTGAACCGGTAACAGCAATACGCTCAACTTTTTGAACTTGCTCTTCTGCTGCAACAGCAGAGGCTGAAAATACGCTTACAGATGCAACACTTGTTGCGGCAACTGCTAATAAACTACTACGAATAGCTTTCGCAGTTAATGACACTGAACTCATAATAAAACTCCCTGCAACTTAGTTTTAAAAACATCAAGTTGTTATATTTTTTATAATGCAATTAGCCAAGCGCTAATTGCAGGGCAGTATTATTAATAAATAAAAAACGATTAGTCAACAACGGCAACATCTCACAAACAATAGGCGTGCCTTTGTATTATCACAAACGGACAAACAGACCAACTTACTGATTTTAAAGAAAAATAAAAATATCAATTTTTATTTAAACTTTAAATAAAACAAAAACCACTAAGATAAAAAACAAATAAAAAACAAATAAAAACCACCGAATTAAACAACAATTAACAATGAAACAAAATAAAAACAAATGCATCATTAAGTACACAATTCAAATGATTACAAAATAGACTAAATTAATGAAATAAATATCAAAACTTATATATAATTACTTTTCCCTTACCATTTTCGTGATAAAACTCACTTTAATCTTGTTGTAATTAATAGTTTTTCTATTGAAAATGTTGCATATAAAATATGCTTAAATATATTAACATCATCAACTAGGTTAATTAAGGAACGATTAACCGCCCATATACAAACTGGTTTAGTCGCTATTTAATATGCTTAGCTGACATAATTTGAGACCAATATGAAAATGAACCATTAATTTAGCCTGGTGCGATAGTTACTGAAGACAATCAAAGTGCCAAATATAATAAGTTGGTCTTAGTGCAATGGATAAGCATTAATAGGTTGAATATCAATTTTTCGACAATAAAAAAGGCGCCTAAGCGCCTTCTCATTTCTTAGCAAAGATTAACGAGTGCGTGGGCACACTTGATCAGCGCTAAAGAAGTAAGCAATTTCACGAGCGGCTGATTCAAGTGCATCAGAACCGTGAACTGCGTTTTCATCAATGCTAGCTGCATAGTCGCCACGTAGCGTGCCACGAGCAGCTTCTGCTGGGTTAGTTGCGCCCATGATTTCACGGTTAGCTAGAACAGCGTTTTCGCCTTCTAACACTTGAACCATTACTGGACCAGAAGTCATGAAAGACACTAAAGCACCAAAGAAAGGACGTGCGCTGTGTTCAGCGTAGAAACCTTCAGCTTGTTCTTTAGATAAATGAACCATTTTAGAAGCAACGATCTTAAGACCTGCTGATTCAAAACGGTTATAAATAGCACCGATGTGGTTGTTAGCAACTGCATCTGGTTTGATAATAGAAAATGTGCGTTCGATCGCCATAACTAGCTTCCTTAATGTGAGCAAGTTTATAAAATTCGCGCGGATTATACGTAATTTAATATTGTATGCATAGCATAAGTGTTGTTTTAAATGAAAATGGCTACTTTACGAACCATTTCTAACCATACAACTGTGATCACGAAGCGTGAGAGTTACCCATAAAAACCAGCAACATTAATTAAACACAAAAAAGGCAATAACCTTTTAGGATATTGCCTTTTTTAATATGCAAAAATAATCAATGACTGATTTAGCCTTCACTCACCATATTGACAGTGTACTTAGGAATATCAATCACCATATCACATGCAACCACTTTAGCTTGACAAGATAAGCGGCTCTCAGGCTCTAATCCCCAGGCTTTATCTAACATGTCATCTTCAAGTTCATCACTTGCCTCAAGCTGATTAAAGCCTTCACGCACAACTACATGACATGTAGTACAGGCACATGACTTTTCGCAAGCATGCTCAATATGAATACCGTTACGTAAAGCCACGTTTAAAATGGTTTCACCGACTTCGGCCTCAAGTACAGCCCCGTCAGGACATAACTCACTATGGGGTAAAAAAACTAATTGTGGCATGTTCTCACCTATATATTGTCGACAGAACGGCCCTTAAATGCCGCTCTTATCGAATTATCCATACGTCTTGCCGCAAAGTCTTGGGTTTGGGCATCTAAATCGTTGATCGCTTTTTCAATCGCATCAACATCATTTTTTTCTGCGGTAGCAGCTAATAACTCGATAGCTGTTTGTAGCTGTGAACGCATATTGGCTTCAAGTAAATCACCGTCTTTTTGCAGTGCTGCTGTTAACGACTCAATCACTCTAGCCGCTTCAACTTTTTGTTCAGCAAGCATACGACGAGTAATATCCTCTTTCGCATGTTTCATCGAATCTTTAAGCATAGTGGCAATTTCAGTGTCAGATAAACCAAAGGACGGTTTAACCTGAATACTGGTTTGCACTTCGGTCGACTTTTCCATTGCAGTGACATTGAGTAAGCCATCTGCATCGACTTGAAATGTCACTCGAATATGTGCAGCACCCGCAGCTAAAGGCGGTATGCCTTGCAAGGTAAAGCGCGCTAGAGAGCGACAATCATCGACTAATTCACGTTCGCCCTGAACGACATGAAATGCCATTGCGGTCTGGCCATCCTTAAAGGTAGTGAACTCTTGAGCTCGCGCGACAGGAATAGTCGTGTTACGAGTAACCACTTTCTCTACCAGGCCACCCATGGTTTCAATACCTAGAGATAACGGAATAACATCTAACAATAGTAAATCTGATTCAGGCTTGTTACCGACTAAAATATCAGCTTGAATAGCGGCGCCAATGGCCACTACGCGATCGGGGTCAATTGACGTTAAAGGCGGTTTCTTGAAAAAGGCTTCAACTTGTTCGCGAACTAAAGGAACACGTGTAGAACCGCCAACCATAACAGTTTCGATCACTTCATCGGTGCTCACACCAGCATCACGCAATGTTCGACGACAACTGCCGATTGTTTTCTTAACTAACGCAGCAATTATACTGTCAAACTCTGCTTTAGTGACAACTAACTCAAGTTGTTTGTCAGCATATGATAAAGTCGCAGTTACATTTTGATTATCGGTTAACGCTTCTTTGACTCGACGTGCCTCAATTAATAATCGACGAGACTCTTGCGCTGTCAATGCTTCCAATTGCCAGGCTTGCTTGAAATGCTCAACTAAGAGATGATCAAAATCATCACCACCTAAGGCCGAATCGCCACCGGTAGCGAGTACTTCAAATACCCCCCGGTTTAGGCGCAGAATTGAAATATCAAATGTACCGCCACCTAAGTCATATATGGCAATCACGCCTTCTTGTTTAGAATCAAGGCCATAGGCTATAGCTGCGGCAGTTGGTTCATTAAGCAAACGCAGTACTCTCACCCCTAACAGCTCAGCTGCATCTTTGGTGCCTTGACGTTGTGCATCGTCAAAATACGCAGGAACAGTAATCACTATGCCTTGTAATTCACCGCCTAAGGTTTTTTCAGCTCGCTCTACTAAAGGTTTTAAAATTTCAGCGGACACTTGAATAGGATTAACCTTTGCTTGTTGGGTAACAAACACAGGTAAACCGTTCTCGCTGGCTTCAAATTGGTACGCATGGTGAGCATCACGGCTTTGAATATCTTGCAGACTACGGCCCATAAAACGCTTAACCGACACTATGGTATTTTGTGGGTCAATTGCTGACAGTGCTTGAGCCTGGTGTCCAACTAAAATAGCATCTTTGCCATAATGAACCACAGATGGCAAAGAGTGCTGACCTTGCTCGTCGAATAAAGTGCTTGCTTTGCCGCTTCTTACTGCAGCAACAAGTGAATTTGTGGTGCCTAGATCAATGCCAACAGCTAAGCGGTGTTGATGCGGCGCGGCGCTTTGTCCAGGTTCTGCAATTTGCAACAGTGCCATAGTGTTCCAACTTTGTTGTAGATAAACCACAGGGTTTATCAAGAAATTACGGGGCGAAGTCGATAGGTGACTGCTTGTAAGCTAAGGAAATATATTACTCAGCCTAGTCAAGTAATGCATCTTCGATACGTGCAAGTTCATCGTGTAATTTTGCCATAAATTTTAATTTACGAATTTGATCTGCAGCGTGCTTATTATCAATTTCACCAGCGCTTATCAGCTGCTGACTCAATAAAGTAAACAATGACTTTTCATAAGTGGCAAAAGAATCGTATAAGGCATCAATTATACCTTGTGGTTCGGCAGAGTCATTAATGTCTTCCAACATTTCTCGCCATTCCATTTGCTGCATTAAAAAACCCGTATCTTTAATCGTCGTTGTTTCGTGACTGAGCTCAATGCCACGCAAGCTGAGCATGTGCTCTGCGCGTCTTAGTGGGCTCTTTAGGGTTTGGTAACCATCATTGACTTGCGCCGTACGCTGAACAGACAATAATTTCTGTTGTTCAGTGTCGTTGGCAAACTTATCGGGGTGCACCGCACGTTGCAGATCGCGATAGCGCTCTGCAAGACTTGCGGTGTCAATATCGAAGGATGGAGCGAGATCAAACAATTCGAAGTAATTCATTTAATAACATTCATACTTGCATGTTTAAAACACAGTGAAATGATCATTTACACGGTAAAGCTTTCACCGCAACCACACTCACCTTTGGCGTTAGGGTTATTAAATTGGAACCCCTCATTGAGGCCCTCTTTAATAAAGTCTAACTCGATGCCTTGCAAATAGATGAAGCTTTTCGCGTCGATGATGATATTAACACCGTCAATAGTGTATAACTCATCATCGTCATTAAGTTCATCTACAAACTCAAGCACATAAGCCATTCCTGAACAGCCAGATGTTCTCAACCCAAGGCGTAAACCAAGGCCATCTCCGCGATTAGCAAGAAATGATCTTACTCTGTCAGCCGCAGCTGGGGTCATTGAAATTGCCATCTTTAACTCCAGGTATTACTTAGACTGTTTCGACTTGTACTCTTCAATTGCCGCTTTAATAGCATCTTCAGCTAAAATAGAGCAATGAATTTTCACTGGAGGTAACGCTAACTCAGCGGCAATATCAGCATTTTTGATGCTACCAGCTTGGTCAACTGTTTTACCTTTAACCCACTCTGTTACCAGCGAGCTAGAAGCAATAGCACTGCCACAACCGTATGTTTTGAATTTAGCATCTTCAATAATGCCATCAGCATTAATTTTAAGTTGCAGCTTCATTACATCACCACAAGCTGGCGCGCCAACCATACCGGTTACTACTGAAGGGTCGTTTTTGTCAAATGAACCCACGTTACGTGGATTTTCATAATGGTCGATTACTTTTTCGCTATAAGCCATGATACTGCTCCAAAATCTCTGTCATTTTATCAGTTCGTATAATTGGTGAGATAACCCAATTAGTGATGTGCCCATTGAACTTGGTTCAAATCGATACCATCTTTAAACATCTCCCAAAGTGGCGACATTTCACGTAACTTATCTATAGATTCAGTGATTACGTTAATTGCATGCTCAATTTCTTCATCGGTAGTAAAACGCCCAATAGAGAAACGAATTGAACTGTGTGCCATTTCATCGTTTAAGCCTAGTGCACGAAGCACATAGCTAGGCTCTAGACTTGCAGATGTACAAGCTGAACCAGATGAAACCGCTAAATCTTTAAGCGCCATCATTAACGATTCACCTTCAACAAAGTTAAAGCTAACGTTAAAAATGCCACAGAAACCCTGCTCTGAATCACCATTGATATAAGTTTCTTCAATGTGATTAATACCAGCCCAAAGCTTGTCACGTAAGCGACGAATGCGCACTGTATCTTCTTGCATGTCTTGCTTTGCAATAACAGCTGCTTCACCTAAACCAACAATTTGATGAGTTGCTAATGTACCACTGCGCATACCACGTTCATGGCCGCCACCGTGCATTTGAGACTCTAAACGAATACGAGGTTTACGGCGAACATACAATGCACCAACACCTTTAGGTCCGTACATTTTATGGCCTGATATTGAAATCAAATCCACTTTAGTTTGCTGTACATCAAGCGGTATTTTGCCTGCACTTTGTGCAGCATCCATATGAAAGAAAATACCCTTAGCACGGCAAAGTTCACCAATTGCATTGATATCTTGTATCACACCAATTTCATTATTAACGTGCATAATGCTGACAAGAATAGTGTCATCGCGCATGGCCGTTTCAAGACGCGCCAAAGGAATAATACCGTTAGCTTCAGGTTCTAAATAAGTCACTTCATAACCTTCACGTTCTAACTGGCGACACGTATCTAACGTGGCTTTATGCTCAGTTTTACTGGTGATAATATGCTTACCCTTCTTGTGATAGAAGTGAGCAATACCTTTAATCGCAAGGTTAGATGATTCTGTTGCACCTGAAGTGAATACGATTTCACGATGGTCAGCATTGATGAGGTCAGCAACTTGATTACGAGCAATATCAATTGCTTCTTCGGCTTGCCAACCATAACGATGAGAACGAGAGGCTGGATTACCAAACACTCCGTCCATAGTCATATGTTGAACCATTTTCTCTGCGACACGTTTGTCGACTGGGGTTGTTGCGGCATAATCTAGATAGATAGGAAGTTTCATAACTCACTCCGTACTTAGCAGTCTCAACTGAGGCTACATACAACGTACAAATAATAATTGTATTTAAATCAACACCATGCTTTTAATAACAATACGTTACAAAATGACACGATGTTCCTTCTGGATTTTATCTTGCTTAATAGAGATAAATTGCACGTCTCTTTTGTTCATCAGACCAGCAAGTGAAATACCATTTAAAAAATCTGAAATTTGTTTACTTAAATCACCCCATAGGGAATGAGTAAGACATCGAGTGCCACTTTGGCAATTCCCTTGTCCTTGACAGCGCGTAGCATCGACAGATTCATCAACTGCATGTACAACCATGCCCACGGAAATAGCATCAGCTTCTAAGCCTAAACGGTATCCGCCACCAGGTCCGCGCACACTAGATACCAGACCGTGCTTTCGTAATTTAGCAAATAGCTGTTCAAGATAAGACAACGAAATACCCTGTCTTTCAGATATGTCTGCTAAAGGTACAGGTCCTGTTCCAGAATGAATCGCAACATCCAGCATAGCTGTGACTGCGTAGCGACCTTTTGATGTAAGTTTCATAACTTGCGACTGCTCCCAAAAAGTATGCAGTAATTTCATCATACCCGAGTAATTTAGTCAAGTATTAATCCGACTAATTTAGTCAAGTATTAATCCGACTAATTTACTCAGGTATTAGAATGCAGGAGCGTAAAAACAGCCTCATTTTTGCCGAGACATTTAACCTTTTTACGGCTTAAAATTCAATGCCAATATGGGAATCCCCTCCTACTGGCCCGATTTTTTGCTCAGGGTACACTTTTAAGGCTTCATATTGGTTGAGTAATGAGCTTACCAAGTTCAATTTATATACTTGGGTCAAACTCAGTGAGTTCACGTTTTCGTTTTTTAGCTGCTGCTTTTTCAGCTTCGTCAAAGTCACCCACGTTTAGCTCTGGTAATTTTTCAGTGCACACTTCCCCGCCCATAGTTTGAACGGCTTGGCAAAGCTCCTGTACTTTAGAATCCATCAAATGCATATGATCAAGCATCTGGCCAATTGCATTGGCAACGGGATCTGGATTATCTGGCGACACAGCGTAGGCATCAAAGCCATACTTTTTGGCCATTTCAGTGCGGCGTTCAACTTTCTCTTTTGACTGCGAGCTTGGTGAGGATACGACTCGTCCTGGAATACCCACAACGGTATTGTCGGCTTCCACATCTTTAACGACTACAGAATTCGACCCGACTCGAGCACCATCATGCATAGTAATTGGACCTAATATTTTGGCCCCTGCACCAATCACCACATTATTGCCTAACGTAGGGTGGCGTTTACCCGCTTGCCAGGTTGTTCCACCCAGTGTGACAGAGTGGTACAAGGTACAATCATCACCAATTTCCGCCGTTTCACCGATCACAACACCCATGCCATGATCGATAAAGAAACGTCTTCCTAATGTCGCACCGGGGTGAATTTCAACCCCAGTTAACCAGCGTGAAAATGTCGACAAGCAACGTGCAGTTAACCGCCAATTACCTCGCCAAAGCTTATGACTAATCCTATGTATCCAAATCGCATGCATACCCGGATAATTGAGTAAAATTTCAATGGTACTGTTTGCCGCAGGATCACGGTGATAAATAGATTCAATATCTTCTTTTAGCCTTGCTCTCACGCCCATGTGAACTCCCTTATCACCACTACTTTTGATCTATCTTCTTATCAATCGAGGTTAAAATACCCCGCAAAATATTCATTTCTTGCGCTTCAATTCGAGCTCGGCTATATAAACGGCGAAGTTTGGTCATCACATTACCAGGATGATTTTTAATCACAAAGCCAGTGTCAGACAAGGTAGATTCTAAGTGCACAAAAAAACGCTCTAAATCTTCAGCCAGAGGATACTCTTCCTCTGGTGCAGGCTGCTCACCCAAAGCTAAGTGAGCCACGCGAGTTTCATAACAAATAATTTGCACAGCTTGAGCTAAATTGAGTGAGCTATACTCAGGGTTTGCTGGTATAGCTACATGATAAGTACACTTTTGCAATTCTTCATTACTTAGACCATGATTTTCTCGACCGAATACAATCGCAACCGGGCCTTTAAGACTTTCAAGCGATAACTTCTCGCCCGCTTGACGCGGGTCAAGCATAGGCCAATCTAATGTTCGGCTACGTGCACTTGTCGCAATAACTAAACTACACCCCGCAATAGCATCATCTAATGAATTAACTGTTGTAAGGTTTTTTAAAATATCTGAAGCGCCAGCAGCCAGTGCAATTGATTGACCATCAGGTTCAACTCTTGGCTCAGCAAGATATAAATTAGACAATCCCATGGTTTTCATCGCACGCGCAGTCGAGCCAATGTTTCCTGGGTGAGACGTGCCCACAAGCACAACACGAATATTACTTAACATGACACCACTTTCGTTCAAAAAATATTGACCATATGTTATCACAAGCCCTGTTTATAACGTTATATGAAAATCTGCATTTGATATAACTATTGAATAAGGTATAATGCGGCCGCTGTTTTATTCGTTCTTTAAAATCCAGGGGATTGCTATGCATCCGATGATGACTATTGCCACGCGCGCTGCCCGCGCTGCTGGCCAAACAATTATGCGCGCCTATACTGAACTCGACCGTGTTGAGGTAAGTACCAAAGGAATTAATGACTTTGTTACTAGTGTAGACAAGGAAGCAGAAGCAACTATCACATATCAAATTCGTAAATCTTACCCTGATCACACAATCATTGGTGAAGAAGACGGTGAAAACCGTGGCGAAAATAAAGATTATGTTTGGATAGTCGATCCTTTGGATGGCACCAACAACTTCGTTCGTGGTATTCCTCATTTTGCTGTTTCAATTGCCCTTCAATATAAAGGCGTGACCGAGGTCGCGGTTATTTATGATCCTGTTCGTGAAGAGCTGTTTTCAGCGGTTCGTGGCAAAGGTGCAAAACTTAACGACTTCCGTATGCGTGTAACTAACGTGGGTGAATTGGACAGTACCATTCTAGGTACAGGATTTCCGTTCAAAGCACGTCAGCATACAGAAACTTATATGAAAATTTTATCTGAAGTCTTCCCGCAATGTGCAGATCTACGCCGTGCTGGTTCAGCCGCGTTAGATTTAGCTTATGTAGCTGCTGGTCGTCTAGACGGATTTTTTGAGATTGGTTTAAAACCTTGGGATATCGCAGCAGGCGACTTAATTTGTCGTGAAGCTGGCGGTACGGTTACAGACTTCACCGGCGGTCATAATTATCTGATTTCGGGAAACATTGTTGCTGGCACACCAAAAGTGACCACACAATTAGTCAAAATTATGCGCCCTTTACTCAATGAAGCATTAAAGCGTTAGTCATACACTTCGAGTAATAAAAAACCGCTAATTTAATTAGCGGTTTTTTTATGTCTGTGATTAAGATCTCTGGGCAAACAGCTTACTTTACTGAATAATAAAATCATTAAGATCCCACTAGCATAAATAGTAGAGCCAACATGCACAGAATAAAACATGCCAGCATACAATCTTTAAAGTCGATTGAATACATAGTCCTTTTCATTATTGCTTTGGCCACTATTTTTGCCATTTGTGAAGAAATAATGCATATGTTCGCGATTAGAACCGTCGAACTTGCCGATCTGTTATTATTATTTATCTATCTTGAAGTCTTGGCTATGGTGGTCAATTACATTGAGTCAGGTAAATTGCCGATCCGCATGCCGCTATATATCGCTATTGTTGCCTTGGCTCGATACCTCATTTTAGATATGAAAGGCATGGATGATTGGCGTATTTTAGCTATATCATTTTCAACCATATTATTAGCATCGACAGTAATCGTGATCCGCTGGGGACAGTTGAAAATGCCTTATCCCAAAAATCAAGATTACGACAGTTAACAATAAGCAAGTCAACGCCAGACATTTTGTTTGGCGTTTTGGTTTTTAATAACCGTTTGGTATTGCTTAAAAAAGCCAATATGCTAAAACTAAAGTATCGGGCCCACTTAAGGAGAGTTAAAAATGGATCTAGAGCCGACAGGTTTTGATGAAAAACGTGCTTCCTTGCGCGTCGACATGGAAGCAGAGCGAATCAAGCTACATTGGATTAATAAAACTGGTGAAAGTAATGAAGACAATGGTGTTTGTATTGACCTCGCTCGAAAAGGCATATTACTTGACTACCGTCAGGATTTTGAATTAGGGCAATTAATCGCAGTTACATTCAACTCAGGTACCGATAAGCAAAATACCATTAAGGGTCAGGTTTGTCGCTGTAGCCAAAGTTCACAACATAGCTACCATATTGCATTGCAATTGCTCTAAAGACAGCTTGCCGCTGTGTTCAATTTTATCAAAGTATCATACGTATTTACCCAGAGCGAAAAACATGTTCTATACTCAATTTATTAAGCTAAATAAAAATACAGTAATGGGAGAAGAGTATGATACTGCTAGTGGGCGGCGAAAAAGGCGGTAGTGGCAAAAGCTGTTTAGCGCAAAACCTTGCCGTTTATATTACTCAAAAATTCGCTGCAAATGTGCTGATGGTAGATTGTGACCCGCAACGCACCACATCCGATTGGATCCAAGCTCGTAATACCGATCCCAGTCTTGCGCCAATTAATTGCATTCAACTCTACGGTAAAATTCGTAATGACTTACTCAGCTTAGATGAACGCTTTGACTACGTCATTGTCGATTGTGGTGGTCAAGATAATCTTGCCATGCGTGCTGCAATGTCAGTCGCCACTTATGTTGTGATCCCGTTAAGATCAAAACGCCAGGACTTAAAAACCCTGCCCCACATGGAAGATATGTTAAGCACCTGTAAAATGGTTAATCCTAAGATGGTTGCGGCAATTGTGATGACACAATGCCCTTCTTTACCAACCCAATTTAAGCGTATTTTAGAAGCCAAGGAAGTGGTCGAATCATTCAATCTTCGCGCATTAAACTCAGTCACATTTAGCCGTAATATCTATGATGACAGTGAGGAAAGCGGCTCATCGGTTATAGAAATAGAGCCTGATGGTAAAGCAGCGATTGAAATTAGGGCTATTGCCGATGAATTATTCGCTATACCACCAGAAAATAGCTATGAGTTTAACTGATCTTAAGCGTAAAAAACCGCAGCAAAAAAAGAAGTCTGTCTCGGTTGATGACTTTATTGAAGATGCCAATAATTATGCCTTGGGTAAACAAACTATTGTGGGTGAAAATTCACAAATGCAACAATCGACTCAAACATTTTTAAATGGCTTGGATAAAAAAAGTGTCAAAATGTATCGTCATGCAACTTTTACACTCACAGAGCGGAGTATTGCACAATTAGACAAACTGTCTAAAAGCAGCAATGTACCTAAATCAAAACTGCTGCGAATTCTAATTGATGATTTCTATCATTTATCAAAAACAGATCAACAAAAGCGCTTAAAGTAGTTACTGCTACTCCCCGCAGGCTGCTATTTTAGCGTATAATCTTGATCTATCAATTTATCATCGGCCTAACTTTTTATTATGACTCAGCAGAACAATCCGCTTCACGGCATAAAATTAGAAACAATCATTACTTATTTAGTAGACAAGTATGGCTGGGAAGATTTAGCCCTTAGGATCAACATTCGCTGTTTTCAAGACAATCCAAGTATCAAATCAAGTTTAACCTTTTTACGTAAAACCCCGTGGGCGCGTGATAAAGTTGAATACTTATATTTAAGGTGTAATAAGCTGCCATTGCCGATTAAAAAAGAGCAAGATATTCAGCCAACAGCACCATTCAAAAAAACGGCTAACAAAAAAGCTAGTGCGAAGGTAACTAACACTAAGGCAACTAACACAAAAGTACAAAGTGTAGCAGCATCAGACAACACTTCAGATACTAAGCCAGTAAATGCGAATATTTGGGGCGGAAGCCACTAAACAATGAGTTAATAATTACTGAGATGTTTTTTGTTGAGATGATAGTTTTCTAGAAAGGGTTACAACGGGAATTCGAAGATTAATCGCCACACCTGTAGCCCTCCCCCAACCTGATAACTTAAGCCAAACCTGTCTATTTTTAATCCACTCCAACCAAAAACATCATAACCTACCGGTTTAGAAAACTTCAATGTGGCACCCACTTCATAGGTGTGATTAGTGACCGCATCAGCACCTACAGGGTTAACGAAAGTCAGTTTGTCGAAAAACCAGCGGCCAGCAAAGAACAACCTCGGCTCTACCTCAATATCTTCCCATAACCAACTCGTGCCTAATCCAAAATCTAAACCACTTTGCAATACAGAATAACTTTCTGCGCTATCATTCAAACTACTGCGATAACCAGCAAAATACAGCCTATTAACCCAGGTAGGTCTATAAGCAGGCATGTCTATTTGGTAAAGCGAAGACACCCCTAACGATAAAATCCCAACATTACTTGCATTGGAGAAATTATAGCCATAACCTAAATCCATATAGCTTTCGAGTGTCAATTGTTCATCGACAAACCAATGATACTCAATTCCAGGTGTCGCAGTCAGTGTGCCGACACTTTTAGGTAATTGGCCACCAGGTAAATTATTAAATGAATAATCGAAAAAACCCAATGATATAGGTAGGCGTAATTTCACTAAATGATCTTCAGCTTCGTCGATAACGACTGCAATAGGTATATTGGCAACAGCAGCACTTTGACCTGAAGTGCGATAAATACCACTGCCTAAATAATTTGCAAAAGCATAGTGTGATGCATCTGGAGAAGTCTCTGCCGTTTCAGGAATATCCTGTGCGGCAGACTGGATTGAATATTGCAAAGCCATAACAACCGTGATGACTTTGCAATATGTTGCCATATTTGAACAATATAGCAGCGTCATTAAAACTTGATTAGTCTTGCTTATCATTAAAGTGATGTTCAGACATCATATGCCCAAGTTCGGTTGATTTGGTTTTTAAGTAGTCTTCATTGTAACGATTTTTGCCCACTTGTAATGGTACTCTTTCCACCACTTCAATACCTTCATTTTCCATCGCTTTGACTTTGCGTGGATTATTGGTCATTAACCTGACTTTAGAGACATTGATTTGCTCAAGCATCGGCTTAATCATATCGTATTGACGCATATCAGCTTCAAAGCCTAAACGCTCATTAGCCTCTACAGTATTAGCACCACCATCTTGTAGCTCATAGGCTCGAATTTTATTTAATAACCCAATACCTCGTCCTTCTTGGCGCAGGTATAAGATAAAACCTTGCCCCTGTTCAGCAATATTTTGCATCGCGGTTTGTAATTGAAAGCCACAATCACAACGTAAACTAAATAATGCATCACCGGTTAAACATTCAGAATGAATACGCCCTAAAATAGCTGAGCCGGCATTTAATTCACCGAAAGTTAATGCAACATGCTCTTTTCCAGTTTCAGTATCTTCAAAACCGTGCATGGCAAATATACCCCAAGGGGTTGGTAATTTAGACGTAGCGATATATTTTATCGACATGAAATAGACCTTACAACAACACTCATTCCCTGAGACCTAAATATGAGACCGTATTTCCAGAGACTTACTTGCCTGAGAATAGTCGTTGAGCACACTACTTAGAGCCGCAATCAACTTAAAACTGCGATCGACTATAGTTGCAATCAACTAAGCAAAAAATTGAAACGGTATTAGAACTTGCTTGGGGCAAAACCCGTTACTGTCTTAATGCCCATTTCACGTCCTAACGCAGTCATAGGATGAACAACCACTAAGCCTTTTACAGACTTTTTTAATTGCCCCATATCAGCTTGTTCTGCTTTGGTTAGTTCACGTTTAAAAGTTAAATCCTTTACTTCACTACCTTCTTTATTAAGCTGGCGAGTTTGTTGGCCTTTAACATTAGCAATACGTTTAGTCATTGCGGTGATTTCTTTTTTGAACTGCAGAATAATAGCTGCGTCACCGCGCTGTTCAGCCGCGGCTAATTTACGACGAAACTTATCTAATTTATCATTAAGTGTGTGCAGTTCTTGCTTTAAATTCATTACTTTACCTTTAAACTATTCAGACAATTACAACATGGATTGAATAGACACTATTCAATATAAAACCACGTCATAATTTAAGGAGGGAATTATATACCCAAACCCTGCTAATTTGCGAACATCAATCACAGGTTTGTGAATAATTTCAGCCCAAAATATCAATAGTTAGTGGCTTAAAGGATGACTTTAACGTTATGCTCACTTTTAATTATCACATTATGACGAATTAATTATGTCGCAAGATCTCTTTAGTGCGGTGCAAATAACACCACAAACAACACTCAAAAACCGTTTCGTCAAAGCGGCAATGGAAGAGAACTTAGCCAATCATCAACAACTGCCAGATGAAAAATTATTTCGCCTATACCAACAATGGGCCCAAGGTGGCGTTGGGTTAATCATTACTGGTAATGTCATGATAGACAAAATGGCGATGACAGGTCCTGGTGGTGTCGCTCTTGAGCATGACACACCTTTGGTGCCATTTATTCAATGGGCTAACATGGCCAAAACACGTAACACTAAAGTATGGATGCAATTAAATCATCCTGGTAGACAAGTGTTTAAAGCTATGGGCGGTAAAAGTCTTGCTCCTTCAGCCATCAGCTTAGACCTAGGTAAGCATTCCAACTTATTTTCAATACCACAAGCAATGATTGAAGATGAAATACAAGATGTGATTAAACGATTTGGCCAAAGCGCTTATCAAGCACAACTTGCAGGTTTTGATGGTGTACAAATTCATGCTGCTCATGGCTATCTATTAGCACAATTTTTATCGCCACTAACCAACCAACGCAGTGATGAATGGGGCGGCAGTTTACTCAATCGGGCGAAGTTATTAATTGAGGTGATAAAACAAGTTAGGCAATCGTGTGGTAATGATTTTGACGTGGCGGTAAAGCTTAATTCAGCAGACTTTCAACGGGGTGGTTTTGATATTGATGATGCTGAACAAGTCATTAACTGGTTAGCAGAATATAACGTAAACCTAGTAGAGTTATCGGGCGGAAACTATGAAGCTCCAGCAATGCAAGGACGTAGCGCCGATGAGAGAACTTTAGCCCGCGAGGCCTATTTTTTAAGTTTTACAGAGTCATTAGTTAAACGCTCTCCTATCCCATTAATGTTAACTGGTGGTATTCAAAGGTTACCCATAGCCCAAAAAGTGATTGATGCAGGTTTTAGTTTATGCGGTCTAGCCACTGCCCTTGCCTATCAACCAGACATTATCAATAAGTGGCAAACCAATCCGGATATGGCCATTACCATTAAACCAATCAGTTGGGAAAATAAAACCTTAGCGGCACTCGCTACAATGGCGATGACTAAACGTCAATTACGTCGAATGAGCCGAGGCAATAAGCCCAAATTGAACGATTCACCACTGTGGAGTTTAATCTTAGATCAAATAAAAACTAAACGCAGAACAGCTAAATATAAGAAATATTTACAGGCGCAATATTTAACCGCAAGAAATCAACTTTAGTTACGCTGGCAACTGAGTAAATTAAGGTAGGATAATGGATTAAGTCATTAACCTGCTTTTTTGCGAATGTTCTACTGCTTTAAAGGAAGCTCAATTTAACTCTGTCCATAATACGCCCACTTCACTTCACTATTATGAAATGTAATAAAATTACACTTCATACCTATCTGTGGACATGATCACAATAAAGTAGCTGATAAAAAGGTAACTTTATAACCATAAAATAGCTGTTACACAGAAAATGGTTAACTAAAACTAGTTTATTTAACTATTTTTTAAAGGAAGTGATTATGACTGTCACCAACACAGAGCAACTTAACCAATTAGTCGACAGAGTGGCTAACGCGCAAAAACAATATGCTAATTTCAGCCAACAACAAGTCGATAAAATATTTAGAGCCGCCGCACTTGCGGCATCAGATGCACGTATTCTGTTAGCTAAAATGGCGGCAACTGAAACTCAAATGGGCTTACTTGAAGATAAAGTCATTAAAAATCATTTCGCATCTGAATACATTTATAACAAATATAAAGACGATAAAACCTGTGGCATCATTGCAGAAGACATTACCTTCGGCACCATTACCATTGCCGAACCAGTAGGAGTCATCTGTGGCATTGTGCCAACAACCAACCCAACCTCTACCGCAATATTCAAAGCATTAATTAGCCTTAAAACACGTAATGGTATTATTTTTTCGCCTCATCCCCGAGCAAAACAATCAACCACAACCGCGGCAAGAATTGTGTTAAATGCGGCCATTGCTGCAGGTGCACCTAAAGACATTATTGGTTGGATAGACGAACCTTCAGTTGCATTATCTAATCAACTAATGACCCATGATAAAATTAACCTTATTTTAGCCACTGGCGGCCCTGGTATGGTGAAAGCGGCCTATTCATCGGGTAAACCAGCTATTGGCGTTGGCGCAGGTAATACGCCCATTGTTATTGATGAAACCGCAGACATAAAACGTGCCGTGAGTTCTATATTAATGTCTAAAACATTCGACTACGGAGTGGTATGTGCATCTGAGCAGGCTGTTGTTGTAGTAGATAGCATTTACGATCAAGTCAAAGCGCGCTTTGCTACCCATGGCGGCTATATATTATCAGCGACTGAAACGACATTGATGCAAGACATCATTCTAAAAAAGGGTAATTTAAATGCCGATATTGTAGGGCAAAGCGCAGAAAAAATTGCTGCAATGGCAGGGTTTACTGTACCAAGCTGGACTAAGGTATTAATTGGTGAAGTGACTGAGATAAACGATGCAGAAGCTTTTGCCCATGAGAAACTATCACCACTATTAGGTATGTACCGAGCTGCGGATTTTGATGATGCTATGGATAAAGCTGAAGCATTAGTCACCCTGGGCGGCATTGGTCACACATCAGGTTTATACACAAATCAAGATAGTCAAAATGATCGCGTCAAGGCATTTGGTTTTAGAATGAAAACAGCGCGTATTTTGATCAACACCCCTGCTTCTCAAGGCGGTATTGGTGACTTATATAACTTTAAACTCGCCCCATCACTCACTTTAGGATGTGGATCTTGGGGCGGCAATTCAATCTCAGAAAACGTCGGCCCAAGTCATTTAATTAACAAAAAAACTGTCGCTAAAAGGGCTGAAAATATGTTGTGGCATAAACTTCCTGCATCGATTTATTTCCGCCGTGGCTGCCTTCCGATCGCACTTGAAGAGTTAGAAACCAAGAAGCGCGCACTTATCATTACTGACAAATACTTGTTCAATAATGGTTACTGCGATGAAACAATTAAGATTCTAAAAGCCCAGGGATTAGAAACGGAAGTTTTCTATGAAGTAGAAGCAGATCCCACTCTAGCGATTGTAAAGCAAGGCGCGAAAGTGGCTCAAAGTTTTCAACCTGATGTCATCATTGCATTAGGTGGTGGTTCACCTATGGATGCGGCGAAGATTATTTGGGTATTGTATGAGCATCCTGATGTCGATTTTGCCGATTTAGCTCTCCGCTTTATGGATATTCGTAAACGTATTTATAAATTCCCTAAATTGGGCGTAAAAGCACAAATGGTCGCCATTCCTACCACCTCTGGTACAGGGTCAGAGGTCACTCCATTTGCGGTAGTGACTGACGAAGTCACTGGTATGAAATACCCCATTGCCGATTATCAACTCACTCCCAATATCGCTATTGTTGACCCAAATCTTGTAATGAATATGCCAAAATCATTAACCGCATATGGGGGTATTGACGCCATTACTCACGCACTTGAAGCTTATGTAAGTGTTATGGCAAATGAATTCAGTGATGGTCAAGCGTTGCAAGCATTAGACTTACTCGTTGAACATCTTCCTGCAGCCTATGAACTGGGTGCTAATGCGCCAGTTGCAAGAGAGAAAGTACATAATGGTGCAACGATTGCGGGTATTGCTTTTGCCAATGCATTCTTAGGTATTTGTCACTCAATGGCGCATAAGTTGGGTGCTGAATTCCACTTAGCCCACGGCTTAGCTAATGCGTTACTTATCAGTAATGTTATTCGTTTTAATGCCACAGACATGCCCACTAAACAGGCCTCTTTCAGCCAATATGACCGTCCTAAAGCACTATGTCGTTATGCCGCGATTGCAGATCACTTAAAGCTTGATGGTGTCGCAAAAGCAACAACGGATAACAAAAAAGTTGAATTATTGATTGCTAAAATAGATCAACTAAAAACGGCCATCGGCATACCGGTATCTATCCAAGCTGCCGGTGTCAACGAAGCTGACTTTTTAGCAAAATTGGATGAGTTAGCAGAGCATGCATTTGATGATCAATGTACCGGCGCGAATCCACGCTTCCCATTGATCAATGAGCTAAAGCAAATCCTGTTAGATAGCTTTTACGGTACGCACTATCAAGATGAATAGTCCAAGGTATGATATTGAGTTAATCGTGTAACAGGCAGTTGCGGTGCTAGAAAACAACATAAAGGCGTTAATCAAAAGATTAACGCCTTTATTTTTTGCAGCAGGACTTCCGTGAGTACTGTTACTTTATCTTGGTCAGACCAATCAAAACCGCAATAGCCCCACCCACCATACCTAACCAAGCCTCAATCGGTGTGTCACCATTGATAGCACGAGTCACTTGAGAACTTGCTGAGTCATAAACGTTGTAACCCCAGATAGCGAATGCAACACCAGCTGCGATAAGTATGATACCTATAATTTTATTATTCATTGTGATCCTCAATATTTATAACGTTTAGTAAATTAACTAAGACCCTCAAAGGGCATTGCATCACATTGTGATTACACAAGATTAATATAATTCATGAATTATTACGCTAACAATCTTACCGTTTTTTCAATAACTCGTTAACGCCGCAAGACAAAGATAGAATAAACTAGCCTAGACAATAGCATTTTATACGACTATTTTGACTGCCTTATCAACTTTTTATGTAGAATAACTACACCATAAAGCACCTTAATTGTACAAATAACCAACAGTTAGCTGCAAAAAAACTTTAACAAATCAACAGACCCTAAATGTTTTCTAAGTTAAATTTTATCCAGGTTGATTTCGACGTGAAGCTGAAATCAAGCTAAATTCGCCATCGACAATATCGAAGTAATAATCCTACACTTTCAATCTCTTCCAACGAAAATAGCGGCTTTCTTGAAGTCGCTTAACCTTACTTTGCAACACCAATATGATAAAGCACATTTAGTATTTAACAATATCATCTAAGCTATCTGCAAAAACATCAACAGACCTTAACTCAAAGCACTTGACTAAGCTGGCAGAACTTATACAATTAAACATGCAAATAAAATATATGTTTAATATCCTACCATGAGGTATCACCATGAGCTTTTCTATTAGCGGTATTTTTAAACCAGCCAAACAAACTGAGTCATTAACCAAAGTGACACCGAAAACCGACAAAACTAAAATATTGGAAACAGACAAAACGGCTATAAAACAAGAGAATGGAAGTAGTTGTTGTGGTGGTTGTGGCGGCGGAAAGCATTAAAAAATGACTATTCGAGGGATGCTATATTCTAGGGGCAGCTTGTTAATGCTTAAAGTTGATAGGCTAGAGCTAAAAATTAGAGGGGCTGGCTAAAATAGTAAAATACTAACTTAGCCAGCAATGTAAATGACTTAACTCGATGATTAATTTAATAGCATGGACGAAAACAGCTCTTGTAAAAAACAGCTTTTATTAATCTAAATCGCTCTTAAAATATGCTGAATAATGTAATTGTCTGTTGTACTCGTCTAGCATTAAAGTGGGAGCAGCTTTTTACAGATCCAGATTTCTGGTTAACACTTCTGCGGATGTGATAATACGTTTTGTTCGGTAAAGCTCAGGGTGCTTTTCATTGTCAGCATAGCCTACTGGATCGCCAGCACCAGTGTTGACAAACCAAGAGCTTTCCGGTGTACGGTCACCTAATAGTTTTTTGAGTTCGGCAGGCTTAATACCTAACGCTTTAGCTGCTGCATTATATGTACAACGGGTCTTAGTTTCGTTTAGATACTCTTGTATGATGTTAATTTTATCCTGCATTTATATGTTATTCCTAGAAAGTTAATGTCCCCGAATAAAAGTGAAAACTTATTGTGGGTTAAATGATGCATCAAAAGAAAACGACTATTTGTCATTCGTCTCTGTAAATGACTTGAGGGTATTATGCCCGCTTTATAATGCCAACAACAAATAACAGTAAAGCAGCTCCTACTGTTGCGGTGATAATTGATCCAATTAATCCGCCAGCAGAAATTCCGAGTAGCCCAAATACATAACCACCAACAACGGCACCAATCACGCCGATAACTATATTACCGAGTAAACCAAAGCCAATACCTTTGACTAAAATGCCAGCCAACCAACCTGCTATAGCACCAATTGCTAAGAAAATAATTAACCCTGTTATATCCATAATGACCTCTTCTGTAAAAGCACTTAAACAATCGCCAAATCCTAATACGCTTAAGATTAGCATAATCGCTCATTTTTTGATGGAATAAGATTGATTCTTCCAAGTTTGCTTCAGATGGTATTTTATCACGGCCCATTATCTCCAGTTAATTGAGATATACCCATTTACTGAGCTTATCTAGCAGGCATAAAACACATGACCCATAACAAACCTAAAAGGTATTTAAAATCAACAAAATAAGGTCTTATTGCTTGAGTAAACAATAACGTTGACTTAAGACATGCTACTTTAAAATGGCATTTTTAAACACCCGCTATATCTAATCAATATAGCCAAAGCAGACGCTATTATAGAGTGATTAAGTCAAGATAAACAGTCATACTCGTGACTCAAACCGGATTGAAGTGATATCTAAAATGTCCAGCCATTAGCTTTCGCCGTTTCTAACCGATAAGGCAACCCACAACTCGCTAGTAGTGTGTTATTGAACTACTTCAATTTTAACGTTAATTAAACCACTAGATATGTTACCAATACTGCTAAAAGCTGATTTTGAAAGATCAATAATACGGCCTTTAACAAATGGGCCACGATCATTGATTTTAACGATCACACTTTTACCATTACTGGTATTGATAACTTTTACATTCGACCCAAAAGGTAAACTTCTGTGTGCTGCGGTTTTTTGACTGTGGGTATATAAAGCACCACTAGCTGTTTTTCTATTTTGATGTTTATCTGAATAATATGAAGCTTGACCAGACTCAGTAAAGTTTATCTTGTCTCCACTACTGCCTGATTGAATAGTAGAACACCCTGCTAGCATGCAGCAAAACGTTATAAATTGAATTTTTCGAGAAATAGCTACCATTTTCATCTTTTAGTGTATTCACATAACGAGACAATAGAATGACCCAGTATGTTGTAATTTAATCATGCTATGAACACTAACTGAGTTTGAATAGTGATTCAAATGAAACCGCTTTTTTATTGATAATTAAGCTAAATATTGCTGATTGATGTTAGAAAATGAGGAGCTGTGGTACGGCTAGAGAACCATATAGCCAACAAAATTGTTTCACTGATGTTACATGTTTACTTTTATTTAACCGCGCTAAACTAACATTCACAAATTCGTACACTGGCACAGTTAATAAAAAGGCTTCTAAATATATTCAGAAGCCTTTTATAAAAAACCAAAATATCCTTTGATGTGGGCTAAATACTGTTTAACAGCATGAAGACTCTCTTGCCGTTTATTAACAAATGCTATTCACCCATTTCTAAAGACTATAGCTTTTGCCAAACATTATTCACGCCAGGCTCATCGCCCTTTGTCCACCATTTTGCCTGATATTGCTGATTGTTATGGAGCACTTTATCGCCACCATTGTAAGTCGCCCCTGTATTCCAACTACCTATCGGGCTACCATCTGCAATGACGACTTCCCAAGCACCACCTGCATCGGGAATATCACCTTGAGTCCACCATTTAGCTTTATATTCAACACCTTGATATGTAACCTTATCACCAGTGTTATATATTTTCGTGGCAAGCCATGTGGTATCACCACCAGCTTCGATATTGTTAACCGTTACTGTAAAGCTTTTAGCCGTATTACTTTTGCCATCTGACACACTTACGCTGACAGTATAAAGGGTGTTCAGGCTAACCTCACCCGCCAGTAAGCTAATATTTGCGCCACTGCCTTGTAAGGTTAATCCCGCTGGAATAGTCCAGTTATAAGTTAACGTATCGTTGTCGGCATCTGTCGCATTTACACTGACTGTCGCTGTGCTATTTTCATCAATACTCAGATTGGCAATATCAGCAATCACAGGTGGCTGATTAATCACACCATTTGCAAGAACAGTGACCGTGGTTGACTTAGCTACAGTAGTCGTACCATCAGATACACTTAGAGTTGCAATATAATCTGTGTTTTGACTCACATTAGGGGCATTAAGCACTAGCGTATTAGTATTGATACCTGTTGCGGTAAATGAAGCATCAACTGCCCAGCTATAGGTTAATGGATCGTTATCAGCGTCTGTAGCGGTTGCTGCTACAGTAAGTGAATTTCCCGTTTGAACGCTATGGCTCGCCATTAACTGAATCACAGGCTTACTATTAACAGGTGTACCACCCGCTAACCCTTCATGCATAGCATTGAGGATATCACCGTTATCAGCATCGATTTCCCAGGCAAATAGTCCTGCCAAACCTAAACTACGTACATATTGACCTTTAGCATTAACTGAACGAGGGCTGTCATAGGTAGCTAAAGTACCACTGCTTTTATTCCAAACATACGCTGCCTGTGCTTGTTCATCATAAAAGGTTTCAAAACCATTGATACCGTTACCCGATTGACCAATCATGGCATTTTTCATGCCTTTATAGTCTTGAATACCCGGCTCCCAAACTCCATTGGCAATTGTACCGGTCAGTTTGCCTGTGCCCATTGCCGTCATTGGATTATTACCAATGGTGTTAGCAGGCATCACACCCTCCCAACCTCTGCCATACATTGCAGCGCCAACCACAATTTGAGATACAGGAACCCCTTGAGCCAGCAGCTTTTGTATGCCGTTATCTGTAGTATATGCTGGGCCTTTACGCGGTTTACCTTCATCATCTAATCCAGTACCATTACATTCTCCCGCGGTTAAATGTTCACCACAGTAAATACCGGTTTGATGTCCGGTGACATTGTTCCAGCCACCATAAAAGTCATAACTCATGGCAAAGATATAGTCCATGTATTGCGCAGCTTGGCCATAATCCACATCTTCAATTTTATCAAACCCTACGCCTATCGCTGACGTCAGTTGATATTCACGTCCCGTATCAGCCTCTAAGCCGTCAAGCATGGCTCTTAATTCTTGCATCAATGCGACATAAGCAGGGCCATCATTAATTGGATCGCCTAAATTAGGATTGGGTCCACTTCCACCTGGATATTCCCAATCAATGTCGACGCCATCATAAAACTTCCACGTTTGCAGAAATGTCTTCATTGAGGCCACAAAAGTGTCACGATTCGCTTTATTGGTAAAAGAATGGAAGGGATCAGATAAAGTCCAACCACCAACAGAAGGTAATATCTTTAGGTCAGGATAACGTTGCTTTAACGCCATTAATTGGGCATATGTACCACGGATAGGATCTGTGTTGCTTATGCCTGGTAAGGTTTTTTGAATGGCCGCCCAAGGATCATGAATAACCACCTCATAATCTGCGCTGCCTTCACAGGCTTTTTGTAATGCTCGCCAGCTATTACCATTTTCAATCTCTTTTAATGATTCATTAGCGCCACAAATAGGAATAAAACCATAAAGTATATGGGTTAAGTTTTTGGCTGGAATATTGGATACATCAAAGTCACGACCATAAATCCCCCACTCAACAAAATAAGCACCAACTACGGTATCTTGCTGATGTTGATAGTCTTTATTGTTAGGATTAACATCCATGACTAAAGGTGGTAAATGGCCACCGTCGGTATCGGCAATAACAATAGCTTTGCCGTCACTCACACTACAACCAGCACTGTCACACAGGGCAACGGTTAAATTATGACGTCCTGATTTATGGTAAGCAAAATTAATCACGCCACTTTTTGTGCCTGCGGCCAAATTGCCTTGATTCACCAGTATGTCATCAAAGTAAACTTTATAACTATTGCCTCCGGTACCGCTCCATGCATTCCATTTAATACTGATGTCGACTTGATCTTTTGCCGTCACTAAATCTTTGTAGGAACCTTGACCATCAAGATTAACTTGGACAAATGAATAATCTTGCGGTTGCCAGTCTATGCTAGGTTTTGATGCTGCGGCCGCCGCTTGCCAAGAGGCAGCGGCTGCACTGAGTGCAAAAACGGTTAGTAATGTACTTTTCATAGTAATTCTCTTCTCTTTCTTATTAGGGTTATTTTGATAAATCAGACTTTGTTACTCACTCTTTTGCCATACACTGGCAACACCAGGCTCATCGCCCTGTGTCCACCACTTAGCACTATATTTACTGCCACTGTGCATAACTTGTGTTCCTCCTTGATAAGCCGTTTGATTATTCCAACTAGGTGTTTGACCGCTTTCAGGCATTACCGGTTTCCAGGCATTACTGGTTGCGGGTATTTCATTTTTATTCCACCACTTAGCTTGATAAACCTTACCTTGATAAGTGACCTCGTCGCCGGCACTATAGGGTTGTCCAGCTAGCCATAGCGGCACATTGGGTTGACTAACATGGTGAGTAATATTGACGATAAATGACTGACTCGTGGTAAGTTTCCCATCAGAAACATCCACAGATACAGTTACAAGCTGATCACGCTCCACTTCACCTGCAAATAGGTTTATGTCTGCACCAGTACCGGTAAAACTTAAGGGGGGTGTCACTTGCCATTGATATGTGAGTGGATCGTTTTGATCATCAAAGGCATGAATATGCACATTAGCTGTGCTGTTTTCATCCATGTATAGCGGTGATAACTCGTGAACAATTGGCGCAGTATTCTCAGATTTTGGTAAAACAGACAACACAAAGCTATGGTCACTGTCTAGCGTCCACACTTTATTTGAAAGCAGGTTATTGGCATCAAAGCTAATCTCGCCTGCGGCGGTTTTAATGCCAATTTTGATCAATTGGTCATGCATGGTGTTTAGTAATGCACCAAAATCAGCTTGCCACTGTTGAACATTGTTAGCGGTAACTTCAAAGTGTTGATTAATCAGCTCCTGCCCTGAAGCATCAAATAGCCTTAACCACACTTGATCTCCGGCACTTGCTACTAGCCCTTGCTTAACAAAGAAATCTAGAGGTTGCCATTGCTCAGGGGCAATATCATCACGGACGATATTAATGTCGCTACAGTTATAAAACCCTTCGCCTACCACATCATCCCGTTGCCAACGACTATATAACAAGGCATCACCGTGGCGGTCGGCAGGAATATTAACTTCCATATCATAATAGCGGCTACCATCGGGGGTTTTAATAAAATCGATGTTGCCATATTCTTGTATCAGTTCAAGATCTTGCCAGCGCAGCATATCTGTACTGGCATTAAACCCAGGCTTAGACAAATATAACTTCCAAAAGCTTGGGTTATGGGGTGTGGTGGCATTAAAACGAATTTGAATATTCCCTTGCCCATTGGGAGTAACCGTGGTTTTTTGCCAGTCAGGTGAAGCAAGGTTTAATCCGCGTTTTTCAAATACGCCCGCAGAACATAAGCTACCGTCCGGTATCGCAGACTCAACAGCTTGTTGATTATGATAGTCAGCTACGTTAACTGAAATTTCATGTTCTTGAACAAACTGCACATATCCAGATTCGATAAAAGCCGCTCGACAGGCAAAATTAGGAATATTCGAGCCGTCACTTGGCCACCAATAACCGCCTTGAGCCTGACAAATTGATTGGCGCGCTTTTGGGCTTTCCATAAAGCCATGGGCATAAGTTGTCGTAGGTAATAACATACTGGTTATCGATAAAAGCACCCCACTGGCAACTAGCGAGCAAGTAAATAGAGTTTGCAGTGATGTATTATTCATAATGTATCGTCCTTAATAACTAACCGTGATAGTAATATGTTGTTCCCCCCACAGAATATGGGGGGTACGACAGTTATAAACTACACACTAGTTGCCAATCTGCGTTGCTAGGTTCAGTGCGAGTCCACCACTTGGCTTTCCAAACCACTTGGTTACTGAGCATCATGTCGCCTGCATTGGCATGATCAGGGTTTCCTTGCCAATCCTTTTGAGGGAAATTAGGATAAACAGGAATATCGGTTACATTAACGCCATCACAGCTTTGACCTGTACCACCGCCCACATCTTTTTTAGCTTCAGGTAAACCTGGATACTCAGCTTTAAATGCGTAGCTTTTATCACCTTTCTCTATGGTAAAGTTTGCTGGCCCGGTAATTGGCATGTAATACATCACTTGCGCAGTAACTGTTTCACCTGGTTTAAATGATTCAACAACACCACCAAACTCATTAAGCAAGGTGATTGAAAAACGGTGAAACTCATTTTCAAAGCCACCAATATTATTACCAGCTGCATTTGATGCATTAGCCTCAATGGCCATTTTTAGTTTTTTCTGTGAATTCCAGTTAGATTTAAAAATTGCCGAGGTTGATACCGGTACATCAAAAGCAATTTTTGCGCCTGATAAATCCAGTTGTGAATTATTGGTAAAAGAGAAGCTTGCACTGATCGGATAATTGTCATCACCAACGGGGAAGTCTTTGGCAACAAAATCAATATCAACCATTGTCTCTGGCACCACAAAAGCAGAGTTACCTTTGTGAATATCATAAGCCGTGCCACTTTGACGGAATCTATCGTAAGCAATAGTGGTCATGGTTGATCCCATGTAATACTCTTGCTTGACTTGGTCATAGTCAAAGTCACCAGCCAGTTCCCAAAACATTACCCCGCCTAATCCATTATTGATGACATAATCGACTTTACGAGTCATAGACTCTTCATCTTCAATTGACAGGAAGACTTTTTTTTGGTCATTCCACAGCCAAGGCGCGACCGCAACTGCATCATAATGGCGTTGATAACTGCCCACTAACTTATCCTCAGGATCCGTTTGTGGATTTAAACCGTAGGCGTTGATATAACTGCCATACTTACCTTGTTCCAGGTTTTTTGTATGCCATAGTGGATTACTACCTGCAGCGACTTCATTATCATTTTCAATGTCATGCCATAAGTTATCTATACCGACAGCCCCATTACCACAGGAGTTTTTATCCCCTTTGCCCGTACCTTTTGGACAAGCCGCTTGATCTGCCAATGCCGCTTGGCCCCATAAACCATTGGTGCCACCAGCCACATCTTTAAAGCCGCGGGTATAATAAGGAATACCAATATTTATCCGCCCTGCCGATAAGGCACCACGGAAATAACGCACCGCCCAGTCAGTATTTAGATAGCCAATACCTTCAAATTCAGCTGTACCATAAACGCCCCAAGCCGCAAGTTCTGAATCAGTACCAGTATCAAATAACGCCGCATTAGGTCCAACATGGGAATTCCACGCGCCGTGTAAGTCATAGGACATAATGTTGACGTAATCTAAATATTGAGTTGCTTGGAAGGTTTCCATGCCACGTAATAAATAACCTGATGACGGTGACGCTATGGTTAATAAATAGTGTTGCCCATCAGTCTGCCCTGCTTTATCGAGTGCTTCTCGTAATGATTTCATTAACACTAAATAAGATTTATGTAAGGCGGCACGACGAGGATTAGAAAACTCGAAATCATCTGGATGGCCCGAATCAGACATTGAAGATGGATACTCATAATCGATATCAATACCATCAAAACCATACTGTTTGATAAAGCTAACTGCACTGTCACTAAAGGTTTTTATCGCTGCATGATTAATGCTGCCGTCAGCATTTGTGGTCAAGGTATAGAAGCCACCGTTGGCAACCTGGCCCGTTTCATCAAAAAAGCCACCGGTTTCCGCCCAGCCACCAACTGATATCAAGGTTTTAACGTGGGGATACTGCTTTTTATATTTGGTTAATAAATTAAAGTGGCCTTTATAATTCAAACTTGTGTCTAGCTCAGCACCGACAACATCGGGCCATTCCATATTGGTTGCTGGATTATTTACACTATTAGGATCGCCAATTGACACTTTATTATTGGCATCAATATGCGCGAAAGCGTAATTAATATGAGTAATTTTATCCCACGGAATATCGTTAACTAAATAACTAGGTTGATTATTGGCACCATTACGCCAACTAGTGAAATAACCAATAACTCGGCGTGGATGATCTGCACCCATTTTTTCACGGCCATTGGCATCGTAAACGGTACAATAAGGAGTATTCGTTTCAGGGGTTTGATATAAACCGTTTGGTTTGCAAGCGTCTCTATCACTGCCAGGTGCGTCAGCATCGACAACATTAATCATCACAGCAGCACTTGTGCCAACCGCATTATCATCATCAGTGGCTTGCAAAGTAAATTTGACCTGCCCCAAAGCTGTTGCCTGCCAAGTGAAATTATCACTGGCTGTAACTGAAGAAAATACAGCGCTGTCATTAGCGAATAATTCAAGCCCTGTAACCACACCATCAACATCGGTTGCCGTTAAGCCAAATTGAACTTGATCGCCAATATGAATTTCTAGCGCTGAGTCGATAACGGTTAAATTTGCACTAGGTGCTTGATTGCCTGGTGGAGTATCTTTTTCATTTACAGTCAAATTCAATACAGTAGAACTTGCAGCCTGTTGTTTATCATCATAAGTCGTAATTAAAAAACTATGCTGCCCTTTAACGGCTGACCATGTCAGTTGGCTTGCGGTAGAACTTAGCGTCGTCAGCAAATTTCCATCGAGAAAAACATCACTACGATTGATACTACCGTCACTATCTTGGGCTGAAAAAGACATGACAACGCTGTCATTTTCAGTGAAAGAAGTATTATTTGCTGGCGAAATCCAACTCACCGTAGGCGCTAAATTGACATCACCACTTTGGCAGTCGCCCAGTTTTTTCCATTCTTGCCAGGATCCTGAATGCTGTATTGGATCGGTTTGATTCCACCACTTAGCTTCAAATGCTTGTAGCTGAGTTTTGACTTTTTGGCCTGCGGTATAAGTTGCCCCTGCTTGCCATTGAGCCAAAGCATTACAATCAATGACAGCCCCCTGTACTGCACTGCCTAAAAATATCAGCGATAAAACACAAATATTCACAGCGGGTTTTAAAATAACTCTATGTTCCATGTCCACATCCTTTATCACAACATTGTTAATCATTTGTTACATCTAAATTTAAAATAACACAATCTTTAAATTGCACAATATTTATTCACAATAGTGTTTTTAGGCTGATAAAAAGCCTCATATGTGCATACAACATGGATTATTGAGCTAAATGACACAGAATAACCTGATTATCATTGGCTCAATAAAAGCGATTGAAATGTAAAAGATGAGATAGAACTAAAACTAAAATATTAAGTTAATTTATCAAACAAAAACAATGAGATAAAATAAAAACAGACTATTCACTATAGGGTTTTAACTAGAACATAGAGACTAAAATTCATTCCATATACCGTTTAGATCTATGATATATCAAAAATTAAAATGATGACTAACCAAATAACCTAAATTAATAATGTTGATTAAATACTTATAAATTAATCTAGATTAACAAGAAGCGGAACTTTTATACCATCGACAGCTCACTTACCATACGGTGAAAAACTTCAATTCGTACACTATAATTTAATAATATTGCTTCACTTGTTAAGCTTCTGATATGAATATTATTAGCACAAGTTAATATAGTATCTTGGCCAATAGTATTATATATTTTCTACCCGTACCTATTGATCCTGAAAGTCGATTTTTCAGCGATTTGTACAGAATATTTCGCATAACGGCTAGCCATACACGAACAAGCAACAACACAATATAAAGTCACCGTATACGTACTCAGAAAGCTTCAGGTAAATGGTTTACATCAAAAAATTTCAACCAAAACCTCAAAAGCTACCAGTGACAAAAAATCGAATTCTCGGGATAGATATTATGAAGACCATTGATCTAACTGCACTTAAAGATGTTATGGATTTAATGCTCGATGCAGTTTGTGTGGTTAACAAAGACGGATACTTTGTATTTGTAAGCGCTGCATTTGAAGATATATTTGGATATTCCCCTAATGAAGTCATCAATAAACCAATGATCGACTTTGTTTACCCTGAAGATGGCGTAAAAACGCTTAACGTTGTCGATAAACTTATTAGCGGCGAGAATCAACGTCGTTTTGAAAATCGCTGGGTACGTAAAGACGGTAAGATTGTTGATATTCTTTGGTCTGCACGGTGGTCAGAAGAGCATCAATTTAGAATTGCAATTGCCCATGACATTACTGAACGTAAACAAATGGAACAACAGCTTCATTATGTTGCAGGACATGATCCTTTAACACAATTGCCCAATAGAGCATTATTATTTGAACGCCTACAAGCTTCCTTAGGATTAGCGCGCCAGGAGGCACATGTTTGTCAATTCTATTTATTGATATTGATGGCTTTAAGCATGTAAATGATAATCATGGTCACCTTATCGGCGATAGACTGTTAAAGAGTATTGCCCAGCGTTTACATGACTGTGTGCGTAAATCTGATACTGTCGGGCGTTTTGGTGGTGATGAGTTTTTGGTGATATTAAATGATATTGAATCATTTGATAAAGTGCTTCTTATCACCGAAAATATTCGCTGCGAACTCGATAAACCTTATCAATTTGATGAGTTAATTTTACAGTTATCTCCAAGCATTGGCTTAGCGCGTTACCCTGATAATGGTGATGATGAGCAGCAATTAATACAACATGCTGATCAAGCTATGTATCAAGCTAAACGCGCCGGAGGAAATAGTGTCAATTTTACAATAAACGGTGCTAAAAAATGCTAAAAAATGTCGCTATTCAATTGATAAACAACCTGATTTGAACTGCCTCGCCATTTTAAAGCAGGGTCTGCCAAAGACTGCTCAAACTTACCATCAATCAACACATCAACCAGTGCGATAATAGCTTGTTGTTCAAGCGTTAAATTTGCTAGCTTATAGCCAGTCCACAACCAAATATCTTTGCCCATACACTCAGTTTTCACTCGCGTCACCAACTTAAGCACTGTGGTAATATTTGCAGGATGCAAAGGGTCACCGCCGCTAAGAGATAAGCCTTTACGATATATACGCTTATCGTTCAAATCGGCAATAATGGCGTCTTCTAATGCTTGGGTAAATACATGCCCAGCATCAGTTCGCCAGGTTAATTGGTTATAGCAGCCTTTACAGGCATGCTCACAGCCGCTGACAAACAAGGTGCAGCGGGTGCCTTCACCGTTAACGACATCAACACTGTGATATGCACTATAAAACATTAAATGTGTTTCACTCGGCGCTTAACCTCTTCCTGCTTACCGAAGTTAAACGGTCTAGCATCTGGGCTACCCAAATAACCACACACTCGACGTGTAACCGATACTCGACTAGGTTCGTGGTTACCACACTTAGGACACACAAAGCCTTTGCTGGTGCAATTAAACTCGCCGATAAAACCGCAGTCATAACACTCATCAATAGGAGTATTAGTCCCATAATAAGGTACTCGGCTGTAGCTGTAATCCCAAACGTCTTCTAAGGCTTGAATATTATTCTGCATATTCGGATATTCGCCATAGCAAATAAAGCCGCCATTACTTATCTCAGGATATGGCTGTTCAAAATCTATTTTATCGTATGGGTTCACTTGCTTTTCAACATCTAGGTGGAAACTATTAGTGTAATAACCTTTATCTGTTACCCCTGCTATTACACCGAATGCTTTCGCATCTAAACTGCAAAAACGACTGCAAAGGTTTTCACTTGGGGTGCTGTATAAGCTAAAACCATAGCCAGATTCTTGTTTCCATTGCTCTGTGTTTTTCTTAAGGTAAGCCACTATTTCAAGCGCTTTTTGACGTAAAGAGACATTATCAAATACGTGTTGCGCATTACCATATAAAGCATTAATGGTTTCATGTAAGCCGATGTAACCTAATGAAATTGACGCACGACCATGTTTAAATATCTCGCTAATGTCATCATCGGCTTTAAGGCGCACACCACAGGCTCCTTCCATATATAGAATTGGCGCAACACGGGCTTTAACACCCACTAACCTGCTAATACGGGTGTCTAATGCGCATCTTGCTATCACTAATCGCTTATCTAATAAATTATAAAACTCAGTTTCATCACCTTGAGCTTCTATGGCAATACGCGGCAAATTCAAGCTAACTACACCAAGGTTGTTACGACCTTCATGTATCAACTGACCCTCTTGCTCGAATATGCCTAAAAATGATCGACACCCCATAGGCGTTTTGAATGATCCAGTCGCTTTGACCACTTGCTCATAGTTCAAAATATCAGGATACATCCGCAAACTCGAACACTCTAACGCTTGACGTTTGATGTCGTAGTTGATGTCTGCTGCTTTATGGTTAACACCATCTTTAATTGCAAAAACCAATTTAGGGAAAACCGCTGTTTTACGATTTTTACCTAATCCAGCCTTTCGCACAGTTAATATTGACTGCTGAATTAAACGAGATTCCCAGCTAATGCCCAAACCAAACCCAAAGGTCACAAAGGGTGTTTGCCCATTGGCGGTATGCAAAGTATTCACTTCATATTCAAGTGACTGAAAAGCATCGTGACATTCTTTTTCTGTTTGCGCTTTAGCAAAGGCTGCAGCGTCGGCAACCTGCCACTTAATGCCTACCGCAAGGTGCTTTTGATAACTTTTTTGAACAAATTCGGCTAACACTTCATCAATACGATTAATGGTGGTGCCACCATAAATATGACTCGCCACCTGGGCAATAATTTGCGCTGTGACGGCCGTTGCTGTTGAAATAGATTTTGGAGTTTCGATTTCAGCATTACCCATTTTAAATCCGTGGGTTAACATGCCAGCTAAATCAATCAGCATACAGTTAAACATCGGGAAAAAAGGCGCATAATCTAAATCGTGATAATGCAGTTCTCCCTGCTCATGTGCGGTAACCACACCTTTGGGTAGTAAGTGAGTTTTAGCATAATGTTTTGCCACAATACCCGCTAATAAATCGCGTTGTGTTGGAATAACCTTAGCGTCTTTATTGGCATTTTCATTTAACAAACTGCTATCACTTTGTTCGACTAAACCGCGAATTTGACGATTTAACTTACTTTTAGTCTCGCGGCTAACATCACGATCATGCCGGTATTCAATATAATGACGTGCTACCGTCTTAAAAGGTCCTGACATTAACCTATTTTCAACGGCATCTTGCAGGTGGTGAATATCCACTTCTGCTTGTTGTTGAAACTCTTGTTCAACTGCCGATGCCAAAGTGTTGGCATAGTCATGATCTGATTGCCCAGCAGACTGCATTGCAGCAATAACGGCCTCTTTAATTCGACTTGCATCAAATGCTGTGCGACATCCATCGCGCTTAATAACAACCAACATAACTAGCTTCTCCTTTAGCGTTGCCAAATCTATATATCGGCATACAACAAACACAAAAACACTATATGTAGTGCATTAGGCGTTAAGTTGTCACTAACCGTGTTGATCTAGATCATCATTTTTCACGCTAAAGGAAAACAAAGTAAATTAATGTTTTAGGCGCCAACAATCGACTTATTAGCGCTTGACCAAAGGTATCAAGCTAGCTTAGGGCAACATTTTAAGGTTAGTTTTTAAGCGATGCTTGAATTAAATGTGCGATATCTTCAACCGCTTTCCTGCCTGCAGCAATTGCTTCGTCTGCGCGATGAAACTCCATGGTGCCAATATCAGATACATTGGGAATAATACAAATGTCCGGTGGGTCACCCATTAATCGAGAGCGCTTATGACGCTGCTCTAGAATATCCATCGACTGTGACATTACCGCGAGCATACCTGGGTGGGTTCGAGTGCCAAGCGACAATTTGTCACTCAGGCTAGTGATGTAGTCTTTGCCCTTACCCAGTAAATCCATAAAGCCTGACTCATGCTGCTCTGCATCGTCGGCATCTATATGTTCATCAGATACAGGCTCAGAGCTGCTGACTTGTTGGGGCAACACTTGCATTTGCTTGCGTAAATAACCATTCAAATCAACAGCGATGACAATATCAACATCAAGTGAGCGACACAATGAGACTGGCACAGGGTTAACCACAGCACCATCAACTAACCAACGACCATTTTGTTGTACTGGCGGTAAAAATCCTGGCATAGAGCAAGATGCTCTGACAGCGTTGCGCAGTAATCCTTCTTTAAACCAAATTTCTTGGCCAGAATACAAATCCGTTGCCACTGCGGCATAAGGACGTTTCAAGTTTTCAATATCAACGGCACCAATACGAGTAGACATAACATCAAAAACTTTCTCACCACTAATAAGCCCACCTTTACGCCAACTAATGTCCATTAATCCAATAACATCCCAACTTGAAAAGCCACACACCCAACTTTTAAGTTCAGCTAGGCTGTCATTGGCATATGCCGCACCAACCAATGCACCAACAGAACAACCAGCTATTTTGTCCGGATAAATACCTAATTCAGCCAAACCTTCAAGCACGCCAATATGCGCCCAACCTTTAGCAGCGCCGCTGCCTAATGCTAATCCAATAATGGGTTTCTTCTGTGGTGAGGCTTGAATTGGTGCCATTTATATACTCCATAGGGTCACTTTTAAACATTAATAATCTGGCTTTACCGGCCAAGTGCTTTATTAGCATAAACAAGCAAGTCATTATTGGCTATAGCAAGCTTATCCGGCTATAATATCGGGCTATTATTTTTTAGGGGATCCACCTTTGCAGTTTTCTGATTTTTCGCTTGATAAACGCTTGTTAGATAGTTTGAAGCATATGGGTATTACTGACCCAACCGAGATCCAAGAACAAGCCTTACCTATTGCCCTAGCGGGTAAAGATTTGATGGCATCATCGAAAACTGGCTCAGGGAAAACCTTAGCGTTTTTACTGCCTGCGATGCAGCGAATTATTTCCAGCAGAGCGCTGTCAAAGAAAGATCCTCGCGTGCTGATTTTATTGCCGACTCGTGAGCTTGCTCAGCAAGTATATGGCCAACTTAGGTTACTGGTTGCCAATACCCAATACAAAGCAATCAGTATTTTGGGCGGTGAAAACTTTAATGATCAGGCCAAAGGCTTGTCCCGTGACCCACACTTTATTGTGGCAACACCAGGTCGAATTGTTGATCATCTTCAGCAACGTCACTTATTTTTAAATGGTCTTGAATTACTTGTTCTTGATGAAGCTGACCGCATGTTGGACTTAGGTTTTGCGCCACAACTGAAAGCCATTAATGAAGCAGCGGATCATAAACGTCGCCAAACCTTGATGTTTTCAGCCACTTTAGATCATCAAAGCATTAACGATATAGCAGCCACATTATTGAAGAATCCAAGCCATGTGGCTATTGGCACCAGTTATGCTGAACACAAAGACATCGAACAAAAAATGCTGTTTGCAGATCATTTAGATCATAAACAAGCATTGTTAAGCCACTTGCTCAAGCAACCAGAACATAAACAAACTATTGTATTTACCGCGACTCGCTCAGACACTGACCGTTTAGCCACACTATTAGCTGAACAGGGATTTTCTACCGCGGCATTAAGCGGTGAACTAAAACAAAATGCGCGCAACCAAATTATGGATCAATTTAGCCGTGGTCAGCAGCAAATTCTTATTACCACGGATGTGGCCTCTCGAGGGCTAGATTTAGTTAACGTGTCATTAGTTATTAACTTTGACATGCCAAAATTTGCTGAAGAATATGTCCACCGCATTGGTCGTACCGGCCGTGCTGGCGCCAAAGGTATTGCAGTTTCACTAGTGGGTCCAAAAGATTGGCAAAGCTTTTTACAAGTGCAGTCTTTTTTACGCAAAAATTTTGACTTTGAAACGATTGATGGTTTACCAGCCAAGTTTTCAGGCTTGAGTCAGCAAGCTGAAACTAAAACGGCCAAGAATAAACCTGAAGCCAAAGCCGCAGCTAAGGCTAAAGCTAAGCAAAAACCCAAAGCGGCACCTAAGCGTGATAAAACATTTATTACCGGTATCGATATTGGCGATGCGCCTATGCGTCGCAAAGCGAAACCCATTGTGATTATTGAGCAGAAAATCAGTGACAGTGAAGACTAATTATTAAGTGACTCGCCGGTTAAAATATCATGCGGTCACTCATTGAAATACGGAAAGGATAAACATGAAAGTTTGTGGTGTAGAATTAAAAGGTGGCGAAGCCATTATCAGTTTACTTAGCTATGAAGGTGAAACCTTCAATGTGCCAAGTTGTCGTAAAGTGTCATTTGCTGTATCAGACTCAGCATCGACAGAGTCGCTGCGTGAGTTTCATTTTGCTTTCCATAAGCTAATGGAAGACTACAAAATTGACCAAATCGCGATTATTGAACGTGAACAAAAAGGTAAGTTTGCCGGCAGTGCGACCAGCTTTAAATTAGAAGCGGCTATTCAAATTACCGACCTGCCTGTGGTCATGATTTCACCTCTGACGGTAAAAGAGCAGCTAAAGCGTAATCCTCCTCAAGTTGACTTTGATTCTTTAGACTTAAAACGGGTACAGCTAAATGCCTTTGATGTCGCTTATGTACACCATAACCGATTAATATTTGGTAAAATTTAATTCAGAGTTAACCCTTTAGAGCTGAGCTTTTAGCGTTATCTGTCATCACACTTAATGGAGATAACGCTATAGCAGCGCTTAACAACACTTATGACAACCTCTAAATCAAAAAAACCTACCGCGCCACCTAAAATGCCATTAAAGTCTACCAGCCAAGCATTAAAGCCTAAAATAGACACCAGCACACTTATTACCAGCGTTGACATTAAACTGCAACACAGTGAGCGTAGTCCACTGCGTTATTTATCTGGTTATGACCCTCACATTATCAGCCAAATTGCTGAATTAGTTGAGGACAATAAACTCGGTGAGCATTTTTTAAGTCGCTACCCTAAAAAGCACGATATTCGTACCGACAAAGCATTATATGACATGGCAATAGCGTTGAAAAATACCCATATGCGCCAGTCAGATCCCCTATCGAAAGTCATTTTTGACGAGAAAATTAACCTAAGTCATCATGCACTTGGACTTCATTCTTACGTTAATCGTCGCCAAGGACATAAGGTGAAAGCAAAAAATGAAATTCGTATTTCATCTCGCTTAAAACACACGCCATTTGAATTATTGCAGATGGTTGTGGTTCATGAATTGGCCCATTTACGCGAAAAAGAACATAACAAAGCCTTTTATCAGTTATGTACTTTTATGCTAGCTGATTATCATCAGCTAGAGTTTGATATGCGTGTGTGGCTGGTTGCCGAAGAAGTGGGACAAACGCCCTACGACTAAGGCGTTATCAGCGGTAACCTGTACAAACCTTAAATGTCTACACCAAAGCCGATAATGAGCTGAAAGTCATCTTTTTCAGGAGTCTGACCATCAGTTTCGGCTTTAGGGCTATTGGTTCTATCCCAAACTAATGACAGATCAAGATCAAATATATCGGTTAACTCAACTACAATACCCGCAACAGTATGGTGGGTATAACCACCAGAGCTTTGGTTACCCAACTGCATTCGATAATCCGCATTAAAATCAATTGAATCGCTTAGCTCTGTGGTAAAAGTGCTGTCAACAACCAAAGCGGCGCTACTTTCATTATCATCCTCACCTAATTCAACCTGTTCAAAGTGGGTAATGGTATAAGCTGGACCACCACTGATGTTCCACTCTGTTTTAGCCGTATCAATAATGCTATAACCCACACCCGAACCAACAGTGATACGCGATGAAATATTCATAAAGGGATCGGTGTAATATTCAATAAACACAGGTCTTAAGAAAAACTGGTTCGATAAAAACCAATCGAAATAACTGGTTGCACGGTGATTATTAGTAGTATTTTCACCAGCAGATTTACTGTAATTCCCCAGGTAATCGGTTCTAAAACGTGACTCTGTGGTTCTGCGGCTCATTCTTGCTTTGGCTGAATAATCAATTTGTTCATTATTGCCTGACCGCAGGTTAGCTCCCAACGACACAGTACTCGACCAGTAATTAGCTTCATGTTGTTCACCGGCAATAATCGTCATAATGTCATTAACATTAAATGCTATGCCATCAAGATAACCTTTACCGTTTTGGATCAGCAAACGCCCTGTGCGAGTGGTTAAATTTGTAAAACCAATACTTACCGCGCCACGGCTTTGTAATACAATAACATCCTCCCAGTCTACAACGAGCGTATTAAGCTGAGAACTTTTAAACTCTAGCTTATTACCATAGAGGTTTTTAATTTTCCCCTTAAGTAATTCATTACTACTTAACTGCAACCAATCATATTTATCACCAACAGGCACATTTACCTGCATGGGGGTAAATTCAGTTCCAGGGGGTGATTCAGATTGACCTTGTGCAAAAGCGGCAGAGCGAATTAAACCAGGGCATAAAGCAAAAACTAACATACTCAATGTGAGTTTTTGTTTGAAAAAGCGGGTCATATTCAAACGTTCCTTTAAAGAATACTATCCAAACATTGGTAAACGGACAGTTAAATAATTATCTGCGCAACATTTTAGAGATTGGCAATAAGTAAAACAACCGCTATCACTTAAGTAGCAGGTTCATCTCAATCACTCACTTTCCAGGGAGGATTTAAACGACTGTCACCAGCCCAATAAAGTTTTATTTTATTACCACTAGGATCAAATACTATCGCCTCCCGCCATAGGTATCGCTCATCGGTGGGCATTTGAGCAAAAACGATTCCTTTAACCACAAGTTCATCTACCCAGGTATCAAGTTGAGGATGTTCAAAGTAAATCACCACGCCTTTCATACCGGATTCTGATTCAAGTGACAATGAAAATGTGCTCTCTCCCATCGGACATGAAAAGCGAGCGTAATGAGGTGTATCAACAATCAGTCTAAACCCCAAGGTTTGGTAAAAACTGACAGCATCTTGCATATTAATAACGGGTAAGGTCACTTGATTGAGATTCATCCGTTTTCCTTATCACGTAAATGAGATATGACGTCATGATGATTGGTTATGTAAAACAAAACTGCAGCCATTTGGCTGCAGTTTTTAATTAAGTAAGGCTGACTTGATCTTAAGTAAGTTAACCGAGTTCCATCATCATTTTACGACTGCGAACAATTGACTGAAACTCAGATAAATCTTTCTTCGGTAATACTTTTGCTTCTGCAATATTAGCTTTCATCGAGTCAACTGGACGACCTTTCACATGAAATTCATAGTGTAAATGTGGCCCTGTAGATGCCCCAGTGTTACCTGACAAGGCAATGACCTGACCTCGCTTAACTCGTTGGCCTTTTTTAACCTTGAAAGCCGATAGATGTAAATATCGAGTGCGCACTTTGTTGTCATGTTCTATAACGATATATTTGCCTGCAAACGCATGATTAGCCACTAAAGTAACAACACCTTCACCTGGTGCAAGTACAGGCGTACCAACTGGTGTCGCATAGTCTGTACCATTATGTGGTCGCACTCGACCGGTAATAGGATGCTTACGTGTAGGGTTGAAGCGTGAGGTCATACGGTAATTTTTGCTCAACGGAACACGCTGAAAGGCCGGCGCTAAACTTTGGCCTTTTTCGTCATAATAATTACCATCTAAATGTTGAAACGCGGTAATATCACGACGACCGGTATGAATTTGTATGCCTTCTAGATTGCTATTACCAGTGGTTTCCCCTGCAATAAATTGATCATTCATTAATACTGAAAATCTATCTCCTGCACGTAATTCACGCGAAAAGTTTAATTTACTTTTTAATAAATTCTCTACTTTAGCAATTTCAGCAGCACTTAAGCCAGCCGCTTTGGCCGACACATAAAACGAGCCATTAATTTCACCACCGACAATTCTATTTTGCCAAATCCCTTCAAGATTGATGTCTTTGACTTCGTATGTACCATCTTCGTAACGGCTGAAAACGACTTGATGAGCAGGATTAAAGTACAACTCCATCTTGGCTAGATTACCTTGGCCATCATCCCAAAATTGGATACGGTTACCCGGCATTAAAGTATCTAATGCTAATACGTCTAAATCAGCCTCAAGTACTTTGTACATGGTTTTTTGGTCAATACCTGCCATCTCAAACAATTTACTTAAGGTATCGCCATTAGTAATCACATGTTCAAGAATTGGAGTCGGTTCTTCAAAAACCTTACCTGATCTCATAGGTTGGTTAATATGTGGAATAAGTGCTTCAAGATCTAATGTGACAGGAATTCGTTGAGATGAAAATTCTTGCTGTGTTGGCCATAATAAAGCCGCTCCTACAATAAAAACACTCGCCAGTAACACTCTCTTATGCAAGTTTGGCAAGTTTGATAAACTTGCTGATGGCTTTTCGAAGCCCATAAATTTACTCGTTAGCAATTTTTAATCCACCCAAAAGTTTTTAGTTATTATTTGTCGTTATTAATATTTTTACTTTTATCGTAAATTTTAATCGCGTGTTATCAATGTGTTAAATAAATAATAATGATTTAAACACTTTTCACTTACTTGCATCAAGTGCTGCATTTTCAAGCAAGGATAAATTTCGTGTGCACTGTTATATCAAATATTTGTCATATTACAAATATATATTGAGCAGATTTAATATATTTTTTGCGCTAGATTACACTCTTAGTAGGAGCTTGAGTCAGATCAAGCTCTGAATTGTTTCAAGCTATTGCAAACTGACTTTGTAGTTTACTTACACCAAGTCCATTCATTTTATTGACTTTAATTTGTACCGCTATGCGTTCTTTCATCGCTTCTATATGACTAATCACACCGATCATTTTGCCTGATGCATTTAAGTTATCTAACGCATCTAACGCAATATCTAATGTTTGACTGTCTAAAGTACCAAATCCTTCATCAAGAAATAACGAGTCAATGCTGGTTTTATGGCTAACTAAATCGGACAACGCCAGTGCTAAGGCCAAACTGACTAAGAAACTTTCGCCCCCTGACAAGGTTCGCGTATCTCTAATGGCATCGCCTTGCCATGTATCGAGTACTTGCAATTCTAATGCTTCGCTATCTTTACGTTCAAGTTGATAACGACCATGTAATCTATCTAATTGTCTATTGGCCAAGGCGACCAAATGGTCGAGTGTTAAACCTTGCGCAAAACGGCGGAATTTATCGCCCTTTTGCGAGCCAATCAATGAATGTAAATAGGCAATGTCATCATAATCTTGCTTGGCAAGCATAAATTGATTTAGCAAGGTTTGCTGTTGAGCTTTTAACTCAAGATCTTGTTTTAAGGCATGCTGGCTCTGCCATAATGCTTGTTGCTGAAGGTGCTGCCGTTCTAGTAGCGTTTGCTGCTCTAAAGTGACCTCATCTATTTGCAACACATCAAAACCATCCGACACGCCTAGCTGGTGTAAGTCATGCATATTTTTAGCGGCTTGAGTGAACAACACCTGCGACTCTTGTAATTGATTATCAAGCTGGCGTTTTAATAGTGTTAATCTTTGATGTTCCTCTGGTGCTAACAATGCCTGATGATAAGCATCTTCATTTTCAAATGGACTGGCCATTAATGCCTGCCGCCAACGCTCAGCAAGCTGTTGGTGATCTTGACTCTCTAACTCAAACTGACGGCTTAATCCCTGCTTTTGAGTTGCCAAGGTGTGTGTTTGAGTCTTGCTATCTTGCAGTTGAATAAACTTTTCCTGCAAATTGCTTTCTTGCTGCATCAGATCATGCTCGCTTTGGTGCTTGACTTCATCGACTTGCTTATCGGCAAATAAATCGGCTCTTTGCTGCAGCTTTAATTGTAAATCATCTTGGGTTTGACTTAAGGCCACTTGAGCAAGCGTAATCTGCTCAGTCATTTGAGTGACTTGTTGCTGATATTGCTGTGACTCCTGTGCCAATAATGCCAATTGCTGGCGGTTGTTCTCCAGCATTTTATGAGCCTCTAGCCATTGATAGATATCGGCCTCAAGTGAGTGTAACCATGAAGCAACATCTGCCCAATCAGGCAAGGTTAAATCACACTGGCTGATGTGCTGGGTTAACTGCTGTTTTGTCTCGCTTAAGCTCAACTCAATTAAGTTAATTTGATGAGTGTGCTTATCGATTAACTGTAAAGCTGTTTTCAGCTCAAGCTGTGCCAACTGTAACTGACTATTTTCAGCGTGTTGTATCTGTTCCAGTTGAGCTTGGTGCTCATTCAATTGGCGGGTTGAGTCGTTAAGTGTTTTAAGCTGTAATATCACATCTGACAGCTGCTTTTTATGTTCATCCACAGTAGTAATATAATCAGCAATAGCTTGCTGGCTTTGAGTATCATTCAAATCAAAACTCACGCCTAGCGCCTGACAGTAATCAATTGCTTGCTGCTGGTATTGCTGCAGTTTCCCTTGCCACTCTTGCACTGCGGTTTGTTGGTTTTGTTGCATATAAGTCAACTCAGCCAGCGCTTGTTTGTACTGCTCACCTTGCCTTTTTAATTGTTCAAGTTCTTCAAGCAGTGCAGCTTCTCGACGCTCTGTGTGCGATAAGTCCAACGCTTGATATGAGGAAACTAAAGGGTGCTCGGTGGAGCCACATAATGCACATGGCTCCCCCTCAATCAGTTTTGCCCGTTCACTGGTTAAATCCGCAATGCGTAACTCTTGCTTGAGCAGTTGCTGCACATCTTTTAGTTGCAGGTTTTTATCGCTCCACTGCCCCCGTATTTGGGTAAGCATCTTGTCTTTTTCGGCTATTTCAAGTTGGCGCTGATGAATAGCCTGCTGCCCATCAGTTAAAGCTTGACGCCCCTGGACATAGTCATGGACAAGTTGTGCCAGTTTCTCACGTAAACTTTGCTGTTCTAATACCTGTTGATATTCATTTTGCAAGTCGCTTTCGGCTCTACCCGCTAACAACTGGCTTATACGAGCTCGTAGGTTTTGTTGTTCGCCATTCAAAAGGGCAACTTGTTCACTATTGGCAGCAAGAGTTTTTTGTACTTTCTCTATTTTCTGTTGCAGCATAGCCGATGCGTGACTATGTACATCAATCTCGGCGCGATATTCCTGTTGATTTTTAGCTTGAGACAACCATTGCTGATGTTGGGTTTTCCAGGATGCTATATGTTGGCCTATAACCTGTCCCTGGTGGAACTGACTCACTAGAGCGGTTAAATGATGCTGTTTCTGATTAATGTTCGCGATGCCGTTTTGACTATCGGCAAGGCATTTACTAACAGCCTGGCTATCCTGCTGTTGTTTGACGATTATTTGCTGTTCACGCTCAATCTGCTGTTTTAGCACTTTAATATCATGATCTAACGGTATTATTTGCTGGTCAATTAATAGCAACAATTGTTTGTGTAAGGTTTTAACCGCATCGACTGCTATTTGTTGACCCCTATAAGCCTGTTCATTCTGGGCAACTTTAATACTTGATTGTTGCAACTGCTGACCAATACTGTCAATTTGCACGGTTAAATCAGTCAGTTTTTTAGCCAATTGAGCTTGTTGTTCAAATATCGGTTTAAGCTGCTGTGCAGGCTCACTATTGGCTAGTTTTTGCAATGCACTTTGTTGCTCATTAATTGCTTGTTTTGCTTGCTCAAATGCTTGTTGACAGACTAAATGGTGTTGGGTGGATTGCGTCAGTTGTTTATGCCACTGCAAAAACACATTTTTATGTTCAATTTTCCCATGCAATACCGTCAACTCGCTGGTTAATGCATGCTGTAATGCTTCATTTTCAACAACTTGTTCGTCACTTAATACCTGAACATGGTTAATTTGACCTTCAAGCAACTGTAATTGCTGCTTAGATTGGCTAAACTCCTGATGCACTCGCTCAGATATCTGGCCATAAATTTCGGTTCCTGTTAACTCTTCAAGTAACTCAGCCCTAACGTTAGCATCGGCGTTTAAAAATGCCGCAAACTCGCCCTGAGATAACATCATAGATTTAGTGAAACGAGCAAAATCTAAACCGGTGATTTTTTCAATAGCATCTGATTTTAATTTTATTTGACTGGCAATTATTTTACCGTCAGCTATTTTGGCTAACTCGACCTGAGCATCTTGTAAATTACCATCGACATTATCTCGAGCACGGCGCTGGCTCCAAAAAGCCCGATAGCCCACACCTTTTACCTCAAATTCAACTTCAGCTAAACATTCACTGGTGCCGCGAGTCATCAGCTCATTGGTTGACTTTGAGATCACCGCCAAGCGCGGAGTTCGATGATACAGCGCTAAACAAATAGCATCTAAAATGGTGGTTTTTCCCGACCCCGTTGGGCCAATAATGGCAAATAAACCGTTTTCAGCAAATGGGCTGGCGGTAAAATCAATCTTCCACTCATTTTTAAGTGAATTGATGTTCTTAAATCGCAACGTTAAAATTTTCATTATTGATTTTCCCCTTGCTGGGCTAACTCAACCATTTGGTGTATCTGATCAAACTTTTTAATAATTCGCTGTTTCGCGGCTTGATCGTCAAACTGCTCCTGCATTAACCGACGTTGAAATACCTCTTTTACAGATAATTCTGACAGGGTTTCATTTTGACTAATTTGCATCGCTGCTTTACGGTTAGCGCGAGCACGTTTAAGTTGCAGCACTTCAACGGCTTTATGTTGAGTCATATCAACAATTCTTGACTGTAAGTCAGACAAGTAATCTTGCTCGGTGACTTCGATACTTAGCCAAGTTTGTTTTAATGGCCCTGAAACATCAGAATCGCTAGAAACGTTATCGCCATCACTGTCACTAAATGAGGCTATTTGTTGTTGAATGTGAGCAAGATTGCCACGGATAAACTGCATAGGCTGGAACATAGGAATATGAAGTGCATCAACCTGTAGCGGGGATTGAGCTTGAAACTGGACTAAAAACACACTTTTATTGGCTAGATTATCTTTAGTTAACTCGTCAAAGCTCAATGCTAATGGCGAGCCTGAATAACGAATGTGCTCTGTTTTAGCCACTTTTTGCGAGCGATGAATATGGCCCAGTGCTATGTAGTCCGCAGGGGGAAATAAATTGGCATTAAAAGCATCTAAACTGCCGATATAAATCTCCCGCACCGATTCAGACGTACTGGCACCAACAGTAGTAAGATGGCCGGTGGCGATAATCGGTAAATTTTCATTTGTCGCCTCTTTATGCTGCGCCTGCAAACACAGTGCTTGCGCAAAGCTTGCTTGATAATATTGGGCGATGGCATTGCCAAGTTTTAATTGTTTATCTTTGGCGCTTTCATCTACTTGGCTTTGAATTAACTCTCTAGGACGCAAAAAAGGCAAACCACACATAATGGCGCCCGGCAGACCTTGACGATTGTTAATCACAAAAACATGTTCTTCAGGCGAAGATAATGCGCCTGGGATCACTAAGGAATTGAGGCATGCGAGCAGTTCTTTCGACTCGCCAAGCATTGATACAGAGTCATGATTCCCCCCCAAAATAATCAACTGACAGCCAGATTGCTGCATCTGAACAATAAATTGATTGTACAGGGTTCGGGCATAACTTGGCGGCGTGCCAGTATCAAAAATATCACCGGCAATAATTAAGGCGTCCACTTGATGTAGTGCTATTTGCTCCAGTAACCAAGTCATAAAAGCTTGATGTTCTGCTGCACGGTTTTTGCCAAAAAAATGCTGGCCTAAATGCCAATCTGAAGTATGAATAATGCGCATAATGACCTTTAATCTAATTCGGTTTCAATACGACTCATTGAAATAAGTACTGGATGCGGATGTTACAAATCACATATGAAGTTACATATATTGCGACCACAGCAGTTTTATACTCATTGCAAAAGACATAACGACAACTAAGGGTTTAATGATTTTCACGCCTTTAGTCACCACCAACCTTGAACCTAAGGTGGCACCTATAGCTTGGCCGACCAACATAATAAGGCCAAGTACCACAACAACCTGCCCACCAATGACAAAAAATATTAACGATGCAATATTGGTTGAAAAATTCAGTACTTTCGCATGTGCTGTCGCTTTAGCTAAACCAAAGCCCATTAATGACACAAAAGCCAGTGCAAAAAAGCTTCCAGTGCCTGGGCCAAAAAAACCATCATAAAAACCGACGCTCAACGCAGCCGTAAAAGCAAACACAGTTGGGGTGAGCACTTGATGACGATCATCTTCGGCGATTTTTTTCGAGAATAAAAAATAACAGCCAATGGCTAAAATTAAGAATGGCAGTACCAGTTGTAACACCTCAACATCAATCATTTGAACTAAAATGGTGCCTGCTGCGGCGCCTAAAAAAGCGCATATTAATGAAAGTTTGATGGCCTTTAGATCAACCATACCTTTACGAATAAAATATAAGCTAGCAAAAAAACTCCCACCACAGGCCTGTAGCTTATTGGTTCCGAGTGCCGCTGCGGGAGGTAAACCCACCCACATTAACGCTGGAATGGTAATTAACCCTCCGCCTCCGGCAATAGAATCAATAAAACCAGCAAGCATTGCGACGGCAAAAAGAATAAGCCCGAGTTGTAAGGTTAATTCAAACATAGATCACTCATTAATATGTTAACGAAGGGCAGTATTAAACCCGCTTTAAAACAGAATTACAAAGTATCAAGGCAAGAAAATACAATAACCTTAATAACAAGTGATATTGGCTATTAGGCAAACACAGTTCCGATGGATATTGTTCACATTATTTACAAGCTTAATGCGACTCATACCAATTAATAAAACCTTGTGCTGTCGCAGTTTGTTCATTTCATCGGGTATAAAAAAACCACCTATTTAAGGTGGTTTCTAATCGTTAGTTATATCTAAACTAACTACCGCTTATACTGACAAATATGGATGCAGTCTTAGTGATGACAATGCTCATCATGAACATGATCGTCATCGGCAAAATCACCGTCACCATCTTGATGCTGCATTACGCCCCAACCATCTGAAACGCCATCAAACTCTTTAGCAAAGTCATTTAATTGGATTTCTTTAGCCACTAATGCATCATACTCAGGCACCATATTGGTACAGATAATGACTTCCCACTTACTGGTATCTTCATCAAAATTAAGTTCTAACTCACCTTCTTCATCTTGTTGGCTTAACGCCTCAAGCGCTGATTCAGCATCACGTTTGTCTTCAAAAACAAGGAAGAAATCAACTTCTAACTCAAGGGTTAGATCAATACCAGACTCAGCCATTGCAGCCAGCATTTGTCCATTATCATCATCAGGGAATTGCATGGAATATTCCTTAAACAGTTGGCACTATTTTAATCATTTGACCGTTGAATGAAATTACATCATCAACGACACATTTTTTACGTTTGCGGGTGTCAACATCACCATTAACGGTAACTTGACCTTCAGTGATAACATGTTTTGCCTCACCACCGCCGTTCACTAAACCTTGTACTTTGAGCACTTTATAAAGTTCAACGAACTCATCGCCAGGTAATAATGGAAAATCTACCATGGGGATTTCACCTTGATTATCTAATTCATAAGATCAAACGAAAATTATACCCTATGGCGGCCTAGCAAGCATCAAGCATTTTTAACAGATACGGCTGCTGATAAGTAAAGCCAAGCTGCTGACAAATAAGGTTACCATCGATTACTTTACTTGGTGCAATTTGTTGATTAAATGTTGGTACACTCATTCCCGCATGAAGCGCAGCCTGAGTATAAAAAGCGTGCTTTGTCGGATGGTCTGGCGCGCACAGATTATAAACAGCACCTACTGTAGCTGAATTAAGAATAAGGCTTACTGCTGCGACACAATCATCAAGATGAACCAAATTAACCGCTGCATTGCCACCACTAACATTATCTTTGCCAGCCAAAAAACGTCCTGGATGTCTTTTGGGTCCTACCAGCCCTGAAAATCGCACTATGCAAGCATTGCTCATACAGGAAAAAAGTGATTCAGCTTGTAACAAAACATCACTAACTGAATTATGCGATGCGGCGTCTTGTTCAGTCATCATGTTATCTTCATTGGGGTAAACTCCTGAAGTACTGATAAAAATAACTCGTTGGTATTGTTTATCCCCTATAACTGACTTTAGCGCATTAAGATTGGCCATGTAATCTGTTTCACCACGCCTAAGACCTGGTGGAATATTAACCACAAGCATATCACTATCAAGTAACTCGCTAGTTGACGTTAAATCGATTTCAGCGCTAAGATCTAATTGATATGCCGCTATGCCAGCTTGTGATAAGGCAATTAAATCTGATTGTTTGCGTTTATTCGCTTTAACCTGGTGCCCTTGCGTTATAAGTGATTGAGCCAATGGAAAGCCAAACCAGCCACAACCAATGATGGTAATTGAAGCCATAAAATACCTTAGTAGGAAAAGTGATTAAAATAAAAATTAATAAGATTATCTGCTTGTAAGGTTTTTATCGCGCCATCACTTAAACTGTCTTTTTTGATGACTTCAACAATTTCCACTTCGCCGTCAATTAAAAAACGAAAGCTGGGATTGCCACCACTAATATTACACGACCAAACATGGGGCTTTTTAACTTCACGGGTGGTCATCATCACCTTAGCGACTTGATCATCAGACAATTTAACTAATGTACCAGGGGGTAAATACCCAACACTTTGACCAATAGTGACACTAAATGTGCTGAATGTTGACCGGCGCGCTGCTTAAACAATATGCCTAACGCTAGCTGAGGTGAATAGTACTGATGCATTAGCATTTGATAATCATTGGCCAAAGCAACAATTTGCGTAGTTTCGGCAATGCTTTTCTCAGTAAGATGATTTGGATAGCCTGATCCATCTATAAACTCGTGGTGATGTAAAATAATATCCAGCACAGCTTCAGGAAATAGCCCACAACGACTCACTAGATCATACCCTAAATTAGGGTGGGTTTTCATGAAGTTAACTTCGTGAGGCGTTAAATCACCATGCTTGCGCCGAATAGCATCTGGTACTTTAAGCTTACCTATATCATGTAATACACTGCCTAAAGCAATATCCCTTAATTTTGACTTATCCATGTTATTTAAATGCGCAATCGCCATCGACAGCACGGCAATTGAAATACCATGGGAAGTCAGGCTGGTTTCTTTTGTGCCGTGATCAACCAAGGACAAATACACAGTTTCACTTTCAAGCAAGTGTGCTAATAAATCTTCAACTAAAGTGGCTGATTCACGGTACATGCCTTCAGGATCACTGACCACTTGACCAAATATATTATGGCTATCATTAATCGCTTTAATAAATCGTTTTTGCCCAATACGCATCGACTTTTTGGCTAGCGCTTTATAATCAACTTCAACTACCTCCTCTTCTACTTTTTCTTGTACTTCTTCTACTTCACTAACAGCGGGCAGCAAGTCATGGCCGGCCAATACGTATACAAAATCTATATCCAGTTCTTTAATCATTTCGATTTGAGCTTGTTGTTCAAGCTTAATTTTATTAATAAAGAAAGGGTTTTGTGTCCACGGTAACGGCAGCTTAATAGTCAGCCCTAACATGAGTTCAGACAAGGGTATTTGGATAGGTTCTTGTTTAGCCAATGAATGTGCCTTCCATACTGAATTATTATTATGGTCAAAGCCATCGAGCAAAATACAGTTCGAATACTTACACTATAGAATGAATATTGAGTTTAAGTTGCTTTTTTACCATCTTGTTCATCCTCTTGATCATCAATGATATGCCAGTCGTTAAAATAATGATGTAAGCGTTTCGATTTTAACAGGTAGATACTGGTCCAAAATAAAAATAAAGCATCAAGCGCATAGGTCAAACTAAATAGAAAATCAGCATGTAATAATCGTTGCATCAACATGCCAGCATCAAGCATCACTAACAGCCACAATATAGCTTTGCCACGCTTAAACCAAGGGATAAACCTCTGCCATTGCCGTTTTCGCTCAGCAATAATCAGTCCATACAAAAATACCGCGCCTAACCCTGCACATAATGCCAAAATGAAATCTTGTTTATGTGGGTAGAATAATCTTACTAGGCCTGACTGATCATTAAACTGCGTTAAAGAAGCAATAAAAACGCACCAACCACGGGCTAAAAACACCAAAATAATATACAAAAAGTAAGGGGGCTTTATATGGCCTTTATCATCTAGCCAGGTAATGTTGCTAAAGTTCATACTACAAAATGACCTTTTTTACCAAAAAAATCAGTAAAGTAATCCGCTATATAATTCATATTAAGCCTGTAAAATAGCAATTAAACTATTTTCATCAATTACTTTTATCCCTAACTCTTGTGCTTTAGCGAGTTTAGAACCCGCAGCTTCTCCAGCAACTAAACAATCAGTATTTTTTGACACACTACCGGCAACTTTGGCACCCAACGCCTGTAACTGTGCTTTAGCATCGTTGCGATTCAATTGGGTTAACGTACCAGTTAACACCCAGGTTTGACCTTTTAAACTTAAATCACTTTCATCTGTTTGCTCAATGGACGGCCAGTTAATCCCGCTTTCAAGCAGTTTACTGACCACTGCTAAATTATGCTCTTGGGCAAAGAAATGGCTAATATGTTGGGCAACAATTTGACCAACATCATCCACCTCTAAAAGCTGTTCAATTGAAGCCATACGGATCGCCTCAAGTGTTTTAAAATGAGCCGCTAAGTTTGCTGCGGTTGCCTCACCGACTTCTCGAATACCTAAGCTATATAAAAAACGCGCTAAGGTAGTTGTTTTAGCATCTTTAATGGCGGCGACTAATTTAGTGGCAGATTTCATTGCCATGCGGTCAAGCATAGTTATCGCTGACGCCGATAAACCAAATAGATCAGCTGGGCTTTTTACCAGTTCTTTATCAATCAGCTGCTCGACAACTTTATCACCCATACCATCAATATTTAATGCTTTACGGGAGGCAAAATGCTTAATCGCTTCTTTGCGTTGTGCTTCACAAAATAATCCTCCGGTACAACGAGTAACAGCCTCACCCTCAATACGTTCAACATCGCTTTGACATATTGGGCAGCATAACGGGAAAACAATGTCTGTGGCGCTGTCAGGACGCAGTTCCAATACCACTGCGACCACTTTAGGGATCACGTCTCCTGCGCGTCGAATAATAACCGTATCGCCAATTTTCACCCCTAGGCGCGCTATTTCATCAGCATTGTGTAATGTGGCATTAGACACGGTAACACCACCAACAAAAACAGGTTGCAAGCGAGCAACCGGAGTAATTGCCCCTGTACGGCCCACTTGAAAATCGACCGCCTCAAGTACTGTCATTTCTTCCTGAGCGGGGAATTTATAGGCTATGGCCCAACGTGGTGCTTTAGCCACAAATCCTAAATTAAGTTGTTGTTGGATTGCATTAACTTTAATGACCACGCCATCGATTTCATACGCTAGCGCACTTCTACGGGTCAAAATATCCTGGTAATAGGCATACACTTTAGCTAAATCATCACACACTTTAACTTCAGCGCTAACCGGCAAACCCCAAATTTTAAGTTGCATTAACTGACCATGATGGCTTTGTGCCATGGGTTGTGACTCGCCTTCCACGACACCTAATGCGTAAGCATAAAACCCCAGCGCTCTGGACGCTGTTATTTTACTGTCAAGCTGGCGCAAACTGCCCGCGGCGGCATTACGTGGGTTTACAAAGGCTTTTTCATCTTTCGCCATTTGACGTTGATTTAACGCATCAAAGGCGGCTTTGGGCATAAACACTTCACCGCGTACTTCAACTAATTCAGGGTAACCTTCACCGCGCAGTTTTAATGGAATGGATTTTATGGTGCGCACATTTTCAGTAATATCCTCGCCTACTGAGCCATCACCGCGAGTTGCGGCGCGTTCAAGTACCCCATGACGATAGGTAATAGACACAGCTAAACCATCTAGCTTAGGTTCACAGACGTATTCTAGGCGCCCAACCTTGTCGGTAATACGTTTGTTAAAGGCTTCAAAATCTGATTGTTCAAAGGCATTATCCAAACTTAGCATTGGTTTTAAATGAGTAATTTGTTCAAACTTCGCTAACGCTAAACCACCCACTCGCTGGCTGGGAGATTCGGCAGATTTAAACTGTGGGTATTCTCGCTCAAGTTGAATCAAACGCTGCATTAAACGGTCGTATTCTGCATCAGGTATGGTTGGAGCATCATCAACATAGTAATGGATATTGTGTTGGTTTAAGGCTTGAGATAACTGGGCGATTTCAGTTTGAATTTCTTGCATGATATTAATCCGTAATACAATAAATAAGGCCGCATTCGCGGCCTTATAATACTAATAAACAACAAATAATAATTCGATATTAAGCGATTGCGATGCGGCGCTTATAATCTTCTTTAGCAGCGTCATTCCAAGGTTGACGCTTACCATCTAACAATTCGGCGTCTAAGTCTTCGGCCAATTGCATGGCGGAATTAAGCATAATGGTAAAGTTCATTTTAGGGTCACCATAACAAGGTAAGGTCATAAACAGCACCACACCTTCGGTCACAAATTGCTCCATATTATCAGGATCAAACACCCCAGGTTTTACCATGTTAGCTAACGAGAACAGTACCTTACCTGTTCCGGCATTATCAATGTGACGGTGGAATATTTCCATATCACCAAATTTGAAATTCAATGACAATAGCGCGGGTAATAATTCAGCACCTTGTAATAGCTCACCGGGTTTAGCTACAAGATGCAATACTAATACATCGGTTGGATCTGCGAGTGGTTGTTCAGGTTTTGTGTCAACAACATCGACAGCCGCTTCTGCAACTGCTGGCTGCACCGGTTGTTTATCGGGTTTGTTTTGTAACAACTGTTCTTTAGATTCGGCATAAGTAGGCAGCTTTATTTCTTCGAGATCTTTAGTGTTACGCTCTCTGTTGTCGACATCTTTATTAGCCGTATTTAATGGCTGTTGTTTTTTATCTATTGATGATTGCTGACTCGTTGATATTTGTTGTTGAGCTTTTTCAGCCGCTTTATACAAGCCCATCTCAACAGGTTTAATTACTTTGTCCTGCGCGGCTTTAAATACCGAACTGGTTTTATTAAAAGCAGATTTAAGCACTGGTGGGTCAACCTCTGTTGATTTTCGCACCCGAACACTGCCAATACCGTCATTATCAAAACCCGTTAAATCGCGTCGATCAGCTTGTTCTTTATAAAAGTTTGCCATAGGGCTTTCTTTCATCGACTTGGGTTGCTGTTTTCTAATCGACCAAAAACCGTGCACAAGAACTGCAATAATTGCAATTGCACCTAAAACTAACAACACTAGCTGTAAATCTTCCATTGTATACTTGATTCCTATTTATATTGCGTCAGCAAGCGCTACTGCGGCTTCTATATCTACCGCGACTATACGTGAAACACCCGGTTCATGCATAGTGACACCAATGAGTTGGTCAGCCATTTCCATGGTTATTTTATTGTGGCTGATATATACAAATTGCACACTTTGCGACATCTCTTGCAGTAAACGACAAAATCGTTCTACGTTAGCGTCGTCCAAAGGTGCATCTACTTCATCCAGCATACAAAATGGTGCTGGATTCAATCTAAATATGGCAAATACTAATGATAAAGCGGTTAACGCTTTTTCTCCACCACTAAGTAAGTGAATGGTACTATTCTTTTTGCCCGGAGGCTGCGCCATGATGGTAACGCCAGTTTCGAGTAAGTCATCATCGGTCAGTGCCAGGTATGCTTTACCACCCCCAAAAACCTTAGGGAACAATTGCATTAAGCCATTGTTTACCGAGTCAAAAGTCGCTTTAAATCGTGTTCGAGTTTCTTTATCAATTTTACGAATAGCATCTTCCAGTGTCATTAAACCTTGATTTAAATCACTATCTTGACTGTCTAAATATTGTTTGCGTTCACTTTGGGTATCATATTCTTCAATTGCCGCCAGATTGATCGCCCCTAATCCATTAATCTGGTCACGGACTGTTTCTAATGCTTTTGAACAGGCTTTTATATCAAAATCATCAGTAATATTGGCTAGCGCACTTTGTAGGTTGATATGCTCTTCCTGCAAAACCTGCAATTGCACATCCGCTTGACCTTTTATGCCCTCACGACGTAACTTTAACGCGCTTATTTTTTGAGTCAAGCTTTGTAGTGTGACAAGCTGTTGTTTTTGCATCATTAGTGATGCATCTAAGCTTTGTTGCAAATCAGCTTGCTGTTGACGGTTATCATTAAGCTTAATCTGATTGTGCTGCTGAATATCAAGCTGCTGCTCTAGCTGTAACTTAATAGTATCCCGCGCTACCTGTTCTAGTGACGTTTGCTTTACCTGACTATGCTGTTCAATAACCTCATAACGTTCTGATAACTCATCTATTTTTTCACCCTGCTGGGTTAATTGCTGACGACTAACTGCCACTTGAGTGTTAATTTTCTGCAAGGTTTGGTTGGTATTAGCCTTGTTTCTTTCCAGCTCCGCACGCTGAGTTTTCAAGTCGCGTAACTGCACACTGGCTTGCTCAAATGCTTGTTGCGCGCTATCCAGCTGCAACTGACATTGATGAGTTTGTGCCTCTAAAGATTCAACGTTAATTGATAATGCTTCTGCCTCAACCAATTGTTGCTGTTGATGATCCTTGGCCAAGTGTAATTCTTGCTCTAATTGCTGCAGGGTAATTTGACGATTATGTTGCTGTTCAACTAATCCCTCATACCTAGACTGCGCTTGAGTTTGTGCTACCAACAGTTGTTGCAAGGTTTGCTGGTGCTGTCCCAATTGAACATTCACCTCTGCCAATTGAGTCACTTGAGCGGTTTGCTGCTGCAATGCGGCGGTACTTTGTACCTCAAGCGCTGCCACACTTTCAATTAAGCTTTGTTGCTCGGCAACTAAACTCATAACAGACTGATGACTAGACTGCGCTAATACAAAGCCGTGACCGACTAAATAACCTTCTTTTGATACGATAACCGATGAGGCTGATAAACTGGCTATTCTCGCTTTGGCCTCGACCAGCGTGTCAACAAAAATAACCTGCTCTAACCAAGGTGCAAGATTCACTGGGCTGGTTAATGCCATATGTGAAAAAGTATCACCTAATAGCATAAATCCATTGATATTATTTGTATCGGCAGCCATATTTTCTGCTGTCAGCACTGTAGCCTTGCTCACAGATTGTAGCAATACATCAACGGCTTTTTCATAACCAGGGGGTAACTTTAATCACTTGCCATAACTGCTGACTGTCGGCATCGCCAACTTGGTTATCTAACCACTCATTAATTAATTGCAGTCGCGCCTTGGCACTAGCAAGCGCATCTTTTATATGATGATAGCCATTTTGTGCCTGTAATAGATTTTTTTCAGCGTCAACTAAATGCAGATCAAGCTGCTGCTTAACTGATTGTTCAGCAAGTGTTTGCTTATTTAAACGGCTTAATTTAGTTTGCTGTTCTAGAATCTCTTGTGCAATATCGGCATTAGCTAACTGTTGCAGTTTTTGCTGCAATACAGGAATCGTTTGCTCATGCTTACTTAGCAATTGTTGCTGATGATCATAACGCGATTGATAAACAGCAAGCTCTGTTTTAACTTGATTTAACGCATTGGCGGCATCATTAAACTGGCGTCTTAGTGCATCGCTAGTTTCATCAACCTGATGAACTTGCTCATCTAACACCTCAAATTGAATTTTCGCTTCATCAAGTGTTGGCATTAACGCTGACTGTTGCTTTAATCCTGCCGCTAACTCTAGCTCATATTGTTGTTGCTTAAGTATCGCGTCATCAAGGCGCTGCTGAATAAGTAACAACTCTTGTTCGCGCTGCGAATCTTGTAGCTGCTGATGTTTTAATTGCTGCTCAAACTTGGCGACTTCATTTCCAGCTTGATAATATTGTTCAACCAGCTTTTGTTCGGTATCTGTTAGGTCATTAATTTGTTGTTGTAATTGCAGCACTAAATTTTCAGATGATTGCTGACTCGCGGCAAATTCACTTTGTTGGCGTTCAAGCTCATTTAACTGGCTGTGCATTTCTGCCGACTGCATCGATAAATCTTGGTAGCGCCCAGCTAATAAATTAGTGTGTAACTCACGTTCTTGTGACTTTAACGCTCGATACTGTTTTGCTTCTTGCGCTTGTTGGGCTAAACGGTCAATTTGATTACCCAATTCTTGACGAATATCGTTTAACCGCTCGAGATTTTCACGGGTATGGCGAATACGATTCTCGGTTTCACGGCGACGTTCTTTATAACGAGAAATTCCCGCGGCCTCTTCAATAAACACCCGTAACTCTTGCGGCTTAGATTCAATTAAGCGTGAAATAGTGCCTTGTTCAATAATGGCATAACTGCGCGGCCCAAGACCTGTGCCCATAAATAAATCGGTAATATCTTTACGGCGACACTTTTGTCCATTAAGAAAGTAGAATGACTCACTGTCGCGGTTAACCTGTCGCTTAACAGAAATTTCTTGATAACTAGCATATTGACCAGCGAGTCGACCTTGAATATTTTCAAATATCAACTCGACACCCGCAACTGAAATAGGCTTTCTGGAGGTGGAACCATTAAAAATGACGTCTGTCATTGAGTCGCCGCGCAGGTTTTTAGCGCTACTTTCACCCAATACCCAACGTACGGCGTCAATTACGTTAGATTTTCCGCAGCCGTTTGGACCTATAATGGCGGTCAAGGGATGATCAAAAGGGATTTTTGTTGGGTCTACAAACGACTTAAATCCAGCAAGTTTTATTTGTTTTAATCGCATTTATGCCGGTATGGTTTGGTTAACGTTGCTTCTAGGCCGCTCACTGTAGCAATTGAGGCGCATTTTGTAACGATTTTTTGCTTTCAGATGCCGTTTATCGCTTGTTTTATGTCACATCGATTGTCACACTCGCCTTAAGAAACACTTATAAGACCGTCAAGGAGTCATCAATGGCAGTAACATCCCCTTCTAACCGTAAAAGTGGCGTTAATTATTTTTTGGAAGGCTTTGCGCTTATTAAGCAACCCGGACTACGTACATTCGTGTTTATCCCGTTAATGATAAATTTGTTGCTGTTTGCTGCGGTAATGTATTTTGCAGTGGGCAAGTTAGGCGACTTATTTACCTGGTTGAATGGTGAAGTCCCCGACTATCTTTCTTGGTTAAATTTCTTTTTGTGGCCGTTAGCGGTATTAACTATGCTTGTGGTGATGTCGTTTATCTTCAGCTCAGTGATGAACTGGCTAGCAGCACCTTTTAACGGCTTATTAGCTGAAAAAGTTGAACAGCATTTAACAGGCAAAAACCTCAATACAGGTGGTGCGGTAGATTTAATTAAAGACTTACCGCGCATAATGGGCCGTGAATGGCTTAAGTTGAAATACTATTTACCCCGCGCACTGATTTTTTTAATCTTATTCTGGGTACCTGTTATTGGTCAAACCGCCGCGCCTATTTTATGGTTTTTGTTTACCGCATGGATGATGGCAATACAATATTGTGATTACCCGTTTGATAACCATAAAGTGCCATTTGATGATATGAAGTTTGCTTTGCGCAATACTAAGGGAACCAGCTTCAGCTTTGGAGCTTCAGTAACATTATTTTCGATGATCCCGATAGTGAATTTTATTGTTATGCCTGTGGCCATTTGCGGGGCAACGTCAATGTGGGTTGATCGCTACCGTGACGCCTATAAAAATCCATCGGTTGCTGCTGATTAATCTCGCTTACAAGCAATTGTCGACTTAACACAGTAGCAGGCTACCTGCCCTTAAATAAGCGCTAAGATCTATTCTTGGCGCTTTTTCCATAAAATTCATATTCACAACGTACTACTTCCCCAACACAAGTTTTGTAACATTTTGACAGTCTTTTTGTAGCATTAAAGGTCGGAATTATTGCGTTTGTTTGCGACAATGCAGCAAACAAATAACAATATTCAAGATAAACAGTGAACAACTACTCAAAAACTCTATTAATACTCAGTGGACTTATTAGCTTTAGCGCCTTTGCTGGCAGTAGTGATCAATTTCATGCCACACTACCAACGCTCAGCGATGGCATTATTATTGATGGTGACTTCGATGAAGCTCAATGGCTGTTAGCTGAAGAAGTTGAATTGAAATTTGAAACCTCTCCAGCAGAAAACGTTGCTGCGCCAGTGGTGACTACCGCAAGAATATTTGCTTCGCAAACCAGTTTATATGTTGCCTTTACCGCCCATGATCCTAATCCACAAGCTATTCGCGCCAATTTGCGTGACAGAGACAAGTCTTGGGGTGATGACATGGTCGGCATCAAATTGGATACATTCAATAATGCACGATTAGCTTATCAATTTTTTATCAACGCTTATGGTGTTCAAAGTGACTCCATTGAGAACGAACTGACAGGCCACGAAAGTGATGCTTGGGATGGGATTTGGTACAGCAAAGGTAAAATCACCGACAATGGCTATCAAGTGGAAGTACAGCTGCCGCTTAGATTATTCAATTTTGATGATTCAAATGCCGTTCAAAAATGGGGCGTTGAGTTTATCCGCTTTTACCCTAGACATGAGAATCAACGTTTTTCAACCCATAAAATAGATCGTAATGTGTCGTGTAAATTATGCCAGCTGGGTATTTTACAAGGGTTAGAAGGCGCTAAACAGGGCAAAGATATTCAAATTACGCCCTCCCTTGTCGCTAACCAAAACAACCAAAGGCCCTTAAATCCTACTGGCCCCTGGGAAGCTGAGTCAGACGTTGAAGCAGGACTCGACTTACGTTGGGGCATAACACCAACCACATTATTAAATGCAACGATTAACCCAGATTTTTCCCAGGTAGAATCAGATGCGGGCCAATTAGATGTTAACAATACTTTTGCACTGTTTTATCCAGAAAAACGCGCATTCTTTTTAGATAACAAAGACTACTTTGACAGCCAACTGGAATTATTGCATACCCGCAATATTAGCTCTCCTGACTACGGGGTAAAACTCACCAGCAAAACCGATGATCATACTATAGGGGTATTAGCGGCAAATGATATCCAAACTCAGTTTTTAGTCCCTGGTAATTTAAGCTCAGATATTGCTACCCTTAATCAAGAAAGCTATAACGTAGCAACACGATATCGTTACGATGCTAGTAAACAATTATCTATTGGCGGGGTCATGACACTCAAGCAATCTGATGATTATCATAACTATGTTTATAGCACAGATATGAAATATCAGCCGACAGAGCAAGACACCTTTACTGCCCAATATGCATTTTCACAAACAGAATATCCTGAAAAGTTCTTTAATCAATTCTGTAAAGGGGATGATTGCACAATTCCTCCCATAGAATGTGATTTAAGTAATTGTGACTATAACGAACGAGTGCTGCGAACCAATAAACTAGGCCAATTTAGCGACAATATGTTCAAGCTAACCTATCAGCATAATCGTCGCGAATGGTATGCCTCAACACAGTACGAATCTGTTGGTGATGATTTTAGAGCCGATTTAGGCTTTATTGAAAAGGTTGATGCGGCCAAGTTTGTTGCCGGTGGCGGTTATCGCTGGTATCCATCAAATAGCTTTTTTAGTAAAATTCAGTTGGGTGGCGACTGGGATATTACTCACACCCAAAAAGGTGAAAAGCTAGAGCAAGAAACTGAAATGTTTATTGAATTTGAAGGCGGATATCAAAGCTATATTGCGTCAGGTATAACCCAGCGTGAACGCGTTGGCAGACGTCACAACCCATCCAACATCGACATTAACAACAACACCCAAATGTTTGATGAAACTATTGGCTGGTTTTACACCAACTTTGTGCCGCTGCAATCAATCAAGCTGGAATTAGATGTAAACTATGGTGATAACATCGATTTTGCCAACGATCGCCTAGGCACATTAACTATGTTCAACCCAGAAGTCGAATGGAAAGTAACCGATTCAATTGTGCTGAACTTATCCCATAGATATCAAACGCTTGATGTTGATAACGGCAAACTGTTTACCGCAAATCTAACCGATATTCGGGTCAACTGGCAAATAACCCTCAATAGCTTTATCCGCCTTACCAGCGTGTATACCGACATAGAAAGAGATCCAAACCTGTACATTTATCAACAACCCAATGCCAAATATCAAGACTTAGGTAATGAGTTACTGTATGGCTACAAGCTCAATCCACAAAGTGTGTTTTATATCGGTTATTCAGATGCATTTAAAGCTGACGACGAGATTGATTCATTAACTCAAAATGACAGAACCTACTTTATGAAAGTCAGCTATGCATGGTTACTATAAACCTGTAAAGAACATCTAAACCTCTATTGAACTGAGTAAAAAAATTCTTAAAATATTAGGGGCTGTTGATCTTTCAAGGTTGTTTTTACAGCGATTTGTTGGTCATTTGTACAAGGCAGAGACTTTGTGATGTAGTTATTCTACATAAAAAAGGCCGTAAGTTTTCACTTACGGCCTTGTTATTAATGTGTCTACTTACTTAGACATGGTAAACAATATTTGCAATGTTATCGCCTATAAAATTAACACTTTTCGAGTACGATACTGCCAATAGAGTACCCGGCACCAAATGAACAAAGTAGGCCAAGATCACCGGTTTTAAAATCGCTATTAAATTTGTTAAAAGCAATAACAGAACCCGCCGAAGCGGTATTAGCAAATTCATCAAGCACTATCGGTGCGGTGGTTTCGTCTACGTCATCGCCCAATAATTTCTTAACCACAAACATATTCATATTGATATTCGCTTGATGTAACCACAAACGTTTAAATTCTTCAGGTTTGATTTGCTCATCAGAGAATTGTTTATCTAAATGCTGATAAATCATTGGCAAAAGCTCTTTAAACACTTTACGCCCTTGCTGATGAAATAACTTATCAGCAGTACTCGCATTATCAGGATCACAACGATTCACAAAACCAAAATTACTGCGAATGTTATTAGAAAAGTCAGTCATACAGCTTGTCGATAAAATATTAAAGGCATGTTCTGTTTGTGCTAAGTCTTGCCTTTCAACCACAACCGCTGTTGCCACATCACCAAAAATAAAATGACTATCTCGATCTCTGAAATTACTTTGTGGTGAGGTCAGTTCAGGGTTAATCACTAATACGCGCTTTGCAGTGCCCCCTTTAATCGCATTAACTGCACTCACAATTGCAAAGGTGGCTGACGAGCAAGCCACTAGCATGTCATAGGCAAAACCTTTAGTACCAAGCTGTTGCTGGATTTCAATCGCAATAGCAGGATATGCCCGCTGAGTATAAGCACAGGCCACAATCACTAAATCGATATCTTCAGCATTCACTTTTGCTTGAGCTAACGCTTGCTTGGCAGCTTCAATACCCATACTGGCTTGTAATGACAACTCATCAGACGCTTGGTCGGCAATCAATGGCATCATTATTTGTGGGTTTAAAATCCCCTCTTTTACCATAACGTATCGATTTTTTATGCCCGAGGCTTTTTCGATGAATTCACTTGATGAATAAGCCAAGGGTTGAAGTTCATTTTCTTCTATTTGCTGTGAATTTTGTTGATTATGTAAATCCACATAGCTGTTATAGCTTGCAACTAACTCATCATTAGAAACTGAAAAAGGAGGAACAAAAAGACCACTACCTGAAATAACTACTTTTATCATGATGCTTTACCATTATTAATTTAATTGAGCTAAACGCTTACTATTTGGAACAGCAAAAACCATTAACATCCCAAATGAGCTTATACAGTCACCACAAAAAATGTATCTGTGAAAAAGAATTCATACATTTAGCCGCTTAACGCCATTTTAGTCCTAACTAGAAAAATAGTCTCACTAATATGTCCCAAATAGCTGGATGGTCAGACCATATAGGGGTTAGCACATATCCTCTGTATGGAAATTGACCACCAAATCTGCATAATTAGCATAACAGCAATGTCTTTTATAACCAAAAGGAATAAAGAATAACAAATATTCACTTCTAAATTATCTATTGCAGTTTATGATTAGATAATGCCAAAAAAGGAGTACACATTCATGAGCAAAATTTTCGAAGATAATTCATATACTTTAGGTAATACTCCACTCGTTCGCTTAAACCGCGTCAGCAACGGTAACGTATTAGCTAAAATCGAAGCCCGTAACCCAAGCTTTAGTGTTAAATGTCGTATCGGTGCGAATATGATATGGGATGCTGAAAAGAAAGGCACCTTAACTAAAGATATCGAATTAGTCGAACCTACTTCAGGTAACACAGGTATCGCACTTGCTTATGTTGCTGCAGCTCGTGGTTATAAGTTAACCCTGACTATGCCCAATACCATGAGTCTTGAGCGCCGTAAATTGTTAAAAGCACTTGGTGCTAAAGTGGTCTTAACAGAAGGTGCTAAAGGCATGAAAGGCGCTATTGATAAAGCAGAAGAAATTCGTTTATCAGACCCGTCTAAATATTTGGTTTTAGGTCAATTTAGCAACCCTGCTAACCCTGAAATTCATGAGAAAACTACCGGTCCAGAAATTTGGAATGATACTGATGGCCAAGTAGATGTATTTGTTGCTGGTGTGGGTACTGGCGGTACAATCACAGGGACTAGCCGTTTCTTAAAAGCGCAGGGCAAAGAAGTGATTTCTGTTGCGGTTGAGCCGGTAGACTCACCTGTTATTGCTCAAGCAAAAGCAGGCCAACCAATTCAGCCTGGTCCACATAAAATTCAAGGTATCGGTGCTGGTTTCATTCCAGATAACTTAGATTTATCAGTTGTTGACCGTGTTGAAGCGGTGAGTAATGATGATGCTATCGAAATGTCACTACGCTTGATGAAAGAAGAAGGTATTCTAGTCGGTATTTCTTCTGGCGCAGCTGTTGTAGCGGCTAATCGTATTGCTGCATTACCTGAGTTTGCTGGTAAAACCATAGTGGTGATTTTACCGTCAGCGGCAGAGCGTTACTTATCATCTGTGTTATTTGCTGGTGAATTTGGCGAAAGCGAAAACGTACAGTAATTGATTATCATCAGACAGTTCTAATAATGATTTGATAGTTAACTGAAAGCCTAGGGTCTGTTGATCTTTCAAGGTTGTTTTGGCAGCGATTTGTTGATCATTTGTACAAGGCAGAGGCTTTGTGATGTCGTTATTCTACATAAAAAGTCGATAACGCAGTAAACATGACCAACAAACGCTGCCCGAAGGGTTCGGCTAAAAACGTTGTTAACTCGAACAAAATTCAACCAGCAAAGATCAACAGACCCTAGCTTATGCTAGGCTTTTTGTTTTCCGAACAATGCCCATAGAAAATCCAATAACACATGTCATAAAGCTTCTAATCAGCGAGGAATACACTTTTTAAGAGTTTAGTACCCAGCATTGTAAGCTAGCCACTAATCCACTTCTGTTTCTATCGCAGGTTTACTTAGGCTGTCAGTTGAGGTCATTGCTGAAAAACTGCCGTTTTCAACCAACCAGTAACCTAAACCAATTGCGACCGCCCCGCCAACAATATTACCTAACGTCACCGGTATTAAATTATTAAAAATAGCATTGGTTAAGTTAATGTCGCTAAATTGATCTCTGCTAATTTCTAATCCCATAAAAAAGCTATCTGGGGCAAAGTTTTGTACTGCAATACCAAAAGGCAGCATAAATAAGTTAGCAATACAGTGTTCAAAACCTGCGGCAACAAACATGGCAACAGGCAATATCACTAACAAACATTTAGTTAATAAGTCTTTGGTGGCAAACGTCATCCAAATACCTAAACACACCAGGACATTACATAAAATGCCTAATACAAATGCTTGCAACCAAGTGTGATGCAATTTGTGCTGGGCAATGTTCAGTGCCGATAAGCCCCATTGATTATCAGCAAGCTCAAATAAGCGCCCTAACATAATTAACAGCACCATCAACAATGCGCCAAGCATGTTGCCTAAATATACTCGTGCCCAGCATTGTAACTGTTGCTTCATGGTGATCTGTTTATTTACCCAAGCAACGCTAGTTAATACAGTGCTGGTAAATAACTCTCCCCCTGCGGCAATAACTAACATTAAGCCTAAACTAAACGCGATACCGCCCATAAAGCGTGTCATCCCCCAACCAAGTTCACTTCCTGTGGTAACCGAAATATAAAACACGAAAGCGATTGCAATAAACATTCCTGAAAATATCGCCAGAATGAACGATTGCCAGGATGACTTTTGGACTTTTTGCATGCCATAGCTGTCAGCAATAGACAAGGATGTTTCGGCGTTAATCACGCTATCTTGATTGGCCATCAAAGTGCTTGAAGTAGTTTCAGGTTTCATTTATGACTCTCAACAACAGTATTATGTAAGCCATAAGTTATCCCTTAAGTAATGACTTATAGTTCTTTGCGCTATTGCCTATGATATTCACACAAGCAAAATCCACATGGTAAGACCAAATACAACCTACCTTTTCGATAATCAATATTAAGCTAAAAAATGGCTTAAATACGCTTTTCAACCAAAGCTGTTGTGCTCGCAACAAACAGAATACTAATAAAAACCCAATAAAGTCGCCAACCACAATGTTGAAACTGTTAGCTAGCTAACAGTTTCAACTAAAGGTTTCATAAATTCATAGCCAATAGATAGCATTACTAAAATGCTGTGATACCATTCAAAGGTAAATTGGTCTTACCAATTATTCAGATAAATAACACATCAATGGTATTGATAAAGTCAGTAGTCAGTAATCAATCATCTAGAGAGACTCGTCCTGTAGAGTTGATGTGATAAAAAGGCAAGATTATTCAGGTCGCCTTATAAAAAACAGTAGCCTGAAAAGAATTTCATCACCTGTTAGCAAAGGTAATATGACTGATGTAAAGCCGCAAAATTGCATAACAGTATATCGATTCATTAGTTTAAAGGTAGACATGACATGACTGATAAAACAACGGTTTTTGCAAATGCTTGGAATAACTTTGTCGCAGGTGACTGGAAAACACAAGTCAACGTTCGAGATTTTATTCAACATAACTACACACCTTATGAAGGTGACGAATCCTTTCTAGCCGATGCCACAGATGCGACTTTATCTTTGTGGGATAAAGTGATGGAAGGCATCAAACAAGAAAACACTACTCACGCGCCAATCGATTTTGACACAAAAATGGTGTCAACTATCACATCCCACGATGCGGGTTATATTGATCAAGAACTTGAAACCATTGTTGGTTTACAGACAGATGCACCACTAAAACGTGCCATGTTACCTAATGGTGGCATTCGCATGGTTGAAGGCTCGTGTAAAGCTTACAACCGTGAATTAGACAGTGATGTGAACTACATTTATTCTGAGCTACGTAAAACCCATAACCAAGGTGTATTTGATGTTTACACTCCTGAAATTATGGCGTGTCGTAAATCGGGGATATTAACAGGCTTACCTGATGCTTATGGTCGTGGCCGTATTATTGGTGATTATCGTCGTATTGCCTTATACGGTATCGACTATTTAATGCACGACAAACTTGCTCAGTTCACTTCTTTACAAGCTCAAATGGAAGCGGGTGAAGACTTAAACAATGTGATCCAACTTCGTGAAGAAATTTCTGAGCAATATCGCGCCCTGACTCAAATGAAAGTAATGGCTGCTAAGTACGGTTGTGACATTTCAGTACCGGCTACTTCAGCCAAAGAAGCGATTCAATGGACTTACTTTGGTTATTTAGCCGCAGTTAAAAGTCAAAATGGCGCGGCCATGTCTTTAGGCCGTACCTCATCATTTTTAGACATCTTTATTGAACGAGATATTAAAAACGGCATCATTACTGAACAACAAGCTCAGGAAATGGTTGACCATTTTGTCATGAAACTCCGTATGGTTCGCTTCCTACGTACACCTGAATACGATGAGTTATTCTCTGGCGACCCTATTTGGGCAACAGAATCTATCGCCGGTATGGGTGTAGACGGTCGTACCTTGGTGACTAAATCAAGTTTCCGCTTCTTACACACCTTATACAACATGGGCCCAAGCCCTGAACCCAATATCACGGTATTGTGGTCAACTAAGTTACCACAAGGCTTTAAACGCTATTGTGCCAAAGTCACTATCGATACTAGCTCAATTCAGTATGAGAATGATGACCTAATGCGTCCAGATTTCCAATCTGACGACTATGCAATTGCCTGTTGCGTTAGCCCTATGATTGTCGGCAAACACATGCAGTTTTTCGGTGCACGGGCAAATCTAGCCAAAACCATGCTTTACGCTATCAATGGTGGCGTTGATGAAAAACTGAAGAAACAAATTGCCCCAAAAACCGCAGCGATTACAGATGCAGTGCTTGATTTTGATGATGTGATGAGTCGCTTAGACAAGCAAATGGATTGGTTAGCCACCCAATATGTCACTGCACTTAATAGCATTCACTTTATGCACGACAAGTACTCATACGAAGCATCGTTGATGGCATTACACGACCGTGATGTACGTCGTACCATGGCATGCGGCATTGCCGGTTTATCGATTGCAGCGGATTCACTATCAGCAATTAAATTTGCCAAAGTAAAACCGGTTCGTGATGAAAATGGTATTGCCATTGATTTTAATATCGAAGGTGATTATCCAAAATTTGGTAATAATGATGCACGCGTTGATGATATTGCCTGTGACTTAGTCGAGCGTTTTATGGCGAAAATTCGCGATAAAAAGATGTATCGTAACGCAATTCCAACACAGTCAATCTTAACCATCACTTCTAACGTGGTTTATGGTAAGAAAACCGGTAACACCCCTGACGGTCGCCGCTCTGGTGCGCCTTTTGCTCCAGGTGCAAACCCTATGCATGGCCGTGATGAAAATGGCGCGATTGCGTCATTAACCTCCGTAGGTAAACTGCCATTTGAGCATGCTCAAGACGGTATTTCCTATACCTTCTCTATTGTGCCAAATGCACTCGGTAAAGAAGATGCTGCTCGTCGTAACAACTTAGCGGCATTGATGGATGGCTACTTCATGCACAACGACCATCAACAAGGGGGGCAACACTTGAACGTCAATGTGATGAATCGTGAAATGCTTGAAGATGCGATTATTAATCCAGACAAGTATCCACAGCTCACCATTCGAGTATCTGGTTACGCAGTTCGTTTTAACGCACTGACCACTGAGCAGCAACAAGACGTGATCACCAGAACCTTCACTAAAGGTTTATAAACTCTGCTAAAATTGGCTGTGTCGAATATTCGATACAGCTTTTTTATTGAATATTAGTTCATTACTATCATTGATAAAGAGTATCAAATGGCAACAGGACGCATTCACTCCATCGAATCCTTTGGCACTGTTGACGGTCCCGGTATTCGCTATATTGCTTTTATGCAAGGCTGCTTAATGCGCTGCCAATATTGCCATAACCGTGATACTTGGGACTTAGAGGCTGGTAAAGACGTTACTGTAAATGAGCTAATGTCGCAAATTATTACTTACCGCCCCTTTTTAGAAGCCAGTGGTGGTGGCGTGACAGCTAGCGGCGGTGAAGCAATATTACAGGCTGCATTTGTTGCCGAGCTATTCAAAGCCTGTAAGGACAAAGACATTCATACTTGTCTTGATACTAATGGTTTTGTCAGAAAGTACGACCCTGTAATCAATGAATTACTCGATAACACTGATTTAGTGTTGCTTGATATTAAGCATATGGACGACCCGACTCACATTTTACTGACCAAGGTCAGTAATCAACGCACATTGCAATTTGCTCAGTACCTGGCAACACGAGGGCAAAAAACCTGGATACGTTATGTGGTAGTCAATGGTTTTACGGATGATATTGAATCGGCTATTAAGCTGGCTGAGTTTATCAAGCCTATGAGCAATGTAGAAAAGGTAGAGTTATTGCCATTTCACCAACTAGGTGAACATAAATGGCAAGCCTATGGAGAAGTATCATCTCTTGCCAATTTATCACCACCTAGTGAGCAAACCATGTTATCCATTAAACGAGTTTTCACCGACCGTGGTATTGAAGCGATTTTTTAACTCATGTTTAAGATGGTTACATAATCTTATGCCAATATGGCTTATAGTTCTTCCCAGTAATGTTTATCGAGTCGGTTAAAGGCAATATTAAGTAAATTAGCAAAATCTAAGTAACATGCTTTAGCGCCTAAAGGCTGGCAATTTACGCCCATTTGATTGAGTCTTTGACTGAGCTGATGGCTCCAATCAAACAAACTTAAGGGGAGTGGATGACGTGCTCGCCAACCAAGCCAGAGCAAGCCTTGAATAGGTAAGCTGATAATAAACAAGGTCATCGCCAAAGTTTGGGGCAAATGCTCCCAACCTAGAACATAAATTTGGCTAAAAGCAGAAAATAAGGCAATAACAGGCATTGCCCAAAAAGCAATTTGGGTCGCTTTAACTATACGATATTCAGGAAAATAAAAGCCCAATTGGCGCACCATAGGCCAAGTAGACATGTATTTTTTACCGTCGCGAATTAACGTGACAACATTCAGTACCAAAGAGAATTACCTAACATCATGGAACATAACTAAACAATAGCATATTGAGTCTGAATGTCCCAAAATTAACAGCCTAAAATACTGGCTAAAACAAATTATAAGCACTGCATGGCTTAAATGTGTGCGGTACTTTAAAGCGATTTATTTTTAAATTTACAAGGTCTAATTATGTCAGATAATTTAGTGTCAGATAATTTAGTGTCAGATAATTTAGTATTAGTTTTAAACTGCGGCAGTTCTTCGTTAAAGTTCGCCATTATTGGCGCTCAATCAGGTGAAGAGCATATTTCAGGTTTAGCTGAATGCTTTGGCCTTGATAATTCCCGTATAAAATGGCAAGCCAACGGTGGTAAACATGAAGCCAAGTTAGGTGCTTTCACAGCTCATAGAGAAGCCGTTGAGTATATTGTAAGAATCATACTTGCAGATCAGCCAGCGCTAGCTGCGCAAATTAAAGCGATTGGTCACCGCATTGTCCATGGTGGCGAAAAGTTCACCCGCTCAGTGATTATTACTCCCGATGTCATCCAAGGTATTGAAGATTGCGCATCACTTGCCCCGCTTCATAATCCAGCCCATTTAATTGGTATTCGAGCGGCGATAGCTTCATTTCCGACATTGCCTCAAGTGGCGGTGTTTGATACAGCATTTCATCAGTCAATGCCTGAAAAAGCCTATATTTATGCCCTGCCATATAAATTATATCGTGAGCATAGTATTCGCCGTTATGGCATGCACGGTACAAGTCATTTCTATGTCAGCCGTGCAGCGGCAAAAGTATTGAATAAAGACATTAGCGACACCAATGTTATTGTTGCCCATTTAGGTAATGGCGCATCGGTTACTGCTATTAAGGGCGGCAAAAGTGTCGATACCTCAATGGGACTCACCCCACTTGAAGGTTTAGTGATGGGTACGCGTTGTGGTGATATGGATCCGTCTATTATCTTTCATTTAGTCAATCAACTCGGATACACACTCACCGAAGTCAATAACCTATTAAATAAACAAAGTGGACTACTGGGTATTTCTGAACTGACTAACGATTGTCGTGGCATTGAAGAAGGCTATCAAGATGGTCACAAAGGCGCGACATTGGCATTAGAGATTTTCTGCTACCGTTTAGCCAAGTATATTGCCTCATATACCGTGCCATTAGGCCGTTTAGATGCAATAATTTTCACTGGGGGCATTGGTGAAAATTCAGACCTAATTCGCGCCAAGGTGTTGGATTTATTAGCTATTTTTAACTTCAAAGTCGATAATACTAAAAACAAAGCAGCGCGTTTCGGCCACGACGGAATTATTACCGCTGAAAACAGCCCTGTGGCTATGGTTATCCCAACTAATGAAGAGTGGGTTATTGCTGAAGATGCGGTGAAGTTAATATCAGCTAAGTAGACTCGGTTAATACCAGCTCAGCTAACATAAAAAAACTAAGCAAGCTCGGCTTTAAAATTTAACTTTATTCATTAAAAATTATTGAGGTTTATATGTCTCGAAATATTATGCTTGTTCCGATTGGTATCGGTGTAGGCTTAACATCACTTAGTTTAGGTATGGTGCGCGCACTTGAACGTAAAGGTGTAAAAGTACAGTTTTTTAAACCCATTGCCCAGATACGCTCTGGCGATAAAGGTCCTGAACGCTCGACCACGATTTTAAGCAACTCGCCCACCGTTAACCCGTTAGAGCCATTTGGTATGGAGCACGCTGAAGCGTTAATTCGCTCTGAGCAAATCGATGTATTAATGGAACAAATTATTGCGCGGGCCTCAGAATGTGCTACCAATACTGAAATTATTGTAGTAGAAGGTTTAGTGCCTACCCGCAGCCATCCATTTGCCGATGATATTAACTATGAAATAGCCAAAGCACTTGATGCAGATGTTATTTTCATTGCAACACCAGGTAATGACACCCCAAATGGCTTAATGAACCGCTTAGAAATTTCCTATAACTCATGGGGCGGCGCTAAAAATAAGCGTGTAATCGGCTCTATAATTAATAAAATTGGCGCTCCTACCGATGATGAAGGGCGTGCGCGTCCAGACTTGTCAGAAGTGTTTGATCATAACAACGTTAAAGTCGGTGATACCGCGGGTATGTTCCAGTTACCAGGAAAAAGCCCATTACGCATTTTGGGTAGCGTGCCATTTAATTTAGATTTAATTTCGCCTCGCGCATCAGATTTAGCACAGCATTTAAATGCCAAAATTATCAATGCGGGTGAAATGCATATTAGACGTATGCGCCGTGTTACCTTTTGTGCCCGTTCAATTCCTAATATGGTGACCCATATTAAAACTAACTCACTGTTAGTCACTTCAGGTGATCGATCCGATGTTATCGTCTCAGCCTGTTTAGCGGCAATGAATGGCGTTAAAATTGGTGCGTTACTGTTGACCGGTGGTTATGAGCCTGAACCTGAAATTATGAAATTGTGCGAACAAGCTTTCGAAACAGGTTTACCGGTATTTTTAATTGACAGTAACACCTGGCAAACCTCGCTCAATATTCAACGCTTTGATCATGAAGTCCCTGTCGATGATGCGGTTCGAGTTGAAAAAGTACAAGAATATGTCGCCAGCCATATTGACCAAAGCTGGATTGAAAGTGTCACCCAAGATTCAACTCGCGAACATCGCTTATCACCGCCAGCCTTCCGTTACAAACTAACAGAACTCGCACGTGCTGCCCGTAAAAAAATTGTTCTGCCTGAAGGCGAAGAGCCTCGCACCATTAAGGCTGCGTCAATTTGTGCCGAGCGCGGTATTGCCCGCTGTGTTCTATTGGGTAATAGAGAAGAAATTTTACGTATTGCGTCACTACAAGATGTGGTTTTGGGTGAAGGGGTTGAAATTATTGACCCTGAAATCGCCCGTGAAAAATATGTCGAACCTATGCTTAACATTCGTCGTCATAAAGGCTTAACCGAAGTCGTAGCCAGAGAACAACTAGAAGATAACATGGTACTCGGTACTATGATGTTGGCTGAAAATGAAGTAGACGGTATTGTATCTGGAGCAATAAACACCACAGCCAATACTATCCGTCCGCCATTACAATTAATTAAAACCGCGCCAGGTTCAAGCTTAGTATCTTCTATCTTTTTTATGTTGATGCCAGATCAAGTGCTTGTGTATGGTGACTGTGCAATTAACCCTGATCCCAACCCAGAGCAATTAGCAGACATTGCAATTCAGTCTGCTGAATCAGCTGCAGCATTTGGGATTGAGCCACGTGTTGCTATGATAAGTTATTCAACAGGGACTTCTGGCACGGGCTCTGATGTAGATAAAGTACGTGAAGCGACTCGCATTGCCAAAGAAAAACGTCCTGATCTCATTATTGACGGTCCATTACAATATGATGCTGCGGTTATGCCTAATGTTGCTATGTCTAAAGCTCCTAATAGTCCAGTCGCAGGTAAGGCCACAGTATTTATTTTCCCTGACTTAAATACAGGTAATACAACCTACAAAGCAGTTCAGCGTAGTGCAGATTTGGTGAGCATTGGCCCAATGTTGCAAGGCATGCGTAAACCGGTAAATGACTTGTCTCGCGGCGCGTTAGTCGATGATATTGTTTACACTATCGCATTGACGGCTATTCAAGCATCACAAAATGAAGCTAAAGCCAAATCTTAGCCAACAGCCAAGTTTTAGTTTTAGTTTTAGTTTTAGTTTTAAAACTATAATTTAAGCTAACAAAAAAGCACTGCTAGTAAGCAGTGCTTTATAATATCTATCAATAATAGGTAAAAGGTACTTTTTAACCACGTAATATAAAATATAAAAAACAATAGCTTAATCAGCCACCATTAATCCATACACATACTTGTCCACAGATTCTGTGGATAACCTTGAAGATGTAGAAAGCTACTCGCTGTCATAAATACTGCGATTTAAAATGAATATATTGTTTACCTTGATTCACCATAGCAATTTATAGACTTACCTTGCCAGTGATAATTTAATTATAGATACTATTACTCATTCATTTGGCTAGGTTTTGCACAAATTGCAGGTCTTAGTGGCATTTTAATACTCTAACCTCTCATCCATTGTTGAGTATCTTTATAGGAACAGCATATTGTTATGTTCAGATTTGTATTTATTTTTAGTTTCATAGCCTTATTGGGTTGTGAAAAAATCATTGAAAAAGGTGAAGCCCCACAAACACCAGAAAGCGTCACCTTAAATTTTTTTGAAGCTATTTACAACGACAGAGATGTCAGCAAAGCATTACCTTACGTAACCCCAGAGTTACGTGAAGTGTTACAACATTATCATATCGCATCGTCAGTTCAACGCCATGTCCTGGGGTTATCAATGACCAAAGTGAATATGAGCATTGATGAAATAGATATCGATTTTTTCCGTAAGTTTACCGACGAAGTGACCATTATTGTAAAAATGGAAGGGCTTAAAGGTGGAAGACCTTGGGTAGATGACAGAACATTACGCCTGAAAAAGGAAGGCAACAAATGGATTATTGTAGAAGTGATTCCTGAAAAAGGTCGTATTAGCGGCTAAAGGGCTGTTTTATTACTTTGACTGGAAATATCTTTAATCTCAGATTTATCAATCATTCACGCTCTATTCAAAAATAAAAAATAGCAGCCTAGGCTGCTATTTTAATGTGTTTTGCATTGTCGCTTGGAGCGTAAGCCTAAATATACAGGCCATTATTCCTCGTTCAAGGCCTACTCTTCTTCAGAAGGTAGAGACTCTAACACGTCGTCTTTTACTTGATAGTAAGCGTTTTCGTATTCATGAACTTCCATAATAACTCCAATCATTTTTAGGTCGTTTAGGGTCTAGGCATGTTTATTTTTTTGACTATGTTGTCAGTAACATTTACCTATTAACAGAGAAGAGTACCAATCACGTTCTTCTTGTTAACAAGTATATCAACCGGTAATCCCCCCTAAAAAAAGCTGATTTCAAAAGTAGAATTTTCTCGTACTATATACGCAGGGAGATTCTGCATGAAAACATCAAAATTTAGCGACAGCCAAATCTTGGCTATCCTCAAGCAAGCCGAAGCTGGCACCCCAGTTCCGGGGCTGTGCCGTGAGCACGGCATGAGCTCGGCTACCTTCTACAAGTGGCGGGCCAAATTTGGCGGCATGGACGCCTCTATGATGGCGCGATTGAAAGAGTTAGAGGCTGAAAATTCACGACTCAAAAAAATGTATGCCGAAGAGCGTCTAAAAGCCGAAATACTCAAAGAGGCCATCGAAAAAAAGTGGTAAAGCCGTCGCGGCGGCGGGAGCTGGCGCAAAAGGCGGTGCATGATAAAGCCATTCCAATCGCATTTGCCTGTGCCTTGTTTGGACTCAGTGAGAGCTGTTATCGCTATCAGGCAAAACTCAGCGGTGAAAACGCTGTGATTGCTGATTGGTTACAGCGACTAACATCGACCCATAGAAGTTGGGGATTTGGGCTGTGTTATTACTTTTTACGTAACGTGAAACGCTACCGATGGAACCATAAGCGAGTGTATAGAATTTACCGTGAATTGGAGCTAAACCTACGGATTAAGCCGAAGAAACGCTTGAAGCGTGATAAACCGGACGCATTGGCGGTGCCTGAGGCAATCAATGAATGTTGGTCTATGGACTTTATGCATGACCAACTTGAAGATGGTCGCAGCATTAGGTTATTGAACGTGATTGATGATTACAACCGTGAAGGCTTGGCGATAGAGGTCGACTTCTCCTTACCAGCAGAGCGTGTGGTCAGAACCTTGGAGCAAATCATCGAATGGCGTGGAAAACCGAAACAAATACGCAGTGATAACGGTCCAGAGTACATCAGTGCGGTGCTGGCTGCATGGGCTGAAAAACACGATGTAGAACTGAAATTTATTCAGCCTGGCAATCCACAGCAGAATGCTTATGTAGAACGCTATAATCGGACTGTGCGATACGAATGGCTGAGCCAATATCTTTGGAATAGTATTGCCGAGGTACAGGAACATGCGACACAATGGCTATGGTTTTATAACAATGAAAGACCCAATACAGCAATTGGTGGTGTCCCACCAAAGCAAAAACTGGCACTAGTGGCCTAAATATCTACTTTTGATCTCAGTTAAAAATGGGGAGATTACCAACCCAGGGCTAATGATTACTAGCCTAAAACAGCCAGACTTACCAAAAACTTTCAGAATAGAATGTTTTAATTGCAATACAATCGATAAATTAACCAAAATAATGAAACACTTTCACTTACTCAATCATTTTTTATATCCAAAAAATATGTAGTCGCCTAAACGTTACAACTAATGATTATATCAAACCGCGTTGTTTAAACTATATTTTAGTTAACCCCAACCTGTTTGTAGGCAATAAACATGAATGCACTTGTTGAGTATGAAGCAAACCAATTAATGGCACTTTTTGGTCAAAGGGATGAACTGGGTATGCATATGTTTATGGAACATATGCATATTCCTGTTGATGTACAAGATCGGCTGATTAATGAAATTTCAATCCTGTGCCAACTAGATCAACATTCTGTTGGTGAGCTAATTGAACATCATGGCCAAAGCTTGATGTCAGAACGTTTACTGCGGTAAATATTAGCTCCCATTCCGCTTATGGTTATCACCATAAAAAAGCCTCAATTTATACAATAAATTGAGGCTTTTACTGTGTAGAGCCTATCGAGTTAACACTGACTTACACTTGGCTGATATGATTTACAATACGTTTTTCAGAAATTGGATACGCTGTGCCAAGTACTTGGGCAAAACACGACACCCGATACTCTTCAATCATCCAGCGCGCTTCATGTAATGCCTCAGGTACCGCTTGCAGTCGCGGCACTTTAGCTAATTGCGCTGCCAGTAGTCCCTCAACTTTACTGATACTGTGCATGTGTATGCGGTCTCTACTCGGGTCAACGGGTAACTTATCTAATCGAGTTTCAATAGCGGATAAATAACGTGCCACATCCGTCAGCTTATCCCAACCACATTCTTGCACAAATCCTCGGTACACCAATTTATCTAACTGGGTTTGAATATCGCTCATCGCAAAGGCAATATCTAAACTGATTTTACCTTTTAAACGCTTTTTAATTTGCTGGTAAATTGTCAGTACTTTTTCCACTTTTAAGGCAATCTTTTCAGCCGTGCTGTTTAATTCTTGCCTGACCCAGTCTTTAGCTTGCTCAAATTGCTGCTCATTTCGCACATCTAGATTTTTTTCATCCAACAATTGTTGCACTGATGCCTGAATAATATCATCTATCAATAATTGCACTTGGCCAAATGGATTAAAGTACATGGCTAGCTTAGCTTTATTAGGCAAGGATTTTTGTAAATGCTTCACCGGTGAAGGAATATTGATCAACAATAACCGTCTAATGCCTAGTCTATGCTGCTTGGCAGCTTCTAATTCATCATCAAAAAGCTTAATAGACACGTCAGTTTTATTATCAATTAACGCTGGATATGCTTTAACTTCATAGTTGCCTTTACGCTGCTGATATTGCTCCGGCAAATTGCCAAACGACCAGCTCGTTAAACTGTCTTGTTCAATACCCTTATCAGCCACCTGGCGAATAGCTTTGGATACCACGCCCTGTAATTGCTCTTTTAACGGCTCGATTTGTCGGCCTTGGGCAATTAACTCACCTTTGTCATCTTCAATTTTGAAGTTAATTAATAAGTGCCCTGTTAATTGGCTAAAATCAAAATCATCTGCCGTAATGCGGGTACCGCTCATGCGCAGTAATTGCTTACATAAACTGTCAATTAAAGGCATTTCAAAGGGCTTCATGGCTTGCACGCACGCTCTGGCATAATCAGGTGCAGGCACAAAATTGCGACGTAATGTTTTAGGCAGAGACCTAATTAAGCCAATGACTTTCTCTTCACGAAGCCCTGCCACTAACCAATCAAAATCTTGCTCATCTATTTGATTCAATAACGCCACAGGTATATGAACTGATACGCCATCATCGGCATTAGCGGGTTCAAAATGATAACTGACTTTAAGGGCTAAATTACCTTTATGCCAAACCTCAGGAAAGTCTAACGCCGAAATATGCTCAACGCTGCGCTGCATTAATAAATCAGCGTTAAAGTCTAATAATTGTGGCTGTTCAATGCGTGCTTGTTTCCACCACTTAAAAAATAGCGGCGCATTATAAATGCCTTCAGGAATGCGTGGCTCATAAAAATCCACCAGCACATCTTCATCGACCAAAATATCCTGGCGCCGAGATTTATGTTCTAGGCTTTCGATATCCTCTAGCAGCTTTTGGTTGTTAATAAAGAAGGCTTCTTTGGTTTGCAACTGCCCTTCTGCTAGCGCGCTGCGAATAAATATCTCACGGGCTTCGATTGCATCTATCGGGCCATACTGCACCCGACGTCGATTGACTATGGTTAAACCATAAAGCACCTGATTCTCTAATGCGACAACACTGCCAGCTTTAGCCTCAAAATGTGGCTCAACATGGTTGATTTTAATCAAGTGAGCCGCAAGTGGCTCTAACCATTCTGGTTGTATTTTGGCGCAGCAACGGGCAAACAAACGTGATGTTTCCGTTAACTCGGCCGCCATAATCCACTTAGGGCCTTTTTTAGCCAAAGGAGACCGGAAACACAAAAAACTTACGGTTGCGGGCACCTAGATATTCATTATTAACATCTTTAAAACCAATATGACTTAACAGCCCAGCCAGCAAAGCTTTATGCAAATTATCATAGCTCGCTGGAGTGTCATTTAAGCGCCACTTTAATTCATGTACCGCTTGTTTAAGTTGCGTGTACAAATCCTGCCATTCACGCACCCGCAGATATGCTAAGTATTCGTCACGGCACTGTTTTCTAAATTGGCTAGCAGATAATTCGCGTTTCTGATCCTTAATATGATCCCATAATTTAACCCAGCTACTAAAGTCTGAATCTTTATCGGCAAAACGATTATGACATTCATTAGCGGCTTGTTTTTTATCAATAGGACGCTCACGGGGATCTTGAATCGATAACCTGGCAGTGATCACTAATGTTTCATGTAAACAGCCCTGTTGATTAGCTTCATACACCATGCGGGCTAATCGCGGATCAAGCGGGATTTTAGCTAAGTTTCGCCCAAGCGGGGTTAACACTAAATCGCCTTTTTGCTTTTTAACCGCTTGTAACTCTTCTAGTAATAAAAAACCATCGCGAATATGCTTTTGCTCTGGTGGCTGAATAAACGGAAAACCAGCAATATCACCTAAACCGATTGCCAGCATTTGCAAAATAACCGAGGCTAAATTGGTGCGCAGAATTTCAGGGTCGGTAAATTCAGGACGTTGAATAAAATCAGTTTCATCATATAGACGAATACAAATGCCTGGCCCAACACGGCCACAACGCCCCTGACGTTGATTGGCACTGGCTTGAGAAATTGGCTCAATCGGTAAGCGCTGCACTTTGGTACGATAACTATAACGACTCATTCGCGCCGTACCAGGGTCAATCACATAACGAATACCAGGCACAGTTAATGAGGTTTCAGCCACGTTAGTGGCTAATACAATACGGCGACCTATATGGCTTTTAAATATTTTAGATTGTTCACCATAGGAAAGACGGGCATATAAAGGCAAAATTTCAGTATCGCGATAATTCTGTTTACGTAGCATGTCTGTGGTGTCACGAATTTCCCGCTCGCCATTCATAAATATTAGAATGTCACCAGGACCTTCGGCAATCAGTTCATCTACGGCGGCAAAAATACCATCGGTGACATCACGGTCTGCGTCATCATCTTGCACCAAAGGCCGGTAACGGGTGTCAACAGGATAAGTACGGCCTGACACTTGAATAACTGGCGCATTATCAAAATGTTGCGAAAAGCGCTCTACATCAATGGTGGCGGAGGTAATAATGACTTTTAGTTCGGGGCGTTTTTTAAGAACTTGTTTCAAATAACCTAAAATAAAATCGATATTCAAACTGCGCTCATGCGCTTCATCAATAATAATCGCATCATATTGATTTAGGTATTTATCTGACGTGAGTTCAGCTAATAAAATACCGTCGGTCATTAACTTTACATAGCTATTTTCACTGATAGCATCAGCAAAACGCACCTTAAAACCAACCACATCACCTAATGGACTATTCAATTCATCAGCAATACGACTGGCAACACTGCGGGCAGCTAAACGGCGTGGTTGAGTGTGGCCAATAATGCCACGGCAGCCTAACCCAAGATCAAGACAAATTTTAGGTAACTGGGTGGTTTTACCCGAGCCGGTTTCACCGGCAACTATCACCACTTGATTGGTGGCTATTGCTGTGGCAATTTCGTCCCGTTTTTGCGAAATGGGTAATTCGTCAGGATAATTTATTTTAGGCCGATTTTGCAGACGCAGTTGTACTTTCTCAACCGACGCAATTGCTCTTGCTTCTAATTCTGCAAGCGCTTTTTCTCTGGCAGCAACACTTTTAGGATCTAACGATGTTTGTTTATTGAGCCGAAACAAACGACGACGAATGTAGGCCGCGTCAGTTTGCACACAACGCTGTAAAAATGCTTTGGAGAGTGGCTTAAGATCCGCGTTCAAATTTGTTTCCTTAGCTAGCATCGAAATCGAAAATATCGATCCTAGCAAGGAAGCTGACACATTGGTATGTTTTAGCGCGTTAGTTTGGTGGCTTTTTAAGCATCTATGACTTTAAAGCTAATTTAGCACTAGGCTGGCGTTAAATAACATTGTTGCATGTAGATATTCATTGCTTTTAATACATCTTGCCGAGTAATTGCACCGATCACTTTGCCATGTTCTACCACAGGATAAATTTTAGGCTTTGCGCCCGTCATTTGTTCAGCTAAATGCAACATGCTGTCCTGTGGACCGACACTCAATACCTCGGTTTTCATACAATCTGTCACTTGGCTGGTTAAGTCACAGTGGTAACTGCTTTTTAACATTACGGCAAGGCAGTCTTGTTGAGATAAAAAGCCCACTAACTCACCTGATTCACCGACTACTGGCGCGCCAGGTTTATTACTGGTAATTAACTTTTCAACCGCTACCGCAATTGACATGTTTGCTTTAAGCAACACTGGACGCTTGTCCATATAATCGATAATTTTAATTGAATCCATTTAATATCCCCATAGTGATGTTTGACTATCAAACGATGACATAAGCTTTACCAATAAGTATCACTTAACTTTTACTCAGTTAAGGCTCAGCTTGATACTTAAGTTTAGTCAAAAATCATTAAACAGCATTAAACAGCATTAAAATAAATCTAATTGTTTTAATCGACATAATCGATTGATTGGTTTTAAAAGTAAAAAACTCATTCACAGATAAAACCACTCAGGGCCTATGCTTATTTATCTCTCCAAATCATAATATTAGCAGGCTCATCACCCACTTTAGTGGCACGATACATACCCGAGGTATTAAATGGAGTGGCAATATTACCTTTAGCATCAATGGCAATCACCCCACCAGTCCCGCCAGCTTCAACTAGCCTTTGGTTAATCACTTCATCCGCAGCTTGGATGATTGATTTTTGCTGGTATTTAACCCGAGCACAAATATCGGCAGCCACATTATAACGAATAAAAAACTCACCATGGCCGGTCGCAGAAATAGCACAAGTACCATTTTCAGCATAATTACCCGCACCAATAACTGGCGCATCACCAATACGACCAAATCTTTTTGCCGTCATACCACCCGTTGAGGTTCCTGCGGCTAAATTACCTTGCTTATCTAAGGCAACGGCACCGACGGTACCAAACTTGTAGTTGTCATCTAGTTTGTTCACTGACGCTTGATAATCATTGTCTTGTAATTCTGATTTGATGATTTTCTTTTTTGCATCAATAAGTTGATTGTATCTATGGGTAGTATCAAAATGTTGATTTGGCACAAACTCCATTCCCTGTGAAATAGCAAACTCTTCTGCACCTTGACCATATAACATCACATGGGGAGATTTTTCCATCACTGCACGCGCTAAGTTAATTGGGTTTTTAATGTGACTCACTCCAGCAACTGCCCCTGCCGCCATATTCCGACCATCCATTACAGATGCATCTAACTCGTGTTTGCCATCAAAGGTATATACCGCGCCAACACCGGCATTGAATAGCGGACTATCTTCTAATACGTTAATGGCAGCTTGAACAGCATCAAGACTGTCGCCACCTTGAGCCAATATTTTATGGCCAGCCTCTATAGCCTGTTGTAATTTATCTCGATAAGCTTGTTGTTGAACTTCACTTAAATCCGCCTCATTAATGGTTCCCGCACCACCATGAATCGCTATCGCAAATGGTTTATTGTCATCGGCCTGTAGATTAAAACTTAAGCCAATTAATAATGGCATTAAGCTCATTCCTACACTTAAACGGTTAAAAAGTTTATTTTTCATTATATTTCGTTCCTTTAGGATTAATTCTACCCATAGTTTGCCTTGCGACTTTAACGCTTTCTAGCGACAATATACACAATATGCGCTTAAATCGGTAAGTACCTTAATATTGTTAATTAAATGTCTAAAATCTAGTCTTTTTCTCATCATGACCTTTGCTGTATTTTGCAGCAACAGCATCATGGCGGCTGATGATTGGTTAACAGTATCGATTTCGGGCGCAAAAAGATCACTTAAGAAAAATATTATCTCGCATTTAGGGCCTGCTCCTCAAAACGAAATACAACGTCGGGCATATTTATTCGGTGTAGAAGACAATACCACCGACGCCCTAGAGTCGATGGGTTATTATCGTGCTCAAATTGAAGTCAACGTGCTTGAAACGGAAACCGGCCCTTGGCAACTTAAAGTGAAGGTTGAACCAGGAGAGCCTGTCACCCTTCAATGGATTGATATTAGCTTTGATGATGAAATGTTAGAAGACCGTACTTTTATGCGCTGGCTTGATGGGCTAACCATTAAACCTGGTGATACATTACATCACGGTGTGTACGAAGACATAAAATCCCAACTTGTCACCTTAGCGTTAGCCCGTGGCTACTTCGACGGTAAAATTACCCGTGCTGAAATTGTCATCAATCGGGATAAAAATACCGCCCAAATCAATCTTCATTTCCAATCTGGGCAACGTTATCATTTAGGTGATGTAACGTTTGAAGGTCATACTCTTAACGACAACATAGTACAAGAATTGGTGCCCTTTAAACGGGATACTCCTTACGCTACATCAGATTTAGGCGCCTTAAACCGAAATCTCATCGACACGGGTTACTTCAGCAATATTAAAGTATTACCACAAATTGACGAAATGAAAGACGGTAATGTCCCCGTTCTTGTTGAACTGACCCCGCGTGCAAGTCATTCGCTAGAAATAGGTGCCGGTGTAGATATTGGCAGCAGTAGTGATAACGGAGTTGAGCCTCGTATTCGACTTACTTGGCGTACACCACAAGTTAACCGTTTCGGCCATAAGCAAGAAACCACTGCAGAATGGTCACCTGACAGGCCTAAACTGCTAACAACCTACACCATTCCGCTTACTCATCCGTTAGATGACCAACTCAAAATACGGGTTGGACTATTGCGAGACAAATACGGTGTTACCCAAGAATACATCCCAGATGATAGGCAGTTTGTTAATACTGGCCAATTAGAATCTGAAAAATATCAAGTGGGCTTAATTAGACAGCGGCGCACCGAAAACAATTGGCTATTTGGTTACTCTTTTGAAGCCATTAAAGAATTTTACAATCAGTTAGACACTGACTACATGCCAAACTTTTATTTGTTCGGTTTGACTATGTCAAATACTGTCCGTGGCGATAACACCCTTGATCCTAAATCTGGTTTTCGTCAAACCTACAGTATTGAATATGCCGATCCTAATTTAGGCTCGGCCATTCAGTTAGCTCGCTTACAGGCAAAACTGAAATGGATAGATACTTTTTTTGACAAACATCGCTTTGTTGCCCGACTAGACATGGGGGCCAATATCGCGGATAAAGAAGATATTCCCTACATCGCACCTTCATTGAGGTATTTTGCCGGTGGTGATCAATCGATACGTGGTTATCGATATCAAGAGTTAGGCCCATATATTGATTATACTAATACCGAAGGTGGTACCTCACGACAAGTTGTCGGCGGGCGTTACTTACTTGTAGGCAGTCTAGAATATCAGTACTACTTAACTCCAACATGGCGTCTAGCCACCTTTATTGATGGCGGTAATGCATTTGACACTAACCAATTTGAATCTGTGGTATCTGTCGGTGGTGGTGTTCATTGGATCTCTCCTATCGGTCCAATTAAGTTCGATCTTGGTTTTGGTTTAAAAGAAACTGAAACCGTTGATCGCTCATTCCGTTTCCATTTAACCATGGGGACCGAGTTATAATGAACACGCCTGATAACAACAAATCAACCGCTGATAATGGCACGACCAACCCACTAACGGGTGAACAACAAAGTGATAGTCGTGTTTTAGACAATGCGACCGCTCAAAATGGTGCTGAACCCAATAAAGCTGAACACCTAAAACCCAAAGACTCTGTAGCTGTAGGTTTACTTAAACAGCTATGGCGTACGTTTAAGTTTTATACCCGTTTATTAATTTATATTCCGCTTATTTTACTTGTTGTTATTGCCTTAGTGCTTGGCACCTCTTTTGGCAGTAAAATTGGCATTATTGTCGCCAGCCAATTAGTGCCTAATTTAACCTTAGATTATCAATCTGGCACCATTAATAGCCAGCTCAAGTTAGATTATGCATCTTGGTCAATGGACGGAATGAGTGTTGAAATTGAAGATCTGGCCTTCGATTGGTTACCACGTTGTTTTATTAACCAGCAGCTTTGTGTAAATAACCTCGAAGCAACTTCTGTTAAGGTTAATATTCAAACTGACCAGTTTAGCAATACCGCTACCGTAAATAAAAACGCCATTGCTGATAGTACTGATGACGCTACATTAAATGAACATGCGTTATTACAGTTGCCATTTGATATCAGTCTCAATCACGCTGGATTAACCAATGTGAATATCACAGTCAACGACATGCAATATAATGCCGCGCAACTCAAAGCACAGGCAATTTGGAATGAAACAGGCTTAAAAGTCGAGCAAATAAGCAGCGTCGGACTAGAAGTGATTATTCCACTCAACGGCGATGTCAGTGATGATCTAGCAGAAACCGATGTTGACAAACAATGGCCGCTAGCCCAATTACCAGCGGTTTATCTTCCGTTTCGATTATTTGTAAAACAATTAACCTCAGTTGATAGCATGCTACAACTTGGTGATAGAAAAGACTTATTCGAGCACATTAACCTGTCTGGTAACTATATTGGCTACAACGTCAGTATCAGCCAGCTGCTTGTTAATCACACCTATGGCAATATTGATTTAATTGGTGGCATTGATTTAGTTGACCATTATCCTATGGCTATCAAAGTCAAAGCACAAATTGATCATATTACTGAAATACCACATTTACAAAACCAAACGCTAAACCTTGAAATGGCTGATGACCTCAGTAATTTAGACATTAAACTAGAAGTCGCTGGCAATACCCGTGTAAATTTGTTGGGTGTGATTGATTTAACACGCCCAACTGTACCTTTTGATGTAAAATTAACCGACAGTAAACTTATCTGGCCGTTAGAAGATGAGTTATACACAGCTGATATCAAAAACCTTAATGCTAAAGGGTCAATCGAAACGATCAAAGGTCAGCTGTCTGGTCGCTTCAATAGTCCTTATCAACCAGAGCTCAGCTTAGATTCTACATTCGCTTATCAGCAACAAACTCTCACATTCAATAACCTTGATATTGCGTCCGAGGCCGGTAACTTTAATATTATTGGTGATATAAACTTAGCAGATAACGTCTCGTGGCAAGTAGATGTCAACATGCAAGATCTTCGACTACAGCATATTCAATGGTTAAATAACAATTTTCCAATGCGCAGTAAAATTAGCGGTAAGTTTACTACCCATGGAAAAATTGCTAATAAAATATGGAACATAGGTATTGATGACGCTAACTTACAAGGACGCATGAATGGCTACCCTTTAACACTCGAAGGGCAAGTTATCGTTAATCAAGACTTTGCAGTTAATGCTAACAATCTACATGCTACAGCTTTAGGCGCTGACTTATTCGTTAATGGTCGAGCTGATGAGATGTGGGATATCAACCTTGAGCTCAATGTCCCAGATTTAAGCCAATGGCTAGCGGGTGCTAGAGGTAACTTACATGCCAAAGTAGATGTTACTGGTGAAAGTGGTAACCCTGTAGTCGATCTCAGCGCCGAGATGCAAAACACAAGCTATATGGGTGCAAAATTAGATAATCTCACCTTAAAAGCGCATTATCTGCCATTTGACAAACATCAGTATTCGTTATCACTAAGCAATCAGAATGTTTACTATAAAGGCTATAAACTCAGTAGCTTACAACTCGACAGTCAAGGCGATGAAAGTCACCAAACAAGCTCAATCAACACCAGCGGCGATACTAGCATAAAAAGCGAACTAGTCAGTCAAACTAACCTTAACAAGCAAACAATTAGCGCCCAACTTAACCAGATGAATATTGACAATATACTGGGCAGCTGGCAATTGGATGCACCACTTTCAATAACATGGGATCAACTAAAAAATAAAGGCAGTATAGATGCGTTTTGTATCAGTCATCCCCATAATAAGTTTTGTCTTACTAACAATGTCACACTCGGGCCTAAAGGCCAGGCTGATATCAATTTCAGTGGTAACCCAGGACAACTTTTTGCGCCAATAATGTCAAAAAATATTGATTGGGATGGTAATGCGGCATTAACCAGTCAAATTAATTGGCAGCCTAAACGTAAACCAACCGCATCGGTCAACTTCACCCTTTTACCGGGTAATATTAAGTTAATTCGTAATATTAACAACGTCGTCAGCATTGATTATCAACAGCTATTACTCACAGCTAATTTAGATGAGAAACAATTGCGCACCACAATTACTGCTGACTCAGAAGGCATCGCCAGCTTACAAACTGAAATAAATATTAATGTGACCCCAGATAAAAGCCTAGATGGATTTATTCACATTAACTCGCTCAACCTTGAGCCTTTTGGTGAGTTTTTTCCTAGAATTCAAACCCTACAAGGTGACTTATCTAGCCGCATTACATTAGCAGGCAGTTTGGAAACACCAGAATTAACAGGCAACATTAAACTAGCAGAAGGTGCATTTGCGCTTTCATCTAACCCCACTTTGCTTGAAAAAATATACCTTGGCCTGCAACTTCATGGTCAACAGGCAACATTAGATGGTCAACTTCATATTGGTGATGGACAAGCATTGGTTAATGGCTCGCTTTATTGGCCTAATGGCCAATTTTCCGGTGACATGAGTTTTAAAGGTGACAATCTTGCGGTTATTCAACCCCCTATCGCTATTTTAAATGTGTCGCCAAATCTTAATATTCAGTTTGATATGCAACAAGTTGCAGTTAAAGGCTCATTAGATATTCCTTCTGGCCAAATTAAAATCATGCAGCTTTCTGAAGGCGGAGTCGCCGTATCAAATGATGTGATATTTAATGACTCAATATCAGAGCTAGCAGTGAAAACTAGCCCCTATGCCATTTTAGCCGACATCAATATCAAGGTTGGTAATGAATTATCCATCGATGGTATGGGATTAACAGGAAAATTAGCCGGTAGTCTCAGACTTCAGCAACAAGCATTTAAACCCCCATTATTATTTGGCGATATTAAAGTCACCAATGGTAACTACAAGTTTATGGGCCAAACTCTTAAAATTAATGCTGGTGAAGTGCAGTTTGTTGGCCCCATTGAAGTCCCCAACTTAAATATTGAAGCAATTAAAGAAATCAAAGAAGAAGACATAACCGCAGGAGTAAGAGTAACAGGCACCCCGATGCGTCCATCGGTTACAGTATTCTCTAACCCAGCAAAAGAACAGGCTGAAGTGCTTTCTTACATCTTAACGGGTAAAGGATTTAGCAGTACTAACGATCAGCAAAGTAACTCATTAATGATGGGCGCAGCATTAAGCCTAGGCTCACAAGTGGATGGTGGCGCGATCAATAACATTGGTTCAACTGCCAGAGGCGTAATCGAAAAGTTTGGTTTCTCTAACGTACAGTTAGATACAAATGATGATGGCAGAATGGCCATCAGTGGATTTATCGGCGAAGATTTAATGATTAAATATGGTATTGGCGTCTTTAACCCAGGCTATGAAATGACAGTCAGATATTACCTATTATCACAGCTTTATCTTGAAACCGTTTCTGGGACGATTAGCCAATCATTAGATATTTATTATAACTATGATTTTGATTAGTAAAATATTTCTACATCAATACCCCTTGGAGTGATATTGGTATAAGAATAGTTTGCCTTGTTGGATAAAAAGTAAATTACAGGCACAAAAAAAGCGCCTTAAGGCGCTTTTTTCACACAGATGCGATTAAGCAAATATGAAGTCAACATGTTCAATAAGGTGTTTAAAAGCATGACGTTGCATTGCTTTTGGAACAACTTTGATTTCTTTACCGTCAACGGCGATAGTTAAACCATCATAGAAATCTTGGTTTTCTTGAATGTTAATGATGTCTTTGTGTAAGAACTTGATTGAAATAGGCTCTTTACCAGGACCATAAATTACAGCAGGTACCATATTCGCATGACGTAGGCGGCGGCTCGAACCTTTCCCGACTTCAGTGCGGATTTCGGCGTTAATAGTGTAAGACATGTTAATACTCACTTAATAATTAAGATAAAGGACGTCATCGTTCTCGACCAACGACGACTCAAAATAAAGCGCGCGAATGTTAACACACACAGTAACAAACCAACAAGGATAATTAAATTTAAAATCTTGTTAGCCCCAACGCCTTACCGGTCCACAATCTACATGGATGAACCCTGAAGATGGATAATAGCCAACGCCGCCTAATTTTAACGAAATGGCTGCATCGCGTAGGTTTTTTAAATTAACCCCTGGAATAGCAATATCCATTGCCATGCCTTTCATATGAAAACTTTTTTTAGCAACACCATTACTTTTTGCCGCTAGCATTTCATTGGTTTTCGGCGATCGATAACCAGAAATAACATGAATTTCGTCTTTATTATCTAACACGTCTTGTAATTGATACAAATACTCAAATAAACGTTTATCCATTGGCGCAGCAACATTTTGTCTATGATCGCGTAATACTTGACTAAAAACCTCTAATGTATCTGACTGATACTTTCCATCAACCCAAAAATGCCCTTCGCCTCGCTCACCTGTGTGGCGATTATAAAAACTGAGATCTTTAATTCCTTTTGTTGAACGGCTAGCATGAGCGGTTTTAGGTAACATAGTAGCCAAGGCAGTACCACCAAGACCTAATAAAATCTGCCTACGGGCAGGACAAGCTAAAGACATCTGCGCACCATTTACATTATTTCTCTTTATTAATTGCAATATATTTTGTTGCTTTTTTACTCAACTGGTAAGAAAAATAAACTGAAGTGCGTGTAAATGCAAGCGCCAAATAAGAAATATAGACTCGAAAAAACCAGTCTATTATTCAGCTCAATGGGTTAGCGTTAAAAAATTAATTTTGAAGTTATCTGTAAATGTAATCGAAATACCTATTAATGCCGGATCAGTAACAAAGGCACAACATTAGAGTAAACTCGACAGATAACACAGTGGCAATGAACACAGTAACAATTAACACAGTGGCAATGGCGGCTTAAGGTTAAATCAGCCGAGTATGTAAGATTAGAGATGTTTTAGCTTCATACTGGCTAAGTCAGCATTACTCTTAGGGTATTTACCATAAATATCACCTCTGAATTGTGCTTGATTATGACTATCTACCCAAGCAGTCCAGTACACAAAATGAACCGGTAAGGTGTCTTTTAGTGCAAACCATTGAGTACGATCATAATTAGATTGCAACAGTCGCCATGTACGCTGATCAATGACCAAGTTATCGGCAAACCACTGAGCAAGTTGTTGTACCTTTTCAATACGAATACATCCAGATGATAACGCTCGATCTGCTTGAGCAAATAGCTCTTTATTAGGTGTGTCGTGTAAATAAATATTATCATCATTATTGAAATGAAACTTGTAGCGCCCAAGGGCATTAATTGCACCAGGCTTTTGGACTAATCGGTATGGGAAATACCCACCAGCAATAGACTGCCACTGGTCAGCGGTTTTTGACACCACTTGTCCTTGATAATCAAATGCATCAAATTCTCTTTGGTTAATATAATTTCCGTCATTTTGTATTTGAGGCAATATGTCTGCCCTCAATAAATTTCTAGGGACCGTCCAGGTCGGATTGATCACAACATTGGAAATACGACCGACTACTAACGGCGTCTGCCGGTAAGGCTTACCTACAATAACTCGAGAATGCAGCACAGGTTGGCCTTGATCAATCAAAAACAATTCAAAAGATGGAATGTTAACCAATAGATATCGGGATGGAAGAGATGCTAAATAAAGGGTTTTATCAACAAAGTTGCTGGCTAATATTGTCGCTTTATCTGTCGGAGTTTGATTAAGCCAAAATAAGGTTTTAGGGCCAATCACTGCATCATTATTTAAACCATGACGCAGTTGAAATCGCATTACAGCCTCAACTAAATCTCCTTGATAAGTATATTGCTCAGCATCATAATGCATCAAATCTCCTAGCAACCACAGTCGCTCACCAATCATCTTTATAGCAGCGTGCCCATCCCAGGGGCGTAACAGCCCGTTAAGTTTAATCTGCTGCCACGAAGTGTGGTCCGCTAACCAAGTTAAACGCTGTATATGGCTAATAACCGATGCATAATCATCTGCCGCGGGGTTAAGTGCTGAATAGTTATTTTTTCCTGTACTTTTAAACGATGAGTAATGAGGTAATGACACCTTATGAGCTAACCAAAAATCAATAATGGCTTGGGCATAACTATCAATAAACTCCATTTTTTTAGCTTCACTAGCATGTTTCATCAACTGCATATAAGCGCTAAATTGGCTATTATCTGTTGCTAACGCCAATAACTGTAAATGTTCGATTAAAGCTTGCTCATTCGCACGCTCATTAGCTTTCGACACTGGCGGGTTTTGACCTAGGTAGCCTTGAACAGGATAAAATTGACTGAGAGCCTCACCTAGTGAGTGAGTAATATTTACCTGGGAATGCATCTCACTAGAATAAGTAGCACCGGTATAAGTAACACCTGTAGATGGTACATCGACATTTAAGCTAAATGAGCTAAGCGACTCATCGGCCTCTTCACCCCCGCCAGATTGACTATCATGGTTTATATTTGCAGATGTCGATGTGTTTGAACTTAGTGGACTGGGTAATTCGTCAATATTTAAAGCCGCTTGTTTATTATTTAATTTAGTGAATGCTGAAGATTGAGCGGCAAGTTGAATGGGTAATTGAGAGGATGACAATATCGAATTTTCAATCGTATCGTCCAAAGCATGTACTGGTATTAGATAGGCAAGCATCAATATAGCCATTAAGTAATGACTAACGTAAAATTGTAACCCACTCCTACAGTGCCCTCTCAGCAAATTATCACCTTAATAATCTCAGCTTACTTGTTGAAGTAACCTATGTTCTATAACAATGATCCATCAAACTAGCGCAACCGACTATATTAAGTATGGCAAAGTCTCATCACATTTGTATGACCGTTTTTCAACATAAGTAAAAGCCCAACTTTAGACTGACATGTAAAAACAACATCCATGCTGCAACGTGTTAACAAAAGCCTTAAAAACAGACGATTAGAAAAAATAAACAAGACTTAATTGGGACTCAGACAACATAATTGCTATAAAGTCCTAACAATGCCACTTACTCAGCTAAGCACTCTTTTCTATGAATAAAAAACAGTTAATTTGTAAAATGTCGCAGCAATTAGACCTTCCACAAACCCAATGCAAGCCTCAGCTAGAACAGATTCTGGCGACAATTCAGCAAGCATTATGTGAAGGAGAAAAGGTTTATATCCCACAGTTTGGTACCTTCGAATTACGGTTTCATCTACCTAAAAATGGTCGCAATCCGCAGACTGGTGAAATAATGGAAATTGACGGGTTTAACCAACCGAGTTTTAAAGTATCAAATCACTTAAAAGCTCTGGTCAACGCTTAGGCACCTATGCTTAGGCCATATTATTTGCATACAGACCCTAATGTTATTTAACCTCAATTCGGGTTAAGAGATGGGCTCAATAAGCTGAATTCAACAGATTTAGCTTATTTTGTCGTAAACTGGTCGTTTGTTTTGAAAACAAGACACATTAACACGTCAATAGCTGGCCTATTGCACGTACTCTTGTGTAAAAAATAACACAGTTAGCAAGTCAAAGGGCTGTTTGGTAAGCATGGATTATCCTGGCTGAGGTTATTTACAGCAGCACAAAAAGAAAGGCCGCGACATAAAGTCGCGGCCTTCTGATCTCTTGTTAAGCTTTCCCGCTATTTTGGTTGCTCCCTGCACCATCCATGCGTATATGTTGCTCCTGCACCTATCCCTGTTCTATCCTTGAAAATCCTTGTACTTGCGTACTGTCCCTCTTACTCGATTATCCTTTGACCGAGCCTGCTCCATCCTAAGCGTGTCCTTGAATCGTCCTTGAAATCCATTTTATTTAGCCGCATCATCCTGATGGTTTTTACTATGCTAAGTGTCAATCCTAGACACTTATCTCGCCTTATCCATAAAACGAGTTTATATCCTTTATTACAGCTTCGTTGTCTTCCATAACAACACATCCATTGTACAAGCATCCTGCTTAATCACATTCCAATGTCATGCTTTCCTTAGCTGCAGTAATAATAGTGGAAATGATTGAATCGAAATAGGCTCAAACATATCCGTAACAAAAAGCAAACAGCATCAAAAAAGCCAATAAAAAATAAAACCTTTTAATATCATGTATAAAGCTCAAACATGTAAGTAGTCCATTACCATTAAAACCTATTAGGCTTACACGCTTTGTGAGATATCTCTCACAAGGTTTGTAGAGTTAAGCGATCGGTAATGCTTTATTAACTTATTCTAAGTAAATAAAAAGGCACAACCTAATAGGTTGTGCCCATTTAACACTGTTGTTAGCCATCCTGCTAAATTTGTGCTCCCTGCTCCATCCATGCGATTCGCTATCCTAGCGGTTCCCTATTCCTTTTTATCTCAACATTCCTTTACTCATGTAAGTTGAGTTCAATCCCTTGTTCAGTCATCCATGGCTGAAAATTCAAATCCGTTGAATCGTCCCTGTGCATCCTGCAGTCCTATCCTTGATTCCTTGTGTTAGCTTACGCTTCCACTCATCCTTGTTTCGGTTATCCATTTACCGAGCTCATGCCCATAATCCTTGAGCGTGTCCTTGTTTCATCCCTGATATTCAAAGCAGTGAGATAATATTATTACTCGTCCTGAGCAAACCTACTGACCTCATTCACTTGATGTCACTATTGTATCTCTAACCGCCTGCATTTAAACACACGACACTGATACAAATAAAAAAACATCCTCAACAAAAAACAAATAAAAACAATAAGAACATGATATATAAATAAATTAAAATTAATAATTGATTTTGTACTACAGTAAAACCCAATAATACCTACATAACTGTAGGATAAGGCTTACAAGACATCGAGCAATTAAAACTTAGCGATTAATTTTGATAACACTCTTTTTAACATTTGTCCGTACATTACCCAATCTCCAAGTAAGCTATATAAAGGGTAAGTAAAAGTTGCGGGACGATTCTGCTCAAATAAAAAGTGTCCCAGCCAAGCAAAACCATATCCAATCACCGGCAACCAAACTAACTGCCACCACTGTTGATTAATAAAAGTATTGATTAGCAAAACGACAATAATGGTACTGCCAAGATAATGTAGTCGCCTGCATACTAAGTCTTGATGCTGAGTGAGATAAAATGGGTAAAACTCTTTAAATGTTTTATATTGTTTACTCATCATCGCTTACCATGCATTTTTCATAAAATAAAATTTCGCCTTCAACTAGGCCAATCTTAACACTGGCTATACTTTTAAAACCTTGAAGACTAAGCACCTTATTATGAACTGGGTTATTAACAAATACGCCAATACCATCTAACTGAGGTTGTTCATCACACCAACTCAACACTGCTTGAATTAACTTACTGCCATTACCTTTGCGCTGTTCATTCGGCGTTAACGCTATAAACTGCAATATGCCGCATTTATCCGAGGGTAAGTGTGTTAATAAGCAGGTTTCTTTTTCCATTAACCCCTGGGTAGACTTCCAACCGGTGCCTAACACCATTTTTAAACGCCAATGCCAATAACGTGATTGACCTATTGGAATTTGTTGGGTAACTACACAAGCTACCCCAATTAATCGCTCACCATCAAACCAGCCAATTAAAGGCTGCTCTTGCTGCCAAAGCTCACTTAACTCTTCACGAATGGCTGCACGTAACTTTTGTTCATACATACTGCGATCTTGATTGCCAAATACCTCTAAAAAAAATGGGTCATCGTGATAAGCGTTATAAATAATAGAGGCGGCTATACGTAAATCTTCAGCGGTTAAATACACAGCTTTACATTGTTCCAAGGTTTGGTTATCCATTATTATTGTTCCTTGATCATTTTATGCTCAACATTAACTTAGCAAGTTAATAGGACCGAAACAATCACCTATCAATATCAATTAACATCTATTGATAACAGTGAGTAGGTTGCACACCTCGGTTTGCATTTAACAGCAACAACAGCAATACTGATTGCAATCAAAAAAGCTAAAGTGAATAACAGCAAAGGGGCCCAAATGGATACCACCACAACAGATTTGAACCATTTATTTATGCAACTAGGTTTAGCTTATGAAGAACATGAAGTGACTGCATTTATTGCTAGTCATCAAATAGACAAACACACGCTATTGGTTGACGCGCCATTTTGGACGACTGCTCAAAAAACATTTTTGCAAGAAGCATTAAATGAAGACGCCCAATGGTCAGAAGTGATAGACCAATTGGACGTTATGCTAAGATCGACCAATGCTAGTTAGCCATGAGCGACTAGACTGAATAACGATTAAATTTGTTTGTAGGCTGTATCGCCCCAGCCTACTAACTCACTATTTTTAAATACAATGGGTGTGCATTCGTCCTTGGTTGTTTTACCATCACCTTTCGCCCACTGGGTACGATAAAATAATACTTTAACCTGCTCTTTATCTGCCTGGTTCACAAATGCCTCACTAAAGTCTGAGGTGCCCATAATCACTTGCACTTGATCTAAGGTCATTCCTAACGACAGCTTTGTTAAGCTATCGCGGTTTTTTTCTTGCTGCACTTCCCAGTAATCGTGGCTTTTTCCAGATTCATGATCACCCACGTTGAATACACAGCCACTTAAGCCTAAAGATATTGCGGTAATGATTGCTGCGCCCATTAATTTTGATTTCATGTTATTTCCTTTTTGTTAGAATAAATGGCTATTGAGTAAGTTAACCCTTACAGTTCAATTAACATTTCTTAATGCTATTTTTATGCCAACACATATAACATTGATTTAATTAAAATTAATGAAAAATCGACACTGAAATAGTATTTCTCACTATTAAAAATTAGGGGTTTTCACCACTTATGAGTCCAATTGAACATGTTATCGCGGCTGCTAAAGCCATCGCCATCAATGGACATACACCCAATGTTGCCTTAATTAAAGGCCGTGTGGGTAAAGTGCCGATGCCATTAATTATTCAAGGGCTTCAACAATTTAAAGCAATACCTAAATCTGAATGGCAAGCTATTGCGGAATTTGTGCCAAATGAAGTATCAGAAAATGAGTCACAAAATAGCCTCAGCTTGACCGAAATGGCTGAACAACAGAACAAAATGCAGCAACAACTTGATCAATTAATGTCGCGTATTACGCAACTTGAGCAAGCACTTAATAAACAGCAGCTTAATCAACAATTGGCACAACAAGCTGAACAACATCCAGCACAAAAGGCACCATAATGTTTGTGATTGAATTACGCTTTGAACCTTTTGCTGATACCACGATCTCTAGTGCCGAAAAAGCGATTAATCACTACTTAGAAGCACTGCGTGCCAATGGCCAAATATTGGGCAGAGAATTTGCAGTCGCGTTTAATGATGGTGATTTTAAAGTACGTTTGATGCTGCCAGAAAAAACCAGCTTAGCAAAACGTCATAATAGTCCCTGGGTCAAATCTGCAATAAATGGCTTAACTGACGCTAAGCTACTTGCCCCAAGGGAGAAGTTTATTGGCCAGGACATTAATTCAGAAGTCAGTAACACTGACCCCGCAAGCTGGCAGCTGCTGTACACTAGTTATGTGCATATGTGTTCACCATTAAGAAGCGGTGATAATTTACTGCCAATCCCGCTTTATCAGATCCCCGCGACCTTCAATGGCGATCATAAGCGCATCATAAAATGGCAAAGCGAATGGCAAGCATGTGATGAATTACAAATGGCAGCCGCAACCAAAGCAGAATTTGCTGCACTTGAAGAAATAAGCACAGTAAGCAGCGACATGTTCAGGCGAGGTAGTGATCTATGCGCCAGAATAGAGTATCTGACTGAAATTCCAACTTATTACTATTTGTATCGAGTCGGAGGAGAAAGTTTAATCGCAGAGCAAAGCCGAACTTGCCCCAAGTGCAACAGCGCAAAGTGGAAGCTAGATGAACCACTATTAGATATGTTTCACTTCCGCTGTGAAACCTGTCGTATCATCTCAAACCTGTCATGGGATCATCAATAAAACGGTTTACTTCTTCCGTAACAGGTATTGCCACATCAATTTAAGACGTTGCCAAATACCCGGATGCTGCCACTCGGTATCTTCCGTGGTATCGGGTTTAATTGGCGGGGTAATTCTGGGAGATATTTGCTCAATAAAAGCACTCAATGAATCCGTCAACTTTTGTTTAGGTCTGTCACCTGGTATTTCAATCCAAACACTACCGGTTTCATTATCAACCGTTAGCATTTGATCGCCATCGCCTAACACCCCAATAAACCAAGTCGGTTCTTGTTTAAGTTTTTTCTTCATCATTAAGTGGCCAATCATGTTTTGCTGCAAATATTCAAAATCTTGTTGATTCCATGCCTGCAACAACTCCCCTTCCCCCCAGGTTGAGGTAAACATTAACGGCGCGCTATAAAATTGACCATAGTATTGATTAATATCAATATGCAGCGATAACCCTAACGCATGCTCAACATTACTAAAATCTGCTGATGTTTTACGTTTAAAAGGTTTAAAATACACGGTATGATTACTGTTTTGCTCAAACTGACCATGAATACAAGCAGAATCTTCACCCATAGGGTAATATCGTGGTAATTCCGACAGTGCATCTTGATATGCGAGCAAATACTTATGTATAAAATTTTCAAGTGCGGTTGAACAAGACACTAGCGCTTCTCGTAGTTTATAATAAAACGATATTTTGACATGGAAACCGATTAGATGACACACAATCACGATCCTTATAGTGATGCAGAAGCACTCAAAGGCTTAACATTAGGCCAAACAACTGAGTACCAAGATAAATATGATGTATCACTGCTGCAAGGGGTCCCGCGTAAACTGAACCGAGATGCTATTGAGTTAACCAATGATTTACCCTTTCATGGCACAGATATCTGGACAGCTTATGAATTATCTTGGCTAAACAGTAAAGGTAAACCAATGGTTGCCATCGCAGAAGTGAGCCTTGATATAAACAGTGTTAATTTAATCGAGTCAAAGTCATTTAAGTTGTACTTAAACAGCTTTAATCAAACAAAATTCGACAGTGTTACCGCTGTTGAGCAAATATTACAACAAGACTTAGCACACTGTGCCCAGGGTGATGTGGTTGTTAAAGTGATTGAACCTAAGCACTTTAACTTAGAACGTATTATAGAACTGCCTGGTACCTGTATTGATGATCAGGACATTGAAGTCGACAATTATGACTTTAATCCTGACTTTTTGCTCGACAGTGGTTCAGAAGAGAAAAACGTTGCTGAAACCCTAAACTCTAACTTGCTGAAGTCTAATTGCTTAATTACCTCTCAGCCTGATTGGGGTAGCGTGATGATCCGTTATCAAGGGCCGAAAATAGACCGTGAAAAGCTGTTACGTTATCTGATATCTTTCCGTCAACATAATGAGTTCCATGAGCAATGTATAGAGCGTATTTTTGTTGACTTGAAACATTATTGCCACTGCACAAAACTCACGGTTTATGGGCGTTATACTCGCAGAGGCGGTCTAGATATTAACCCTTATCGCAGCGATTTTGAAAACCCTCCGGACTCAAATCGTTTAGCAAGGCAATAGAAAGTCGCTGCAAACGCCTTTGGTAAAATAGCTCAATTTGACCAGCAATTTGAAATAGTGCCTTTAGCTGAATAGCCTGATTTGCTAGTAAACACTTTAGTTAACACGCACTGCTGCGAATAAACAGCCGCCATCAATTTATCTTGATGGCGGCTTTTTGTTATACAAAGTGTTACAAATTGCTGATGCAGACAGAACTGAGTTTGTTAAGTTACATGTTAATCTTCATCCAAATCCTAATAAAAATGAGACGTTTCCATGCGCAAACTTTTGGTCACATCCTGCACTGTACTATTTTGTATGCAATTAAGTTTATCGACTTCAGCCAGTTATGCTGCCGATAACAATAGCGGCGCGAATAACAATTCCGGTAACAGCAATAACATCGCCGACAGAGTTAAACGTCAAATCCCAATCGATCAAAACGTTATCACTCAGCATAAAACCACCATATTAGATAAAAAAATAGCTTATAGCGCCACTACCGGCACACAACCAGTGTGGGACGAACAAGGTAATCCTACTGCCACCTTATTTTATACCTACTACCAGCGCACTGATATTAAAGATAATAGCAGTCGCCCTCTGGTTATCTCTTTTAACGGTGGCCCAGGCTCTGCGTCAGTGTGGATGCATGTTGCCTATACTGGGCCGCGGGTGCTCAATGTTGATAATGAAGGTTATCCACTGCAACCATATGGGGTAAAAAGTAATGATTACTCTATTTTAGATGTGGCCGACATTGTATTTGTTAACCTGGTGAATACCGGTTATTCACGCGTATTGCCCGATGCTGAAGGTAAAATGCCTTCAAAAGATGAGCAGCAAAAAATGTTTTTTGGTGTCAATGCTGATATCAGTTATTTAGCCGAATGGATCACCACCTTTGTGTCACGAAACGAGCGCTGGCGCTCACCAAAGTATTTAATCGGTGAAAGCTATGGCACCACACGAGTATCTGGTTTAGCACTGGAGTTACAAAAAAACCAATGGATGTATCCTAATGGTGTCATTCTTGTATCGCCGACTGATATTGGCATTGAGCGTAATGGTCCGGTAAAAGCCGCCAATCGTCTCCCCTATTTTGCCGCCACCGCCTGGTACCATAAAGTGCTCGCAGACGATCTACAGCAACAGGATTTAACCCCGCTATTAGCTGAGGTAGAAAACTTTACCATTAATCAATATTTACCCGCATTAGCCAAAGGCAGCTTTATTGATGATGCCGAAAAACAGCGTATTGCTAAGCAAGTGGCCCATTATTCTGGTCTAAGTGTGACTGAAGTGCTGCAAAGTAATTTAGATATCGATACCGACTACTTTTGGAAAACCTTACTGCGTGATCGTCAGCAAACGGTTGGACGATTAGACTCACGTTACTTAGGCATTGATGAAAAAACCGTTGGCGCACGTCCAGATTACAACGCTGAGCTCACATCATGGTTGCACAGCTTTACTCCGGCGATTAATGACTATCTTCGCACTGAGTTAAATTATAAAACCGATATGAAATACAATATGTTTGGCCCGGTTCATCCGTGGGATAAAAGCAATGACCATTCCGGTGAAGACTTGCGTTTAGCCATGGCACAAAACCCCTATCTTAATGTGATGATCCAATCAGGATATTATGATGGCGCCACCAACTATTTTGATGCCAAATACACCATGTGGCAGTTAGACCGCAGCGGCCAAATGAAAAATAGATTGTCGTTTAAAGGCTATCGAAGTGGGCATATGATGTATTTACGTTATGAGGATTTAAAGCAATCTAATCAAGACTTACGCGACTTTATTCTCTCTAGTTTACCTAAGCCGGATCAAGCAGCTAAGTACTAATCAGCTAAGTACTAAGCTACAAATAACGATTGCTGATAGTCATTAATCACAATCGTTGTTCAATCGAACGATTTACAATAGCTGAGCCAATGATGTTAATACCATTATTGGCTCAGTAATATTCACTCCAGCCGCTAAGTTATCATTGTCGCGTTTAATGCCATTATCTTCATTCAATACAGTATTCACGCCGATACAAAAACTGAATCGATAGGTGTCAGTTAAGCGCCCAAAACGGCAAGTCCATTGTGAGTTATCGGTAGTAGGTGCAGTAAAGTGAATATCATCATGGCGGCATAATATGGCCGATGGTGCACGCTCAGCAGTGTTGACAACAGCAGATTCAAACGCAGCAACAGACGCTGTTTTAGCAACAGAAAAACAGTCTGCTTGAAACACATTGTTATCAGTAAATGCAAACGAAAATGAGCTTAAGGATTGTGCTAACCCCTTACCCGTCGCTTTAATGTACGCCTCTTTTAAGGTCCATAAATCAAAAAAACGTTGCCGTTGTAACACATAGGGTAAGGCGACTAAATCAGCCACTTCACCATCAGTAAAGTAATGATTCAAAATAGGTTGAATATTAGTACTGGCTCGCACGCGCTCAATATCAAGACCAAATAATATCGCTTTATTGTTGACATATTTTGCACTCAAATTAGCACACGGTAACACCCCTATCATTAACCAGTCACCACTGTGGCTTAAGTTAAAATGTAATCCGCTACGCTCAAATAACTCAGCAGATAAACTCGGCTTACCTTTATCACCATATTCAAATAGCCATTGCTGAGGAAGTACATCACTGTGGTTTGATAACACTGCCCGCAATGCTAGCCGTACCTGTAATGCATTATGTTGAGCCAGCTCGGCTTTATAGCGATGTACCTTGTTTATCTCATCCTCTGTTAACCAGCCTAAAGCCAATCCCTGTTCAAATTGAACTCGACTAAGTTGATTATTTAACGGAATGAAATAAAGGTGTGGTTGAATAGTCATCAAAAACTCTATGTGAGCCGACAGGCTTTTGTCGTTAAAGATTGTTTGAGTTAACAGCGTATAACGTTATCCGCATTAGCATTCACAAATACATTTAAAAATACTCAGCCGTGACACCCTGAGTTCAGAATGCCACAGCCTAGCGAGCACTTAATTTAGCCTAGTTATTCAACAACTGTAGGTATTGCGGTAAAAGGCTTAATGCCAAACTCAGGGTAAACTTCACTAGGGAAATAAATAACCCCACCTTTAGATACCATAGCCACAGTTTTAATGGCACGAAGATCAGCTATTGGATCGCCTGGCACTAAGAAAAAGTCAGCATACTTACCCACTTCAATACTGCCAAGCTGCTTGCCATAGCCTAAGTAATTCGCCATATCGTATGAAGCCCGACGTAATACTTCGGCATTAGACATACCTATCTTTTTGAATAGCTCCAACTCACGATGCAGTTCAAAAGCACCACCTAAATCGGTACCGGGAACAATAAAAATACCTTTTTTATGCATCAATGCCAGTGTTTCAATAATTTTATCAAACGCTAAACGGTATTCCTTATCCTCTTGTTCATCGGCCACATTCAACAAGGCGACTTTCGCGCTTCTTTGCTCACCAACTGGCATATGGTCAATATAGTCTTTAACACCAACCCGCGTTTCACCGTTTCTAGCCGTTAAGCCTAATTCATGAATAACAAGTGTAGGATCAACCGCAATATTTTTTTCAACCATAGTGTTTAAGGTATGTTGTACTTTGTCGCTATTAAGATCTAAACCAACAAAACGCTTCATGCCAGTAATACGATAAAGCGTACGGGTATCTTCATCTTTATCAAGCACCCAACTTAGCATTGCTTGGTTTATATGGGTAATTTCGTCATACCCTGCGGCAATCATTTCATCTGCGGTTGAGAACGCTGGAACATGTCCTGTAACACGCATACCATGCTTTTTGGCGGCTTTGGCCATAGCTGGCACCCACTCACCATTAATCGAGCTGTATACTTTGATTTGAAAATAGTCGCCTTTTTCGCCATACATATTCACAAGATCAACCGCTTCTTGCTCTGTTGATGCCATTTCTCCCGTCGCCGCAGAAAACTCGCTTTTACCCTCAATAAAACCACTTTTGGTAATGCGTGGGCCAATAATTTGATTACTTTCAATTTTGTCGATTAATGAGTCCAGAATGTCAATTTCATTGCCCATATCTCTAACAGAGGTTACGCCAGCCAATACATTCAGTAAGGCGTCGTTATCACTCATGTGGCCGTGCATTTCATACAAGCCAGGGATTAATGTGCCACCGTTACCCTCAATTAACACCTCGCCCTCTTTTGCCGAATCAACTATGGCTTCAACAGCCTTAATCTTATCGTTTTCAAGCAAAACAGATTTAGCCGCAGTCAATTGCATACTAACAGGGTCAAAAATTCTAACGTTGTTAATCCGTATCGGCTTGTCATATTGATGAATCGCTTTTTGAGCAATTTTTTCGAATCGGCTGGCATTTAAATTAGCCGCTAGATCACTTAACAGCTTACTTTGTGCTTCTAATCCCTCACGAATAATCACCACGCGTGGCGATAAATATCCCAGCATTAACTGGTTGTCATCAAGGGCAATATAACTAGGGTCAAGGTCAATGCCTTTAACGGCATAAATCGTTGCATTAACCTTAGTGTTATTCGCATCAGTAAGCACAAGGTCGCTAACCTGACTAATTGTCAACTCGCCAGCAGGCAATGCAGGTAATGACAAGGTCGCTTGCCCAAGCAAAGCTTTAGCGTAGATATACAGCGCGTAAGGACTGGCGTTTTGTGCAATGAATAACGCATTAGGATTAAACTCAGCACTGCCACTTTCAGATAAACTCTGCCAGCTTACCTTACTACCTTCTACGCTAAACTGTTCATCCACCTCATTACCGAAAACCGTTTTACCGTTAATTTTCCAATTAATAGGGAAACCTTTATCAGACAGCTGTAGCACTTCTTTTGCACTGGCACCGCGACCGTTATTACTGAATGAAAAATCAATATCGATGTTTTGACCATCGCGATCAACAGTCATGCCACCCACATCAGTGCCACCAAATATAACGTTAAACTTTTCTTGCACAGGCTGCACAACTGATACTTTTTCGACGGGAACATCTGGTTGAGAACAGCCTGCCATCGTCATTAGCAGCAGGCTATACATCATTGATTGGAAGGTTTTTGACGGTATTTTAATCTGCATAGAGATACCTTTTTCTATTATTATTTTAAAAGTACGAAGAGTAAACAGCATCAATGCTTAATGCAACGTATTGGTATGGAATTATCACCATGCTATTCAAGCGATGAGGCCTTGAGCTTAAATAGCCTCAAATTAATCCATCATCCGCACAAACCCAGTTTGTTGTTCAACATTGCCAGCACGAATTTAACCTTGTAACCATTGCCAGATGGTGATGTCATCATAAACAGTTAACATAGTGTTCCTTAAAAAAGCATTGCTTAACTAAGTCATTAACTAAGTCATTAACTAAATCATTGCTTAACTAGGCTTGAAATTAGCGCTCTTAATGCCGCTGGTTTAATCATTTTAGCCATATAATGATAACCACGGTTTTCCACGTCTTCGACTAATTGTTTATTGGTGTTGGCGGTAATCAAAATACCCGGTAAGTGTTGACCATATCGGGCCCGAATACCGTCCATCGCATCAACCCCATTTTGATCATCATCAAGATGATAATCCGCTAACACAATATCAGGCGCTATGCCTTTCAGCCCTAACTTAATTCGTGCATCGGCTAAATTTTTAGCGCACACCACTTCACACTGCCAGCGAGTAAGCAATGACTCTAGCCCTGCAAGAATGGCTTCTTCGTTATCAATACACAACACTTTCACCCCCGCAAGCGGCTGCAATAAACTCGCGGCTGGCTTGGTTTCAACCTGGTGCACGGTTTGTCCTAGTGGCACTTTGATGGAAAACATCGAGCCTTCACCCAGTTCTGAGGTGACATTAATTTCATGCCCCAGCACTTTACTTATCCTATCGGCAATCGCCAACCCTAAGCCTAGACCGCTTACGTTGCGACTACTTGGGTGATTAAGCCGCTTAAATTCGCGAAAAATCTCTTGTATATCGTCTTTAGCAATGCCGCAGCCAGTATCAAATACCTGAATGTCGATGTATTGACCTTGTCGACGGCAGCCCATTAACACTTTACCTCCACGGGCATAGCGATAAGCGTTAGTCAAAAAGTTTTGTAAAATACGCCTTAATAGCGCCGGATCTGAGTTAACGGTTAATGTTGAGCGCACCATATTAAAATTAATCTGGCTGTCTTGCGCCATCGCATCAAACTCAATCGCAAGAGCATTCAGCAACTCTCCAATAGCAAAGTCACGACGATTAACCTCAACATTGCCTGAATCAAGCTTGGAAATATCAAGCAAATCTGTCAACAACTCACCAGCGGTTTTCAATGAGCTGTTTACGTGGGTTAAGGTTGTTTGTGCCTCTAAATCTAAATTGGGGTATTGCGCTAATGACGCGGTAAATAATCTAGCGGCATTCAAAGGCTGCATAAGATCATGTCCTACTGCGGCTAAAAATCGCGTTTTAGAAGCATTAGCTAACTCTTCCTGGGCTTTAGCCTCCAATAATTCACTATTTAGCATGGCCAACTCATAGGTACGGGATTTAACTCGCTCCTCAAGGGTTTCATTGGCTTCTTTTAAGGCTTTTTCCTGCAAACGATATTGGGTAATATCGGTAAACGTCATCACAAACCCACCATCTGGCATAGGGTTACCTTGAATCTTAATGACTTTACCGTCCCGCCTTTCGCGCTCAGACGTATGCGGGGTCCCATTACGCATATGCTGCACCCGTACACTCACTTGCTGTTCTATATCGCCCTTGCCACAAAAACCTCTGGCGGCATTAAAGCGCACCACTTCACTGATCGGCATACCTTGTTTTAAAAAGTTTTCAGGAAACTGGAACAGCTCTGCATATTTAAAATTCCACGCCATCAGATTAAGGTCTTTATCCACCACGCTCATGCCCTCATAGGCATGCTCAATTGCGCCGCGCAGCATATCTTGACTAAACATAATTTTAGATGATGCTTCATCTACTAAACTGAATACTTCATCTAAGGCTAAGTCCCGCCCTTGCATGACCGAATCCATCACTAACTTGGCACTGGATGCTCCCAATATACCCGCTAACATATGTTCGGTATGGGCGATAAGTTCGTCAGGGGCTGCTTTATGCCAGCTATCACTTTTAACTGCATCAGGGGAGAATCGGCTAAAACTTTCATATGCCCGCGTGGGGCTAACAAAGCGGCTAGCAAGAATTAACAAATCCTGCTGGGCAATAGGGCTTTGGCGCTTATTATCATTTTGTTTTAAATTCCAAGGTTTAACAAAATTGCTGGCTTGAATACGTTCAGCAACTCCTGTTCTAAACCATAGCGAGCCCAATACATAACAAATAATATTGGCTAAAAGTGCAATAAGAGTATCGCTAACATTGGGTTTAATTGACTCTAAAATCCCTTGATTGGCGCCAAAATGGGATAACGCACTAACATCATTGCTGCTAAAAAACAGCACGTAACACCATAAACTAAAGCCCACTCCTAGGCCCAAAAACACTCCACTTCGATTACCGTATTTCCAATACAGTCCACCAATTAATGCCGGAGCAAGTTGGGCAAAGGCGCCAAACGACAACATGCCTAAATGTGACAGCGAATCGCTATTAGCCAAGGTTAAATAGCTGAGGTAACCAAAGCCTAGAATTAACACTATGGCCAAACGTCTGGTATTCAATAATAACTGTGAAAATTGGCTAAAGTTCTTTTTTCTTATCTGACCTGTGCGTAACATAAATGGCACCAGCCATTCGTTACTGATCATCACACTGATGGTCACTACCGCCACAATCACCATCCCAGTGGCAGCCGATAAAGTCCCTAATAATGCAATAACAGCAATAATAGGCTGCTCTAACGCTAACGGCAGGTTAATCACATAGGTATCAGCAGCAACGCTGTCACCCAATAGTAACTTCCCAGCCAGCGCTAACGGCGCAACAAAAATGCCAAACAAGGCTAAATACACCGGAAAAATCCAACGGGCTTTTTTAAGCACCGACTCGCCACCGCACTCCACCACCATCACGTGAAATTGGCGTGGCATACATAAAAAAGCCGCCATACCCACAATTAATTCAGGCAATAATGACTCTATCCTTAATTGCCCAAACTCAATCAAATCACGTTCGCTAGCTTGCTGCCAAATATCGCCAAAACCATCAAAATAGCCAAAGCTAATCACTATGCCCACCAGCAAAAAAGCGGTCAACTTTACCAGTGACTCAAACGCAATAGCCACCATCATGCCAGGATTATGCTCAGTGGCATCGAGTTTTCGAGTACCAAAAAGAATGGCAAATACCGCCAGAATAAAGGTGATCAATAACGGTACGCCCTGGGGATTAAGCGGCGAATCTACCGGTTGAAATAGGTTAAGCGAAAACACCATAGCCTTAAGTTGCAGCGCGATGTAAGGCATGATACCAAACAAGGCAATCAGTGTGACTAACGCGGCTAATAACTGCGACTTACCATAGCGGGCTGCTATAAAGTCGGCCACTGAGGTGATATTTTGTGCTTTAGACACCACCACCATTTTACGCAGCAAACCAAAGCCAAAGGTAAAAATGATGATCGGGCCAACAAATATGGGTAAAAATGACCAAAGGTCATTTGCCGACTGCCCTACCGTGCCTAAAAAACTCCACGATGAGCAATATACCGCCAGACTGAGGCCATAAATCCATAGCTGCACTTTTTTGCTAATTTTGCCATACCAACGCTCTGCGCCCCACGCCAAAATAAATAAAAGCGACACATAACACAGGGCAATAATTGCCACAAAAAGGGTTAAATTCATAACGCGATTCATTACCTTTAATGATTGAATGAGTCTTGCGATATCATTCTTATTGTTTTTTAGTTATCTTTTCAAAGCCTTCAACATTTGTCGATTAAACAATCAATATTATGCTGTGTCATTAAACTCACCACATAAATACATAATTGAAGCTCAGCTTAGCACGTGCAACAGGTTAAATAATAAGGACTTTCTCAAACTAGACCAAGGTCTAATAGTGTTACAAGCCTGTTGCAGACGATACTTTCATCACGCAATTTAAAGAAAGGGAATCCCCTATGAGCTCGCAGTCTCTCTACAAAGTGCCTAGCGCTATCGCTGAAAATGCACTGGTCAATAACGATCAATATAAAAAAATGTACCAGGAATCTATTGTTAATCCAGAAGGTTTTTGGAGAGAACACGGTAAACGCATTGACTGGATAAAGCCTTACACTAAGATAAAACAAACCTCGTTTGATGACCATAACTTATCAATCAATTGGTTTTATGACGGCACATTAAATGCCTCAGCCAACTGTTTAGATCGCCACCTTGAAAAAAATGGCGACACTGTGGCCATTATTTGGGAAGGCGATGACGCGAACGAACAGCGTAAAATCACCTATGCAGAACTGCATGCCGATGTCTGTAAATTTGCCAATGCCCTTAAAGGTCAAGGTGTGGTTAAAGGTGATGTGGTCACTATTTACATGCCAATGGTGCCTGAAGCTGCGGTAGCTATGCTGGCCTGTGCTCGCATTGGCGCAATTCACTCTGTGGTTTTTGGCGGTTTCTCACCAGACTCAATCGCCTCTCGGGTGATTGACGGTAAATCTAAAGTGGTGATTACCTCTGACGAAGGTGTTCGCGGTGGACGTAAAATCCCTCTCAAGCGCAGTGTTGATGAAGCAATAGCCAGTCCAGATGTGGATTGCGTCGAAAAAGTCATTGTCCTCAAACGCACTGGTGGCAACATTGATTGGGTAGAAGGCCGCGATATTTGGTGGCACTCATTAATGGACGTTGCATCTGAGCATTGCCCGTATGAAGAAATGGGCGCAGAAGACCCGCTATTCCTACTTTATACCTCAGGTTCAACCGGTAACCCTAAAGGTGTGTTGCACACCACGGGCGGTTACATGGTTTACGCCTCAATGACCCACGAATATGTATTTGATTATAAACCAGGTGAAGTTTACTGGTGTACCGCCGACGTAGGTTGGATTACTGGCCACTCTTACATGGTTTACGGCCCATTAGCCAACGGCGCCACAGTGTTAATTCATGAAGGGGTGCCAAATGCGCCAACACCTTCACGTATAGGTGAAATGATTGACCGCCATAAAGTCAATATTCTGTATACCGCGCCAACATTAATCCGCGCATTAATGGCTGAAGGTAAAGAACAATTCAGTAACTACAAAGGTGATTCACTGCGCATTATGGGCTCGGTCGGCGAACCGATAAACCCTGAAGCATGGCGCTGGTACCACGAAGTGATTGGTAATGAGCAGTGCCCAATTGTTGACACCTGGTGGCAAACCGAAACTGGCGGCATTTTGATCAGCCCATTACCAGGCGCAACTGATACCAAACCAGGTTCAGCAACCCGACCATTCTTTGGTGTTCAACCTGCACTGGTTGATAACATGGGTGAAATTGTTGAAGGCGCAACTGAGGGTAACTTAGTTATTCTTGATTCATGGCCAGGACAAATGCGTACCATTTTTGGTGATCACGACCGTTTTGCACTCACCTACTTTAAAACCTTCCGCGGTATGTACTTTACCGGCGATGGTGCTCGCCGCGATGAAGACGGTTACTACTGGATAACCGGTCGAGTGGATGATGTCATTAACGTATCAGGTCACCGCTTAGGTACAGCTGAAGTTGAAAGCGCACTTGTGGCACATGAACTAGTCGCTGAAGCCGCTGTTGTAGGTTATCCGCATGATATTAAAGGACAAGGCATTTACGCCTACGTCACTTTAATCCGCGATATCGAACCAACTGAAGAGCTACGTCAAGAGTTACGTCAGTGGGTTCGTAAAGAAATCGGCGCCTTGGCTACACCTGATTTAATTCAGTGGGCAACCGGTTTACCTAAAACCCGTTCAGGCAAAATCATGCGTCGTTTCTTGCGTAAAATTGCCGCAAACGAAGTGACTAACTTAGGGGACTCTTCAACCCTGGCAGATCCTGCGGTAATTGACACCTTAATAGAATCTCGTTTAAACAAAACCGAGTAACAATAACAAGAGTTGAACAGTCCCCCCAGCTGTTCAACTCGCTTACGCAGTAAAAAGCGTAACAATCAACACAGTAAACAACGCGATGCTTATTGCCATTATTTGATTTCCATCCACCTAAGAGAATTCTAACCAGTTTCTCTTTTTTACCCCTCTTCATGAGGGGCTTTTTTTGTTCTGCTTTTCGCTAAACGGATTTTTCGGAGAATTAGCTAAGGGAATCAGTTAAGCAAATTAGCAGCAAGTACATATCGAAATAGTGTTAAATACGTACTAGCTGGCAACAAAATTACCGTGAAACCCTAGTGGCAAATGATAAGGCAACCAGGCTCTAGCTAATGGCCCTGATGCTAAATCATTAGCGGCAAAAATATTCAAACAAGTGCGTTTTGTGGGCACATGCAACGCAGTACCCATTAAGTAACCACTGCCTTCAACGCCTTTAGGGCAAACACTCACATGCTCTTCTACTAGATAATCATCACCAAAATGATAATGCTGCGTAGCGCCGGTATCAATATGCAAAGACGACAAGGTATCGCTCCATAAGCTGCTCTTTTTGGCAGACAAGTGATACAAAGACTGATTTTTTAGGCCAACAAGATGATCGCACACCCGCGGAAACTCACTGCTGTCGCCCACCGTTTGCATATGATAAGTGCCATCAATATACAGACTAAATAAGGCTGTTTGCGCCTTTACACTTGCCTGCGACATTTTACCTTGCATCACATTAGCCAGCTTATGCAGCACATCAACATTAGGATACAAGCTAGCGTCAAAATGAATGGTGCCATTAGCCTCTTCCCACGCATTACCATAATGAAAAGCAAAACCCGCGGGTAACTCAAAGCGTTTGGTTACGTTAAGTGACTGCTTATTGATCACCAACACACTCATCGGAATATCGCTATTATATTGGGTACGGGCAAAGTGACCTTCAATCGCTTTATCAACAAACAATGACGGCAAAATGATTAACACGCTCTTATCGGTAATCAAAAAATCATGCAACATACCGCCACGGTATTGGCTGTTAATTAGCCCCGCATTTTTAACTTTACCATTAGCCGCTAATTGATAAATCACCACCCGACCTGATGGATGCAAACCAAAATTCCAAATATCTCCATTAGGGTCAATTTTAGGGTGCGCTGAAAAAGGTAATCCTTTTAAACTGTTTGCATATTTTGACCCCGCGCCCAAATTAACCTGTTGAGTATATTGCATTGAATCTCGGTCAATTTTTGTCGGTGAGCCCGCCTCCCAAAGCGCCCAAAGATCATCACCCACGGCAATAATATTGGTATTGGCGGTATTAACTATATCACCGCTGGTCACAGGTAAAGCATCGGCTATTTTGGTATCAGGCCCTGAATACACAAATTGCTGTGCCTGCTGCTCTTTAGCAAACTTAGGCGTGTTAATAAATTGGCCTCGGTGGACTATTTTTTGGTCGCTAATATCAAAACGCTGCAACATACCGTCGCCTTCAAAAGCATGTAAATAACGATTATCACCACGCTCATACTTTGCTGGCCCGTTACGATAAAATTTACCGTGTAAATCGGCGGGAATGCGCCCCTCAATCGCCAGGGTTTGCGACTCAAAATTAGCTTCAACATTAGCAAAACCGATTAACTCAGGGTGCTGTGCCAGCGCCTGATTAAATTTCTGCTTAATATTAACCACAGTAGGAGCAGAAGATGCCAATGCATTCACTGCACCGGGCAACATGCTTGATGCCCCTATTACTCCCACCCCTTTTAAAAACTGTCTGCGTTGCATGATCATCTCCAAAATTGTTATCTCAAAATGGATCGGTTAATAAATGATTTGCGTGTGGTTAATCTGAGTCGCTGCATCTTCGGTGATGCTGAAAGCGGCCTCCTGATAAGCTACCAGGCCATAATCAGGTTTGGCATTGTTAGAAAAACCATAACCTTCTGACGGCATGCCAAATAAATTGGTGTCTAAAGTGCCGTTATTATTCTCGTCCTGAAAAAATCGCACAGCATATTCACCCGCAGCAACATTGCTAAAAGCCACAATGTTATTGCCCGCTTTAGCCTGAATATAAGTCGCACTTAGCGCATTGCCACTTAAGTAGTTAGCTTCACCGCTAAATAGCTGCACATAAATCTTACTTGGCTGGCTATTTACCCCTGCAATCTCAAGCTTAATATCTGCGGCAAAAGTGGATGAATTAACCCACATTGATGCAAATAATACTGAAACTGCCAATAATGATGATTTCCCCATATTGTTGCTGTAGGTTTGAGTTAATCGAGTCGCTGCTTTATGGGTGAATAATCGATCCAGTTTTGAAGTAAATCTAGTCATTGTTGTATTCCTATCGTTTATGATAAAAGTATTATTGCAATGGGTGGTTAGCGCTGACATAAGCCGAGCCAATCTCGCCATTGCTTCGTGTTGAAAAGACGATAGAATGGAGCGATAAAAAATCAAAGTGGCTTTTCGTAAAGTGACTCAAAAACTTCGTAAAATGTAACTAAAAAGGAATGTGTACCTTTGACGAATCGTGAAATACCCTTAAATAATCAACAACTAAAACCTAAACAAACTAAACTAAAATTATTTCAGCAACTACTTGTTGTGGTATTAATTGGGCTATTTATCGGCTTTATGCGTCCTTTTGGTATGGATCAATACACCCTATTTTTGTCGATGAGTTATTGGGTGTTTACCTGCCTTTGTGGCTACTTAATTTATATGCCGCTGATTAGTGTAGGCCATAAATACCTCGCAAAAAGCGTAACCACTCCCTGGCATCGGGTAGCCATTTCATCACTGTTAGCCAGCTTAGTAATGAGTCTAATTGTGCCTTTTATTGGCTGGTTGTTTTTTGATCACACGTTACAGTTAAATCACCATTTTTTACTCGCACTGCCTAACACTCTCGTGATAGGCAGCATAATTACCTTTACCAGTATGTTACAAAACCATCTTCACCATCAAAAACAGCAACTTGAGCTGTCAAAGCTAGTCATTGAGCAATCAAAAAAGGTCATTGAACAGCATCAACAAAGTCAAGACGTCAATACCATTCAAATTGAGCAGTTTATGGCGCTATTACCGCTAGAAAAGCGCGGGCAATTACTGTGTTTAGAAATGGATGACCACTATTTAAAAGTGCACACAGACAAAGGCCAGCATATGCTGTTAATGCGCTTAAAAGATGCTTTGGTGCAGCTAGAAGGGTTTCCAGGTTTACAAACACATAGATCCTGGTGGGTTGCAAACCAGGCTGTGGTGTCGGTGAGTAAAGAAAATAGAAAAATGTCATTGTTGTTAAGTAATCATCTCGAAGTGCCGGTTTCTAGAACCTTTGCCGAGGCGGTTAAAGCAAACTTAGCCCTATAATCATGATATTATCTGGCCACAGTTAACCCAATGCATATTGAACCTAATATTTGAAAGCTTCTACTGACAAACCTGCTTTGCAACTGCGTGATTACCAGCAAGACTCGGTTAACGCTGCCATAAAGCACTTTCGCAGCAGCCAACAATCGGCAGTATTAGCTTTGCCAACCGGCGCAGGTAAAAGCATTGTTATTGCTGAACTGGCTCGTATCGCCAACGGCAACGTATTAGTGCTGACCCACGTAAAAGAGTTAGTGGCGCAAAATGCTGAAAAAGTCGGTTTACTCACTCAAGCTGCCAATATTTACTCCGCCGGATTAAACCAGAAAAAAGCCAACGGTAAAACGGTTGTCGCCAGCGTACAGTCAGCGGCGCGGGCATTAGATAAGTTTGATCAGCCCTTTTCACTGGTAATTATTGATGAATGTCATCGGGTCAGTAATGAAAAAACCAGCCAGTATCAGCTAATTCTGCAGCACTTAAAAAAGCAAAACCCAGCTATTAAAATTTTAGGCCTTACCGCCACCCCTTATCGCCTAGGTATTGGCTGGATATATCATCACCATTACCACGGCAAAATTGGCAATACTGACACTGCAGTGTTTGATAAATGCATTTTTGAATTGCCCATGCGCCCGCTGATTAAACAAGGCTTTTTAACGGCGCCTAAGTTATTTGATGGCCTCAGTGCCCAGTACGATTTTAGTCAACTTGAACCGACAGAAACTGGCGATTTTAGTCAGCAGGAAGTGGAATCAATACTTAACCACCAAGGCCGCGCGACAACCGCGATAGTGAAACAAATAGTGCAGTTGGCTAGCACCCGTAAAGGGGTGATCATTTTTGCAGCAACCGTGCGCCACGCGCAGGAAATTATCGGCTTATTAAACAAGCTTATCGACAATACCGCCACGCCAACCAAAGCCGCATTAATCACCGCCGCCACGCCGCATCATGAGCGCGACACCATTATCGACGCCTTTAAAGCACAGCAAATTAAATACATAGTCAATGTGGCGGTGCTCACAACCGGCTTCGACGCACCCCATGTCGACTTAATTGCCATTTTAAGGCCTACGGCATCGGTTAGCTTGTTTCAGCAAATGGTTGGTCGTGGGCTGCGTTTAGCGCCAGGTAAAGCCGATTGTTTGGTGATTGATTATGCCGCCAATGGTTTTGACCTGTATTTTCCTGAAGTGGGTCAAGCCAAACCCAACAGCAAGTCAGTGCCCGTACAAGTACACTGCCCCGTGTGCCAGTTTGCCAATACATTTTGGGGATTAGTCGATAACGACGGTGACATCATCGAACATTTTGGGCGTCGATGTCAGGGGTTAGTCCTGGCTAAAACCGATACATTTAATGCCGCTACAGATAAACTAGATGCGAAGCAACAGTGTGATTTTCGTTTCAGGTCGAAAGTGTGTCCAGACTGCGGCGCCGAAAATGATATAGCAGCACGCATTTGCCAAACCTGCAGCTCAACATTAATCGACCCTGACAAGCGCTTAAAACAAGTATTACAATCACAGCATCATCACTTATTTAAATGCCAGGAGATGCTAATCAGCCAAAATGAGCAAGGCCTGCTGGTGCGCTACCTTGATATTGAAGGCAATGACTTTAAACAAAGCTTTAAGTTTGATACCCCAGCACAAAGAAAAGCCTTTTATGCGGTATTTGTCATTAGCCACACCCGCACACCGGGCATGTTACATCCGCGATATGACAAAGTAGAACAGGTATTAAGTGATCAAAGCCGATTTAGAAAGCCCGACTTATTGCTGTTAAAAAAACAAAAACATCACTGGAAATTAATTGATCTATTTTTTGACTATCAAGGTAAACATAAAACAGATTTCAGTTAGCTTTATTTGGGTTAGCTTTATGTGGGTTAAGCTAAATTCATTTAATCACGTTATCATTTGCAAAAAAGTTGTGTTATAAACACAGCATCTAGCCAAGTAGGAGTTACTATGTTTGTTGTTATTTTTGGCCGTCCAGGCTGTCCGTATTGTGTCCGCGCTGTTGAGTTATCTGAAAAATTAGCCGCACACCGTGAAGATTTTAAATTCAAGTATGTTGATATTCACGCTGAAGGTATTTCTAAAGCTGACTTATCAAAAAGTGTCGGTAAAACAGTAGAAACAGTGCCACAGGTATTTGTTGATGAAGCGCCAATTGGTGGCTATACCGAATATGATCAATATGTTCGTCAACATGGTCTACTAGACTAAACGGTTGAATATAAAATAATAAAAAAGGGCCATAACAGTGTTATGGCCCTTTTTTTATCGGTTATCTTATTGATTAACCCGAGCTAAAATCACTTAAAGTACGTATTTCGCCGAGAATATAATGCGATTTAAATCGCCGTCAGTGCCGTTTTCTCGCTCGTTCAATGCCCGCATAAACTCAACACCAAAAGTCACTGGCTTAGACGGTGAATACAGTAAGTTAATATAGCTTGAGTAGGCTTCTTTATTGACGCCACCGCCGGTTAACACGGCATTATTGTCGGCAGAAAATCCTGATAGTGTCACACTAGTACGCCATTGCTCATTCCACCAGTGACGATAAGCAGCAAAACCACCATAAGAGGTAATAGTTTCAATCTCGCCATTAGCATCTAATACCCCAGCGTTAACATAGTTTAATGCCATGTAACGGCCTAAACCTTCACCATAGGTTGCGGTAAATTTAAAATCATCTTTACCCACCGGAATAACACCCGCAAAACTCACACCATAACCCATTTCGCTGGCATCAAGTTGCGTTCCGCCTTGTACCTCTTCAATGTTCAATTGACGCACAATACCCGCTAATGAATACGCAGCACCGCCACCAGAGGTAAAGTTGTAACGGGCCACCACATCAGGAATAACGCCACTGCCGCTGGTAATACGACCGCCACCACCATTTGGGGTTAAAGTTGTTTCAGGGTTTTCTAACGCAAACTGAAAATTGCCGCTGGTATATTTAATTAACGACTGACGCACAAATGGCGTACCGTCTGCAGCACCAACAAAATCTAAATTATCGGGTAACGCACCAGGGTTTTGAAATGTGGTCCAGGTTTGACCAATCGTCCAATTGTCATAGCTGACAAAGGCATGACGAATCCGCGGCGAATAGCTGTTGGATACACGCTCATTACCGTCGGTATGGGTCATAAAGTCTAATTCGATAAATCCTGTTAAAGAGTGACCCCCTTCCATATCAGTAACGGTTTTAAAATTGAAGCGAGTTTCACGTGCTTGAAAGTCAACAACCTGCTCACCACTGCCTTCTTTACCGTAAATAGTGCCAGGTACATAAAATTGGCGCGATAAGTTGCCCGACTCAGGTGCGCCATTGCCATAGTCACTGAACATCACATCAGCTTTAATATAGCCACCAAACGTCATGTCGGTATTAGCTTGCGCCGTGCCTGCCATAGCTAGCATTGCCCCAGAAATCAATGCAGCCAGTTTTAAGTGTTTCATCCATGCTCTCCAAATTATTGTTTTAATCCTATGCAATATGTCTTAATTAACAACAAGGAAACATTAGCAATAGGTCTATAAGACAAAAGTAGAGCAACGTAAACAAACCCGTCATAGCAGGGACTGTATTTTCAAAGTATTAGCATTAACCGTATTGAATAAAATAATTATTGGCGAATTTTTCAGGAGGATAGTGATAGTTGAAGTGATAGTGGAAGTGATAGTTGAAGTGACAGAGAAATGAATCAATCGATGCGTAGCTAGATGTATACCTAGAATGGTTAACACAAAGTGATGACTGACACTATCGCAAAGACTAAAGTTGCTGTTGCAGTTGTCACCATAAAAAAGGCCAATGCATCGATTACAGATGCATCAGCCGATTAAGTTAAATATAAAAGGAGTTATCGGTACTCTTCTAATAAACCAGCGAGTTCATTTTTAAATGCGCTGCCCAGTTTAGGGTCGCGTATGCCGTATTCAACAAAGGCTTTCATATAGCCAAGTTTATCGCCACAGTCATGTGACTTACCTGTCATATTGAATGCTTCAACCGTTTCTGTGGCAATTAGCATATCAATGGCATCGGTTAACTGAATTTCATCACCTGCACCAGGAGGCGTTTTAGCCAGTAAGTCCCAAATTTTTTCAGACAACACATAACGGCCAACAACCGCTAAATTTGACGGTGCTGTGCCAAGTTCAGGCTTTTCAACCATGTTGAATATTTTAGTTGAATCACCAGGGTTAATCTTTTCGCCGCCACAATCGGCAATACCGTACTTATTAACCTGATCATCCGGTACTGGCGCTACCATAATTTGGCTGGCCAGTGTTTCGCGGTAACGAATTAACATAGACGCAAGGTTTTCAGTGCGTTGATCAGCTGAATACGAATCTAAAATCACATCCGGTAACACAACCGCAAACGGGTTGTCGCCAATACACGGTTTAGCACACAAAATAGCATGTCCTAGGCCTTTAGCCTCACCTTGACGCACATGCATAATGGTCACGTTTCTAGGACAAATTGACTGCACTTCATGTAACAACTGACGCTTAACCCGCTTCTCTAGGGTTGATTCAAGCTCGTAAGATTTATCAAAATGGTTTTCAATCGCATTTTTACTGGCATGGGTTACCAACACAATTTCTTTCACGCCAGCACTAACACATTCATCAACAATGTACTGAATAAGGGGTTTATCCACCAATGGCAACATTTCTTTAGGAATAGCCTTGGTTGCTGGCAGCATCCGTGTACCTAATCCAGCAACAGGAATAACAACTTTCATACATGTCCTTATATAGCGTATTGCTAATTAAAATAAAATTGATAATTTATAATCACTTACATGAGTCAACTTAGCCAAAGCCCTTAATCTCACAACCTAAAAGCTAGAACCTAGAACAATAACTTAAGGGTAATTTTTATTGCAGCTTAGATGACAAGTCAGATGGCCGCTCTGTGGGTAAATAACGCACCAACCAGCACAGGGTTAATATGGTTAAAAACAGCAAGGTATTCGCCGGAGACTGTAAATTAAAGTCAACCGTACAATGAATCATCATATGCACAATTGCCATTGCACAGCCAAATGCAATCCCTTTGTAAAGCTTATTATTGCGTAAATACATGGTTCGGCAGGCTAGCCACAAACAATATATTATCCACAACCCAAGTGACGCTGTGATGACAACCCCATATTCTACCGCAAATTGAACATAATCATTATGGGCATGGTCATAAAAACCAGAATAAGGCACGGTTTGATATTGGGGAAAAACAGTATAAAAACTGCCAGCGCCGTTACCAGTTAACCAGTGTTGTTCAATAATTGGAATACTGTCACGCACCACATCATCGCGGGTTTCTGCCGCAAACGAGGTATCTTCAATGCGCTGCTTAACCTTTTCTACCCCAAAAATAGATCCAACAATAATCAGATCTAAAATAAAAATACTGATCACCAACGGCTTTAACATTTTGGGCGGATTACGATAAATGATTAATGCCAGTAAGGCTACGGTAATTAACGCAGTAAAAAATCCGGCGTTACCCATGCGTGAACGGCTTAAAATCAAACCAATAATCATAATCACAATCGCCAGACGCAAAATAATTTTACTGCTTATTAGGGTTTCAAACACACCTAACATAAAAGCCCTAAAATCAAACTGGCTTGAACGGGTTGTGGCTAACTCAGATATTAACCAGCCAAATGCAATGCTAATCGACAGGGCTAAAAAGTTAGCAAAATGGTTTTGATATACAAATGATCCTCTCGCTCTGTCGCCATCACTAATACCAAATATTGGCGACTTTGGTAAGTCCAGTAAATTCAATACACTGCCGTAAAACGCTTGAATACAGCCAGACACAATAATCGCAATACACACCCAACGTAGCAGTTTTGCTGACTGACAATGCACAGCTAACAGGTACACAAACAAGCCAAAGCACAGAGTTTTAATCAACTGCTGAAAAGTCTGAAAGCCATCAACCGTATCAATACCCGTGACAAAACCTGTCCATTGTAAAAAGGTAAACAGCAACAATAGGCCTATCGGCAGCAAGGCATATTTCTGCCATGACTGGGTAAATAAAGGCTGCTTACGCACAACACAAAAAGCTAAGTGCACAATCGACAAACTAATTATGTAAAACTCAAAAATAGACCAGGCCCAAATGCGATTACTGGCCAGCGGGATGGGTATCCAAATAATAAGCAAACAAAGTGCAACAATAAAAAAACTATTTCCTAGTAAAGAATGTTTCATAAAACGTTAAATAACCTTGTTGGCTGCAAATAAAAAAACCGAGTCTGTTGATACTTATTTTGCCGTCATCCCCGAGTGCTTTTATCGGGGATCCATTCTTGGCTTTAGCCGTTAGAACCAGTGCCAAAGCTTTAGATCCCGCCCAGAAGCATTACCAGGATGACGTTAGCGTGCATCCCCGAGTGCTTTTATCGGGGATCCATTCTTGGCTTTGGCCGTTAGAACCAGTGCCAAAGCTTTAGTTCCTTTTTACCGTCATCCCCGAATGCTTTTATCGGGGATCCATTTCTGGCTTTAGCCGTTAGAACCAGTGCCAAAGCTTTAGATCCCGGCCCAGAAGCATTACCAGGATGACGTTTCCGTCATCCCCGAGTGCTTTTATCGGGGATCCATTCTTGGCTTTGGCCGTTAGAACAAGTGCCAAAGCTTTAGATCCGCCCAGAAGCATTACCAGGATGACGTTTCCGTCATCCCCGAATGCTTTTATCGGGGATCTATTCTTGGTTTTGGCCGTTAGAACCAGTGCCAAAGCTTTAGATCCGGCCCAGAAGCACTACCAGGATGACGTTACCGTCATCCCCGAATGCTTTTATCGGGGATCCATTCTTGGCTTTGGCCGTTAGAACCAGTGCCAAAGCTTTAGATCCCGGCCCAGAAGCATTACCAGGATGATGTTATTGAACTAGATCCCGCCCAGAAGCATTGCCGGGATGACGTAGTAAAAGCCAGTTTGCTATGCTTATTTTGCCGTCATCCCCGAGTGCTTTTATCGGGGATCCATTCTTGGCTTTGGCCGTTAGAACCAGTGCCAAAGCTTTAGATCCCGGCCCAGAAGCATTACCAGGATGACGTTATTGAACTAGATCCCGGCCCAGAAGCATTGCCAGGATGATGTTACCGTCATCCCCGAGTGCTTTTATCGGGGATCTATTCTTGCTTTAGCCGTTAAAACCAGTGCCAAAGCTTTAGATCCCGCCCAGAAGCATTGCCGGGATGACGATATCTTGTGCACTACCAGGATGACGTTATTGAACTAGTTCCCGGCCCAGAAGCACTACCAGGATGACGTTAGCGTGCATTTCCGGATGACGTTATTGAACTAGTTCCCGGCCCAGAAGCATTACCAGGATGACGCGTTAACCTACATTTTTTTACACAAGGTATGTTCTATCCAGTTGGTTGTACCCTTTGGTAGCGTGTTTAACTGGTGGCTAAGGTAGCTGCAAACTAAAGGTTTTTTCTGATATGTAGCAATAACCTGCACTAAATGACGGCGGGTGTCATATCCCATTATCGCGGCGGTTTTTAACATTTCAAACACTAAATACTTGTCTTGCATACTTATACCGTCCCAATGGGCAAAGCCAACCGACAATACTTGTTGCACCACCTCTGGGGCAAACTGGCCATAATCTAGCCCTGCGCGAAGCTGTTCGAAGGCTAGGTCTGGCCTGTCTTGGTAAAATGCTAAATTAAATGCGTAATCGCTATAAGCCGCGGGCCAGTTGTGGCGCAAGTTTAGTGCTCGGCTAAATAAGTGATTAAATTCATCATTAGAAAAAGCATCAAAACCTGAATAAACGCCCCACTCCATCACTTTAGCCAAGGTAATGCCGTAGTGCGGGCTAGTATCATTTAGGTTATACGCTTTGGTAGCTGCCGCTAAAGCATCACGGTATTGAGGTTCATCAATAACGGTTTTAGCTTGCCACGCTGTAAGGTAATAATTGGATTTAAAATGGTAGGCGCTCGCAACGCCCTGGTTAAACACTAAGGGCAGTAAACTCACTAGGCCGAATAACAGCACTAGCAAACAACACTGGCGAGCATAAAGGGTTATCGACATAAAATATTAATCATTAAATAAACAAGCAGAAATTAACGCAGGCGTATTAAGGGTAACGTCATCAGCATACTGTTTATCGGTTAACTCACACACTCTTTGCCATGCCTGGGCAAGCTTAGGTGGACGGCGCGATATACTATGGCAGTCAGACGCCATAATGGCGTAGCGCTTTTGTATAATCCATGTTTCAGCCAAGGCTTTAGCCGCATCACTCATATCACCCAGTAACGAGGCGGCGGTTAGTTGTAATAAACAGCCTAACCTCTCAAATAACTCAATGCGTTCGGGGTGGGCTTGTAGCTCTCTATTTCGCTCAGGATGAGCAATCATAGGCAATACATTTTTAGCTAACAACCAACTGACTAATTTATCTGTGCCAGGCGGAATATGACTGCTGGGTAACTCAAGCAATAACACATTTTTACCGTCAAACTGACCAATAAAAGGCAATTGTTGGCGCTCTATAAAAAACATGATTTCAGGGCAAATGCGCACTTCGGCAGCGGCGTGAATTTTTACCTTACCCCCGCTAAGTGCATACTCTTGTTGCAGTAACTTAAATGCTGCGGTAATTGTGCTGATATTATTATCAAACACGCCCAAATGAATATGTGGCGTGGCCACCATATGGGTAATACCTTGCTGTTCCGCTAGTTCAATTAATGCTAAGGCTTCGTCAATCGACTTAGCCCCATCATCTATGCCAGGTAAAATATGACAATGTAAATCAAACACTAGGCCGGTTTTCCATCAGTTTTTGCATTAGCATCCTGGCCATAGGCTTCATAGTAGCCATAGTGTCCATAATACTGGCGCGCTTCGTCAGTATTAAATTGGTTTAATACCACCCCAAACACCTTACCGCGGGCTTGAGTTAACTTAGCTAATGTCAGCTTAATGGCTTCGGTGCGAGTATGATTTGCCTTAACAACCGCAACTACCGCATCACAATGTGATGATATAACCAAAGCATCGCTCACCGCATGAACCGGAGGGGTATCAATAATAATTTTGCTGTATTGACCTTTTAACTCAGCCAACAATTCAGCAAATTTAGGCGATGACAACAGCTCTAGCGGGTTTAACGGTATTGCCCCTGCTGGCATTAAATCAACATTCGGCCTCACGTTTTCAACAATACACTGGCTTAATGCATCGGTACCGGTAAGGTAGTTGGCCAAACCATGTTGAAAGCTAGGTAAACCAAAACGCATACCCATATTAGGTTTACGCATGTCGGCGTCAATAATCAGTACTTTTTCCATTGCTGAATAAGCAAAGGCTATGTTCATTGACACAGCGGTTTTACCCTCGTTAGGAAACGAAGATGTCACCTCTATTACCGACAAAGGCTCACCAATGGCTAATAACGACAGTGAGGTACGAATCGATCGCACACTTTCAGCATGTAGGCGTTTTTCGGGGTCAAAAAAGGCAAAGTTAATTTTTTCAAAGGCTTCTTTTTTAGCGGCTTTAGGGATATAACCCAAAGCACGTTGCGACAATTGCTGCTCAACATCAGCGGTAGATTTAATGGTGTCATTCAGTGCATCAAACACTAATACCAACACAATACCTAGGCCTAAACTGGCAACAAAGGCTAATACCACAATCAGCTTTTTCTTCGGTTTAATCGGATGTAATGCAATAACAGCATAGTCAGTAAAGCGTGCTACTGGCGAGTCAAAGTCACCGGTAACTTCAGTTTCTTTTTGACGCGATAAAAAGCTTTCAAATAACTGACTATTAGTCGCTACCTCACGCAATAATCTGCGATAGTCGGTATCAACTGAGCTTAAATTTTGAAACGAGCCTTTAGACTGACTAAATTGCGCTTCTAGGGCTTTCAGTTTTTGGGTAGCAGATTGTGCTTCATCTTCAATACCTTGCACTAATCTACCAATCTGAGTGCGCAGGTTTTGCTGCACTGTAGCTAACTCAGCATTGGCGCCGATCATTTTAGGGTGCTTAGGGCCATAAACCTGCGACAGTTCAGACACTTTACGCTCAACTAAAATCACCTCTTTTTTAACGTTTTGTACCGACATATGTGAGGTCACTTCAGGCAAGCTTTCTAGGCGGCCAATGTCTGACTTACCATACTGCCTAACTACCGCCAAAAAGCTTTCTGCCTGGGCTTTGGTTGATCTAGCAACGGTAATTTCATCACTTAAGCGCTCAAGCTCTTTTGCATCTAACGCAGTTACCCCTTCAACGTCAACTAGGCCGTTTTGGGTTTTAAACAATTCAAGCTTTTGCTCAGACGCATCTAACTTTATGCGCAAGTCTTCTAACCGCCCGCCTAGCCATACGTTAGCTTTTTGGGTCATACCTGACTTAGCTTCCAACTGGCTAACAATATAAGCATCGCCAATAGCATTAGCCACAGCAGCGGCTAATTTGGCATCTGGGCTGTTATAGCTAATATTCACTAACTGAGTTTTACGCACTGGCGACACGCTAATATTTTGCATAAAAGCATCAACTAATTTCTGCTTTCTAATTGCATCATTAGGCTCAGCCTCATTATCGTCATGAGGTAAAAAATCGAACCAGGATATAACCTGTGACTTTATCTCTGACAAGGCTGAAGGCTTAGCTTCAAAACTAGGGTGATTAATTAAATCTAATTGGTTAAATACCCGCTCAGCAATAGAGCGCGACTTAATAATTTCAAACTGGGTTAAATAGTATTCCTGTTGGCCAGAATTAATACCATAAACTTGCTCAATTTTAATCGCCTTCGCCTGTTCTGATTCAATCAACAGCGTCGCGGTTGAGCTAAAAATAGGTTGTAAGCTAAACACCACAAAGGTAGTTAACGCGGTAATTAATATTGCGAACGATAAAATACGCCACTTTGACTGCAATACCGGCTTAATTAGCTTGCGTAAATCAATCAATTGCTCACCGGCTTTCTCTGGTGAGTTAGACTCGTGTAGAAATAAATTGGCTTGCGATGTCATTAAAAAAATCTCTGTTCAATGGTAATAGTATCGCCAGCGCTAATTTGACTATTAATAGTACCGTTCACTAAGTCTGACTTAGTGCCTTCGCGCGAGATAAAAATTTTATCTCGCGAGGCACGCTCGGTAAGGCCCCCTGCCAAAGCAACAGCCTGATTAACTGTCATGCCTGGCTGGTAGGGGTAGCCACCTGGGGTTTTTACTTCACCGTGAATATAAAATGGTCGATAAAGCACAATGCCAACAAACACATTAGGCTCAACCAAATAATCCCCTTTTAAACCTTCATATACCAATTCTTCAACTTGCTTTATCGACAAGTCTTTAATCGAAATGGTACCTAAAAAAGGGTAATTTACCTTGCCACTATTGGTAATTTGCGTTTCAAGTGTCAGGTCGTCTTGTCCAAACACTTTAATTACAATGGTGTCACCTGCACCTAGGCGATAACTGTCATCAGGTACTGCAGCAGACGTTAACGGACTTAACAGCACCAGCAAGGCAAACAAACACGGAATAAAAAACCACTTCATCTTAAAACCTATAATGTCATCTGAGCATTAATATAATAAACGTTACGATCAAACCCAAAGTTTGCATCGCTAGACCAGCTGTCAGTAATATCCACCCCAGCCACAAGCGTTAACCAACGCGTGGTAACATAAGCCGCTGAAAGCGAATACACTTTTAACTCGTCGTTACGTACTACGCCGTTATAGTCATCATCGGTTTGATTGTAACCCAGGTTAGTTGACAAAAAGTCATTCCAGCCATGGTCCCAGCTAACACCATAAGTGGTTGACTCAATATAGTTACCTGCACCATTTGGGTCTTTAGCGCTGTTACCGGTATTGAAGGTTAATGCTGAATAGGTTAATGGCGACCAGGTAACACTGGCATCCCACGATAAACCACTAAAGTCATCACGGCTGGCATTGTCAAAGTCTTTGTCCTGGTTACCTATACGGATAGAACCTGAAGTCATTGCCGTTGCCTCCCAGTCCACACCGACACGGTAAAACGTGCTAGTGCTGTCGCGGTCACCACTTAAGTCTGCAACATCATAATCTGTGTTGACTACGCTGGCATCAAATACCCAGCTAACCGATGCACCACTGTCGTAATAAAAAACTGCCCCATACTTAGTGTCGGCATAATTACGATAAACTGTTAAGGCTTCAAAGTTAGTAAATTCTTTATCAAAATAACTGGCATTCAGTTGCACACGTGCTGGCGTAGTTTGCGCGCCGTATTCGTAATAACCACCTACTTTGTAGGTATCAAAAGTAGCCGGTTCATTTTGAACCTCGCCATTACCTTCAAAAACACCACTACCCCGTTCTTCATGGCCAGCATCATAATTTGCATTAAGGTTAAATTTATTTGACTGGTTTAGCTCAACATCTGCCGCACCACCCAAATTAAAATCTAAAAAGTCATCTTCACTGCTACTAAAAAAATGACCATAATCAACATTAGTTTGGAAGGTATATTCATTATTACCATCCAATAATTGCCCTTGTAAGCCAGGGGTAACGCCTAAAATCCAACTATCTGTTTTAAAGGTTTTTGTACTGGCAATGTTGTCATCATATTTAAAACCGGTATTAAGGTACGGAATTAAATCAATACCAGATGCGGTTTGAATCACACCAGGCTGTTCATCAGCTGCAATAGCGGGCGACAAAGCAAATACACTAAACAGAGCAACGCAAGAGCAACTAAATTTAAAAGGGATGTTCATCTTGTATATCCTTATAAAAAAACAGACAACAGCTAAATGAGATTACAAATCACATCTATACTGCCACTTCAATTTGAAACAAGCATGACAACTTATCGCCAAATAATGGCATTAAGCAATCTAGCTAACATAATTTAAAAAATACTGACAAAGACATAACGCTAGTAAACATTCTTGCCAACAAAACCTTTAAACAAGGTCATAAATACAATTCTGACATCCCACCACAAGGTCCAGTTACGAATATAAGCCAGGTCGAACTCAATGCGTTTTTCCATCTTGTCTAAGGTGTCGGTTTCACCGCGCCAACCATTCACTTGCGCCCAACCGGTAATACCTGGCAATACCTTGTGGCGCAGCATGTAATAACTCACCAGTTTGCGGTACTGCTCGTTATGTGACACCGCATGTGGCCTGGGGCCAACCACTGACATGTCACCGCGAAGTACATTAAAAAACTGCGGTAATTCATCTAGTGAGGTACGGCGAATAAATGCGCCCACTTTAGTAATGCGGGCATCACCTTTAGTGGCCTGGGTGACTACGGCGGTATTTTCAGTTACCGTCATCGACCTAAATTTCCACACTTTAATTTTACGGCCATCTAAGCCGTATCTGTCTTGCTTAAAAATCACATTACCAGGAGAGGTCACAAACACCGCCACCGCCACCGCTAATAACACTGGCGATATCGCAATAATGGCGCACAGGCTAAAGGCCACATCAAAACTGCGTTTATAAAAGCGCTTCATGCCATTAACCGGTGACTCAAACACACTAATAGTATCAACGTCACCTACGTTACCAATGCGGGCATGCATTAAATTTTTCATTAAAAAGTCTGGGGTAATTAACACATCAACCGTACTGTTGCCTAGTTGCTCAATAATATCAGCAATGCGCTGTTCGGCTAACATAGGTAAACAGATATACAGCTTTTGAATATCGCCACTTTTAGCTAATTCAATTGCATGGTTAATATTACCTTCAATTAATTTAGGCTCGTGTTTTTCAATACGGCTAGCGTCTCTGTCATCAAAAAAGCCGATACAATCAAACCCTAACTCATCATGTTTCCAAATTTCTTCATACAAGTTCATCCCCGTATCGGTTAACCCAACAATGGCGACTTTTTCAACGCTATAGCCGCGTATACGACGCACACGTTTTATTTCACGCACCACCATACGCCAGGCCACTAACGAGATCACAGACAATACAAACCAACCCGTCATTACCACCCGTGAATACAGCTCGGTATATTTAAATAAAAATAACACGGTAAACATCAATAAAAAGCAGATCACCACAATCGCAATCAACATGCGGCACATATGAGAAAACTTGCCCAGGCGCCATGACCGATATAAACCAAACGACTCGCTGATATAACTGAACATTAACAATACGCCGGCCAATACTAATAAATAATCTTTATTAAATGCCACCTTATAACCCTGCATAATCACTAACAGTGACAGCACAATAATGGTGATATCTAACATTCTGAGTATAAAACTAGAGTTGGTGTGCGAGAACTGTAACTGGGATGGCCTATCCATGTGTTCCACCTAAAATAATTAACTGATCTTGCTGTTGCTGTTGCTGTTGCTGTTGCTGTTGCTGTTCATAACACTAAAAGTGACTGGTACACCAAATTGAATTAACAAAACGTCCATCTCAACTTTTTAATTTTACTTTTTAAGGAATTTGGCTTTAAGCAGTAAAAGTAAAAACTGGCTATTGGTGAATAAATAGCGCTTCCACATTCGCCCAGGCTCTTGAATAACGCGGTATAACCATTCAAGGCCATTTTTTTGCATCCAAACTGGCGCACGGCTGACCTTACCCGCCACCACATCAAAGGTACCACCCACACCCATTACAAAATCAACGCCCAACTTGTCTTGCCACTTATTGATAAAGTTCTCTTTTTTCGGTGAGGTAATGGCGACAAATAATAATTTAGCACCCGACTGGCGGATTTTATCCACTACAGCTTCTTCATCCTCCCCCTCTTTCTTTCCAAAAAAATAACCATCATTAAAGCCAACTACCTTTAAGTTAGGATAAAGCAATTGAACTTTTTCAGCGGTTTTAGTGACAACATCCTCTGTTGCCCCTAAAAGAAACACAGGAAAATCCCGTTTGGCGCTCATTTTTAATAATTCATGAAACAAATCTACGCCAGCAACACGTTCTGGCACATCGTGGCCTAAAAATCTGGCACCAAACACCACGCCCATACCGTCAATATTAATCACATCACAGGCATTAACAGACTCGGCTAACACAGAGTCTGTTTGCATATGGACAATTTTGGCAACATTGACAACGACATGTTGAGTGAATTTACCTTCGTTTAATCTTTGCTCTATTAAATGTACAGTATCTTTCATGCTTCCGGAATCCATTGGACAATCTAGAACATATAATCTATTTAGCATCGTATTCTTGGCTCCATAATGAAAACATTAATAGTGAAAATATTTGCTTACCTAAATCTTCATTACCTGATTGATGGCGAGTCCAAATATCCAAAACAGCACTCCTATTAATATAATTAAAATGAGGCAAGTTCTCTGATAAAAGATGATCTTCTATAAACCCCTTCCATATACTTTTTGACCACGTAGAGAAAGGCACATGAAAACCTAATTTTTTTCGATGTACGATACTAGAAGGTAAGTATTTTTCAGCCATAAGCTTATGAACCAATTTTCCATTTTTAAACTTAACTTTATAATTCAATGGTAATGACTCTACAAATTCAACTAAGTCGACATCAAGCATAGGTACTCTTGTCTCAAGTGAAACATGCATAGAAAGCTTATCAGCATAAAGCAACAAATCGTCAGCCAAGCTCATTCTAGAGTCAACTTGCATCATCAACTCTGCCTGAGTTAACTTACCTTGTTTAGCCCAATTACACCAAAAAGCTAATGTTTCATTCAAATTGCCGCTGTTAGTTGTTCCACATAATTTATACCGATCACTTTCCGAGAATAATGATGATGCATGTATAACTTGAGAGCCAACGTCATTAGCAGCTAAAGAGTAGATTGCTCTTCTAAAACTTTCATTTTTGTACATAAATGAAGGCGAACAAAATTTAATCGCTTGCCAAAAGCCACTATTCTTAAAAAAGTTACGTACTATTTCGACTTGATATTTATTGTATCCCCCCCAAGGCTCATCAGTACCTTGCCCTGTTAATACTACAGAAACATCTTTTTTTGCAGCATGAACTAAACTCCACATTGGTAAAATGGAAGTTGTACCTAAAGGTTCCTCGATAGTTTTAGCAATATTGATAAACGAATCAAGCAAATCATCTGGTGATACGAGTACTTCATTAAAATCTAAACCTAATACTGCAGCTGTATGCCTAGCATTACTTAACTCACACTCAGCAAAGCCATCACCAAAACCAACAGAGTAACAAGGTAATTTATGACCAGAATCCGCAGCCATCGCAGCCACTAACGCTGAATCGACTCCACCGGAAAGTAACATTCCAACAGGTACATCAGACAATAGTTGACGTTTCACAGCTGTTTGAAGTTTTACTTGATATTGCGAAACAGCATCCTCAATAGAACCTTCAAACTTGTTTTCTTTAAGAGATATAAATTGTTTTTCATCGACTAGCACCCCTTTATTAATATCATATTTTATTATAGAACCTGGTTTAACTCTTTTTATGTTCGATAACAGAGTATTAGGTGATGCAACAAATCTAATAGAAAAAAACTCTTCAATTCCAGAACGTGAAACCTCTGGTTTTATTTTTAATTCTCTTGTTAAAAACTTCACCTCTGAAGAGAAAGCAAACTGTTCTCTATATGAATAGTAATAAATAGGTTTAATACCAAAATTATCTCTTACGAGATAAAGTTCACCATTTTCCAGATCAACAGCACAAAAGCTAAACATCCCGTTTAATTTCTTACAAGTATCTTCTACTCCATAAATAGAAATTAATTCAACTAATGTTTGAGTATCTGAAGAACTAGTAAAATCTATATTAAGTAATTTCCTAAGCTCAATATGGTTATATATTTCACCATTAAAAGATATCAACCAACGATTACAAAGACTAAACATAGGCTGCGCACCAGCCGATGATGTATCGAGTATGGATAAACGAGTATGACCTAGGTAAAGTTTTGAGTTTTCAAAATCAACTTCATGAAACCCACTAGAATCTGGACCGCGATGAGAAATGATGTTAAGTTGATCCTTTACAAATGGAATATTAACTGCACCTGCTATACCACACATATTGAGCACCTTAATGAATTCAATCTACTTAACTGGTAAAGATAAGGTATAATCCCCCACCTCATGTAGTTTTCACCAACACGCCGGCCAAATAGATCTATTTGCGCATAATAAATATTATTAACTTTGAATTCAGCCTCTACCTTACTAGAGACTTCCAATGCAAAATCAACATTCCCACTATCAATCAAGACACCTATAAATTCGGCTTGATCATATAATATATATTTATATGGATCTTTAATATCCTGAACAGAAAATCTTTTCACAAGCCCTACATTACTTTGATAAAAATTATCAATAATATAACGAATAGAATTATTAATTGCAGCATCTAATTTAGTAGAATTTATTGACAAAAGCTCTTTAACTTTAATCAAGTTTTTCACTACAAAACAACTATGAAAGCAATCTATAAAATTCCCAGGTTCATTATCTGCATAATATAGCCATGAACCATTACTTTCCTGGCATGAGACAATCCAATTTAAAATACTAATTGCTTTGTCATTCGCGGTAGACCTTCTTTCAGGATGACCATGAATAGAATGAAGAGCATAAGAATATGCAGCATAACTATTAGCGTTAACAACAATTCTTGGTTCACTAACAGGCGCATAAGATAAAGCTAATTTATCATCATCGTCAAACATAACTTTCAAAGATTCAAGAAAGCCCCAAGTTTTATTAAATAAAGCTAAAGAAATAATATTTACTGATTCAAAACTACTTAACTTTAATAACGCCTCCATTGCATAAGGCGTGTGTGTAACAAAAGGCTGTTGACTAGAGTATGTACCATTCTTCGATACCCAGGTAAATCCGAGTCCAAATGCAAACGAATTTTCACTATTAACAGCAGCTTGCTCCTTTAATAAACAAAGAGTTTCTAGTGCATTACTTTCATTAATCCATGAGTTTTCATAGGCTATCAATATATATTGAGAAACAGAAATAGGATGCAATGACTTTTTAGTATTTAAAATATTTCTAGTGAATTCAGGAATAAATAATTCACAAGAAGCTATACCTGCAGCCATAAACTTACTTAATAACTTACCTTTATAAAAACCATTTCTTACTTCCTGACCAAAAGAAGTTGTCCATAAATCATATGGATCATAATAAGGTTCTATTTCAAAAACGTCCATCGACTATAATTCCAACTTTTTAAAGCCTAGCAAAGATAACTCTTGTTCTACATGAGATAACTTATTAACCCAAGTATGACTCTCAACTCTTGCTCTCATTCTTTTAATCTCGTTTAAATCAACTGGCTTATTTACAATATTTTTAACTAATGTAGAGAAATCATGTTTATCAGAAGCGATATTAACTAAACCGTCATAATAATCTAACTCAGGAAAATATGTCGTTACTATAGGTTTTCCAATAGCTAAGTATTCTTTAAGCTTTATAGGATTGCATGCCTTTATCCATTCATTGTCATTCCAAGGCATTAATAATAAATCACAAAATGCCATGTACTTTGGTACTTCTAAATAATCAACCTGACCAACTAAAATTATATTGTCAAGCTTAAATACGTCTTCATTGAAAGTTGACTTGCCTACCAAAATAAAAGTTATTTCTGGATTATCTTTAGCTGCTTGGGTAATTAATTGAGAATTGACAACGTCGGCTTCTAATGCGCCAATAAAACCAGCAATTGGCGAGCTAACTTTAGACAAGTTAGTTAAGATTTCAATTTTATCAGAAGCATCACCAGCCTTTTTGAACAACTTGAAATCTACACCATGATCTATAAAATGACACTTATATTCGTAATCAGTGCCTTTTGCTTCATTTAAAATATAGTGAGAACAATAAAGTATTATATTTGCTTTAGTTTTCATCCCCTTATCAAAAGACTTTATTTTATGAAAATCAACTTCAGGGAAATGTTCATAGAAGTCTGTTCTTTGATAGACGACTGGTGAATGTTGAAAAATATTAAACCATTGGTAAGCCATTGGCGTTGCAACCCAAAACAAAGGATTTCTTATACCTATTGATCTAGACCATTTCTTTATCATCAATGGCACTATCCAAGCAGTTAGCAAGTAACCAAATTTACCTGGCACAGCAAAAGGTGTAGCTACGAAAAAATTACTATCAAATTTAACACACCCTTTAAATAAACTTTTAAATTTACGAGTAATACGTTTAAAAGTACCATCACCCGAAAATAAAGAAGGCATTCTCATACCGGTACTATTAACATAAAGTACCGGTATAGTAGCACTAAACTTCTTAGAAAATTGCATATCATAGTGTCCACGATTATGAACCCACCAATCCCCTGCTCCAAAAACAATTACACCATCATATTCATATTTAGTGTCAGTCATATATGCCATCCATTATCGAAAAAACATCGACATCAATTGATTTAATTACCTTAGCAGGAATTCCTCCTACGATAGAGTTGGATGGAACATCATTTATAACCACACTATTAGCGGCAATAATTACATTGCTACCAATTACTATATTACCAAGAACCTTTGCTCCAGTAGCTATATAGACATTATTACCAATTAGAGGAGCTTCATTTTGTTTAACCTTTCGACCAATTGTCACCCCTTGTCCGATACTAACCTTATTACCTATAACTGCATTTTTATGAATAACAACGCCTATACCTCTATAAGCGACCATAACATTACGTCCGATTTTAGCTTGCGGGGGTATTACAGAACTAAATACAACTAAGTTTATAAATTTCAACACCCAAACTAAAGGATATATTTTGTATAAATAAAAAAACTTTGAAACTCTATATATTGTAATCGCGCACATGCTGCTCACCTTAAAAGTAAGTTAATAAATTTACATTATAAATATATATAGCAAACATCACTCAACCCTTAGTGTTTTCGTTATATTTCTTTATAGCTACTAAGTAAAACAAAAAAAATAAAAATGAAAGTGTATTTGGTATTGGACCGCCAATTCCGGACTCTAATATTCCATTTATAACAACTAGAAAAAATATATAACTTATAAAACGATCTTTAATTATTCCGCAAAGTTTTAAAAATATAAACAAAGTACTAAATAGCAAGAATACACCAATAAAACCTGTTGTAAAAAAAGATTGAAAAAACATACTGTGAGCAGTGACCGTTGACCACCCCCACTCAGTTTCAAATATTTGTGGCAGCAGTAGTTTGGTTGAAGCGTAACCATACCCAACAACAGGGCTTAATAATGCTTCATTCCAAACAGCTGCCCAAATGTCTGTCCGCCCAGTAAATGTAAGTATTTCTTCTATTGAACCATTTCTAGAAAATTTCAATAACAAATCATCAACATCAAATATCATGAAATAAGTAATTACTGCAAAAATAGATAATAAAATATAATGATAAATATATTTTAAAACCAATTCCTTTTCTATTATAAACAAACCAACAATAGCTATAAATATAGATGTCCTACTCCATGAGGCTATAATACAAAAGCTAAACAATAGTATTGCGCTAACATATAATAACTTCCCTATTATGATTTTCTTTCTCAGATATTGTGTAATAACTATTGCCAAACCAGCCATTTGACCATATGCATTAGCTGAACCAGATAACCCTGTTATTCGCGTGCCACCTATTTCGCCTTGTCCCCAAAACTCCATCACGGTCAACTCTGGAAAAATTGGTACAAGAATTAATGAAATAGAATGAAACAGAATGCTCATGTAAAATATTGCCATGCAAATTTTAGTTAAGTCCAAATTAATGGCTATTGATGCAGCAAATATTAAAAAACATAACTGAACAAGCGAATTAACTGCCGTATAAACTGGTATAGGTGAATAAATTGTCGAAATAAAGCAAAATATACAAAATAAGGTAAGAAACCTAACATTAACATCCAATAAAAGACTGAATACTCTCTTATAATATACTAGAGTATAAGTTGTAATTAAAAGCCAAACCCCTAATCTTAACAATATTTGAAAATCAATTGAAGAATCATCTAACTCTCTATTACGAAAATTTGCTTCAGTAACAAATAAAAAACAAGCAAGTAAAAACATTAACGTAGAAGAAGGCGCACAATTCATTCCTTTAAAAATTAATATTGTCAATGATAGGAGTGATATCAAGAGTGTTAATGCAAAAACAAAATCAATCAACATTACAATTTCGCTTAAAAAATTTAACATAATAAAATAAATACAATATTGATTTTACGTTAGGAATAATATTTATATTCATATACTTATATAAAAAAAACACATTCAAAACATTAAATAAAATTATACTCAAAGCACTGGTAATAGCAGCCCCCCAAAGACCGTAAAAGAATGTCAATTGGCCCCCGATTATAATTGTAACAAATAGAGTTATAATTACACTTTTCTCTACTAACTTTGCCTTTCCTCCCATAGTTAGAATATAACTAGCGGAACCAGTAACAGCATTAAATAGTTGAGCTATGGCTACAACGATAAAAACACTATGAAGGAGTTTAAATTCAGGACCATAAAAACCAATTAACAACTCACCATAAAAAATTAGAATAATCAAAAATGGCAATGAAACAAAAAGCATTAACAAAGATATTGCACGTGAAACTTCACCTACAGAATTAGTTTTACCCTCAGAAAAATAAGTTGCATATATAGGGTTTGTGACAAGATTAAATACACCCAAGGCAAAAGCAATAAGTAAAGCGGTTCTTTGAATAGCAACAAAAAAACCTACATCTTCTGAAGTTGAAAATATTGATAAAAAAATTAATGGCAACCATTGAAGAGCTACATGACCAACGATTCCGCTAAAGTAAGGTAGAGTGTCTTTTACATAAAAAGCTAACAATTTTATTTGACTGAAATCGGGAAACAATTGATATTTCATAAACAAAACTCTTGCAGATATAATTAAAGAAACAAATAGCCCTATTAAATATAAACTCCAAACTTGCAGAAAACTAATAGATTCAAAGAAAACTAAAAATATAAACAAAACGCTCCAAACGAGAATCTCTTGTGACCAAATACTAAGATCTGCACGATTTAAACCTTGAAAAACATTCCCTAAAAGATAAACGATAGAAAATATAAAACATGATATAGAAATTATAACAGCAATATAATTTGACCACCCCCCAACATAAAGTGCAAAAAAATATACGATAGGAATAATAATAGAACTAACGAGTAAGCAAAGGATTAAAGCATTACCCAGAATAATATTTGTTGCGTTTCCAGCCGACTGTGCGACTTCTTTGACTATTTTATGGTCTAGACCAAATCGAATAATTGATGATATAAGTAAAAGATAAGCTAACCAAGAAAAAAACTCACCTGCCAGTTCTGCTCCACCTTCTCTCACAAGTAAAATAGATACTAAATATGAAGATAGTGAAGCAAAAACTTTTACAAAGAAGGTTGATAGGACTTTTTTTGCTAACATTTAATTAAACAATCCCACGCGTATCAATAATCACTTTCTTAGCAAACTGACTTTTATCAGCCGCTTTAAATTGTTTATGATCAACTAACACAACTATTACATTAGCTTTTTCGAGTGCGGTTTCTAATGTCACGAGTTCTACGTTTTTCTGTATTAACTTATTAGGTAGCTCTTTTATGTTTGGCTCTACCGCCAATATGTCTGCAATGCCTAAACCGGCTAGGTGCTCAACAATTTGTAATGCAGGGCTTTCACGTAAATCATCAATATCGGCTTTAAAGGCTAAGCCAAAACAGGCGATGACTGGTTTTTTGAATTGGTCAGCGGCTTGAATAATTTGGTCGATAACATAAAACGGTTTGGCGTCGTTAGTTAATCGCGCCTGGCGGATAATATTGGCTTCATCTGGGCAGCTATCGACAATAAACCAGGGGTCAACCGCAATACAATGCCCGCCTACACCTGGACCTGGGCTTAATATGTTTACTCGCGGGTGACGATTCGCTAGCTTAATCAGCTCCCATACGTTGATTTTTAACTTGTCACTAATAACCGATAGTTCATTGGCAAAAGCAATATTAACGTCACGGAATGAATTTTCAGTTAGTTTGGCCATTTCAGCTGTACGGGCATTAGTGATAACACACTCACCGCGGACAAAGGTTTCATACAATTCGACGGCTCTTAAACTACAGGCTTTACTCATACCACCGATTACGCGGTCATTAGACACTAGCTCTTGTAATACATAACCAGGTAATACGCGCTCAGGACAGTGAGCCACTTTAATATCTGCGTTGTCACCTAAGTCTTGCGGGAATGATAGGTCTGGACGGGCTTGTTTCAGCCATGCCGATAACTTTTCAGTTGCGCCTACAGGTGAAGTCGATTCAAGAATAACCAGGTTACCTTTTTCTAATACTGGTGCTATGGCTTTTGCTGCGGCTTCAATGTATTTAAGATCTGGTGCATTGCCTTCTTTAAAAGGGGTTGGCACGGCTATCATAAACGCTTCTGCAGGTTCAGGAATAGTTGTTGCGCGTAAATTACCGGTTGTTACCACGCCGCGTACCACTATGTCTAAATCTGGCTCAACAATGTGAATACGGCCTTCATTAATGGTATCGACGGCTTGTTGATTGACATCAACACCCACCACTTCTAACCCGCGTGATGCTAACACCGCTGCTGTAGGTAAACCGATATAACCTAAACCAATAACAGAAACCTTTTTAAACGACATGATATTTCCTAGTAAACTTAAATTGAATTTGATACGTATTTGTAAAGCACTGGCCAAATTGAACTCTGACTGGTTTGGCTGAGTTTAAAAGCAACGGCAAGTGCTTAAGCTCAACACCTGGATTCCCGATAAAAGACCTCGGGAATGACGGACCGAATACGTCATTCCGGTAATGCTTGTGGGCCGGAATCTAGGTGTTAGGCTTTGGCTGTTACGGGCAAGTGCTTAAGTTCAACGCCTGGATCCCCGATTAAAGCATTCGAGGATGACGGCAAGTGCTTAAGTGCTACACCTGGATTCCCGATAAAGGATCTCGGGAATGACGGACCGAATACGTCATTCCGGTAATGCTTGTGGGCCGGAATCTAGGTGTTAGGCTTTGGCTGTTACGGGCAAGTGCTTTAGAGCTACACCTGGATCCCCGATTAAAGCATTCGGGAATGACGGCAAGTGCTTTCTGGTATTAGTTAACTTTTTGGCTAAAGTGCTGCTTTATTGTGTCTATGATGATGTTGCAAGCGTGACCATTACCATATGGGTTATGAGCCTTGCTCATGGTGTTATATTGCACCTGATCCACCAATAAGGTTTCAATAGCATCAATAATCGCTTGTTTGTCTGTACCCACTAACTTAACCGTACCGGCATCAACTGCTTCTGGTCGTTCAGTGGTGTCACGCATCACTAACACAGGCTTACCTAATGAAGGCGCCTCTTCTTGAATTCCGCCAGAGTCGGTTAAAATAATATGCGACTGATTCATAAAGTACACAAAAGGCAAATAATCTAGAGGCTCGATTAAGTGGACATTTTTTACATTTTCAAGAATACGGTTAACAGGCTCACGTACATTTGGGTTTAAATGTACTGGATAAATAATTTGGCACTCTGGATGACTATTGGCAATAGTGACTAGCGCCTCACAAATACGCTCGAATCCGCCACCAAAACTTTCACGGCGATGGCCTGTAACTAAAATCATTTTTTTACTGCTATCGATTACCGGATATTGCTGCGCCAGCGTTTTATTTAGTTGTACATCGTTTTCTAGCTTGGCTTTAATGGTTAATAGTGCATCAATAACTGTGTTACCGGTTATGGTAATAAGGTTTGAATTAATACCTTCATTCACTAAGTTGGCTTGTGAAGAGGATGTAGGCGCAAAATGCAATGTGGCTATGGCGCTGGTGAGTTTACGGTTACCTTCTTCTGGCCAGGGTGAATATATATTGCCGGTTCTTAACCCTGCTTCAACATGCCCTACCGGAATTTGTTGGTAATAAGCGGCTAAACTGGCTGATAAGGTAGTTGCTGTGTCACCATGCACTAACACTATGTCAGGTTTGAATTCTTCTAACACTGGCTTTAAGCCCAGTAAAATATTAGTGGTAACGTCATAAAGGGTTTGGCCAGGTTTCATGATATTAAGATCATAGTCTGGTGTTATTTCAAATAAGTTCAGTACTTGGTCAAGCATTTCACGGTGCTGCGCGGTAACACACACTTTGGCTTCAATGCCATTTGCGACTTCTAAAGCCTTAACCAAGGGTGCCATTTTGATGGCTTCGGGTCTGGTGCCAAATACTGATAATACTTTGATCATATCCAATCCTAGCTTTAAGTTAGTTCCATTAAGAATGTTTAAATAGTAAACCTGTGCAAGCCACCATTAAAAAAAGACACGCTACCGCCACTAGATTGCAGCTTCCAGATTGCTGTGTGCGCTTCAATTTTTGCTTGATTTACCACTCTTTAAAAAGAGTGTTGGGGTATCAGACTAAAGTAGTCGTTATGCTCTGCTAACATCACCTAATGCGGTATGCATTAAGTGGGTGTTTGAGATACAACAGGAAATAACCAAGGGAAAGGGACACAGAAAAGCTAGAGGAGTGAAATCGGCTGATTTTGGCTCAAAAGTAGCTGTGTATGGCTTCATGCCTTGTTTAAAATTTCCTTTTTTACTGCTAGTGCTTCATCCGCTCACTGATAATTCGCAGATTATATGGTATCCAACAAATTAATGACAGTTTTTTGACGCTTTGCGGCGTTTTTTGTTAATGATTTTTTTCATGTTCTTTTGTTACCACTTTAATCGCTTGAAATCACATTAGTTACTGTGTAAGTGTTTGGTTAATTTATCCGCTTAAAACTTCACCCTAGCCCTTTATGCTTACTTACATTCTTTCTTACTAGCAACTAGCAACGGCCTTACCGTAAGGTCTCACATTGCTTGTATTGTCATTGTTTACTGCCATTGTTTATTGCATTGCTGTTGCGCTGCTAGTGCTGACGTTTATGGCATAGCTTATGTGGCAATTGTTACAGTTATATTGTTTCGCCATGATTATTCTGGCCATATTATTACTGCCATATGGGCACAACTACTTAGCGTAATTCGTTATTATTCATATGTCTTACTGTGGCCTTACTGTGCACCTCTGCCTTAGCCAGGTTAAAATTGGACTGTGATAAAAAGCTTTAGCGACTAACTGGGATGTTTCGAGCCAATTTGTTATTTAACGATCAACCTGCTGCCACTGCTATTCAGTCAATATGACTAACGAATATGATTAACTAATATGACTTTTGTCAAAAAACCGCCGCTTTAAAATACTGCGGTTGAATTTAGCTTGAGCTTACCTAAACTTAACGTCGCGGTTTAGATTTAGCGGAATGGGTTTTGAAATTGATTTAACTTTCCTGTTTAACGTTTTGCTCACGTTTTTTTGCACTCGATATTGCCTGTTAAACATCTGTCACACTTTTGGCTTACTTAGAAAAATGGCAATAGATTCAATTAAAAAGACTTTGCTTTCGAGTTGTCATTTTATTGTCGTTTAACGGTTAACTAGATTATGATGTGCATCATTATTGTTGCCAATTAACTTACCTTGATAAGTTGATTATGATTAACTTTTTCTAATTCATTGATAAACAGCAGGAATAGCGCGTATTAAATGTGTTTTTTTTGATATGAGTAAATATCGCCACTGGTTAATGATGCCTGTGGTGTTTTCGGCTGTGTGTTTTGCCACGTTAAGCGACGGTTTGTTTAATGACGATTTTTTTGCTGGTATAAACCAGCGTTACGGCGAAGCAAAACTAAATGATTTTTATGACTGGCGTGAAACCATAAATGAAGGTCGCGATTTAGATGATTATGACAGATTGCTATTGGCCAATACCTTTGCCAATAGGCGTATTAATTTTAAGTCTGATTTAGCACACTGGAACACCTTAGATTACTGGGCTACGCCGACAGAGTCTTTAGGCACTGGTGCGGGCGATTGTGAAGATTATGCAATTTTCAAATACATGACTTTGCTTGGCATGGGAATGGATGAACACAAGCTGCGGTTAATGTATGTGCGCTCGTTAACTTTTGATGAGCCACATATGGTATTAATTTACTTTGAAACGCCATCATCTTTGCCCCTTGTATTAGATAACCTTAATCGTAAGGTGTTATCGGCCAATCGTCGACCCGATTTAAAACCAATTTATTCATTTAATGGGCAAGGTTTATGGTTAGCTAAGGCGCATGGGTTAAGTTCGGCAAAACCAGATAGTAAAGGCACTACCGATTGGTCGGTTTTAATGCAACGTATAGAAAACGGTGAATAAGGATTAAATATTATGTTTAGAAAGGGAATGTCTTTACGGGCGCAGTTATATTTGCTGATTGCGTGTTTGTCTTTGTTCAGTTTTGGTGCGTCGCTTTATAATAACGTGTCTAACATGCGCAGTTATTTAAATGAGCAATTAGCGTCTCATGCACAAGGGGCGGCCATTAGTTTAGGCTTGTCTATATCCCCTTATATGGATGAAGAAGGTATGGTGATTGCAGCAACCATGACGAATGCTATTTTTGACTCGGGTTACTATCAGCGTATTTCGTTTACCAATGTTGAAGGTGAGCTTAAGTTTGAGCGGCTTAATAAACACGGTAATTTTGGTGTACCTAAATGGTTTATGGCTTTACTGCCGTTAACGCCACCGGTAATGGTAAGTGAAGTCAGCAATGGTTGGAACATAGCCGGTACACTTGAAGTACAGTCCCATGCGGGTACGTCTTATAAAACATTGTGGGACCATAGCATTAGTGCATTAACGACCACTTTGATGCAATTTTTTATCGCTTTATTGTTTGCTTACTTGATTATTAAGTCGGTACTTGCACCGCTAAAACGGATTGAACTACAGGCTGAGGCGGTGATTGAAAAGCGCTTTGACCTAAACCCGATCAAACCCTTTACGACCGAGTTAAACACGGTAGTAAATGCGATTAACAAAATGGTGACGAATATTCAGCGCTCGTTTTCAGAACAAACACTGCACGCTGAAAAGTTATCCAAAGAAGTGTATATCGACAGTCACACAGGCCTACCTAACAGACGCGCATTGATGAAGGCGTTTGACTCGTTAAAACATGAAGCAGAAACCAACGGAAACCGTTTATATTTTGGTTTAGTGTCGTTAACGTCATTACAGTATATTAACGATACTGAGGGTTACACCCACGGTGATGCATACATTACTGAAGGCGCGACGATTCTAGCTGACCAAGTATCGCTTTATAGTGATGTCAGCATTTATAGGGTGTCGGGATCTGAGTTTGCTATTTTGTCGCAAACCACCCATGACCTAGTGTCTGTTTTAGATGGCAAAATGGGCGATGCGTTTTCGGTAGCAAACACCAATCGGTTTATCCAGGGTTTTGCAAAGCATGCATTAACCAGTGTTGACTACTCAGAAACCTTTTCTGATGCCGCGCAACGTTTAGATACCCAGTTAACCCATGACAGTTACTTAGACTCTCCGGCAATGGGATTAACCTCATCGCCTGCTACCTCAACCCATTCACGTGAAGAGTGGGTGGTGATTCTGAAGAGGTTTACTGAGTATTTTAAAGCTGAGATCATTCACACTAAGCCGCAGGATTTTGCGATTAAGTGTATTCCATTAGACAAGCTGTTTGATTTGATGCTGCAGCCTGTGGTTGATACCCATAGCCAACTGCTTTATGTAGAGTGTTTTGTGCGATTCAAACATAACAATGAAACGCTATCGACCATTGATGTGTTTGCTATGGCTGAACGTTTAGGTTTGCTGCAAGAGTTAGAGCAAACGGTTATTTGTTTTATTTTTTACAAACTACATCATGTTAAAAATACCCGTGTGGCGATCAACATTAGTAACCATGCACAACACAATACTGTCTTTACTGAATGGCTATTTGCAACTTACAAACAATTGCAGTCGAAACTGCCGCCCTTGTTGTTTGAGTTTAATGAGTCTGGTGCGATGCTGTCACTGGAGTCAACTAAGCAATTTATTCGTCAGTCGAAAGCATTAAACATTGAAGTTGCTATTGAGCGTTTTGGCTCTAGTTTAAGCTCGTTCCAATACATTAAAAATTTAGACGTGGACTACATTAAAATTGATGGCAGTTACATACGTGATATAGAACAATCAGATACACAGTTTTTCATTCAAACCATTACCCAGATATGCCATGGTATTGGGATTAAAATGATAGCACCACAAATAGAAACCTTAGCGATAAGCCAGCAATGCGTGCAATTGAACATTGACGGCCTACAGGGAAACGGCTTGTACTCTGTGCGTAATTTTAATACACTTTTGCGAGTAAGTGCTGATACAATTGAAACAGAACTTAAACTTAATGATTTTTAACTAATTGTAAGGAACACAATGATGCGCAAGTTACAAACCGCTGCGGTTGTACTTTCTCTTTTATTGTCTGCAGGTGTTTCAGCTGTCAGCCTAGAAGAATATAATGCTGGCTTACAGGCTGCTGTTGAAGCTGGTACTGTAGGCGAATATACCGAACAAATGTTTGCAAACTCTACTGCGGCTGAAGCTGAAGCCATTTTAGCTGCAGCTCTTGTTGCTGCTGGTGCTGATGAAGCTGCTCAGACTAAAATACTTGCCGCGGCTCAGCAAGCTGGCGTATCAACAGACCTTATTGCTGCAGTTGCTGCAGCAAACGGTGTTTCTGCAAGTGTTGTTGCCGCAGCAACTCAAATAGCGACTGCTGCTGGTAGTAACAACTCTGGCAATTCAGGCAACCAAACGGCTATAAATGCTTCTAATAGACCGAACCCTGGCCAAGGCCAAGGTAATACCGGTGGAAATAATGGCGGTGGCGGCGGTGGCGGCGGAAACGGCGTTTCTGGCAACTAATCCCCTGTTTCACTAGTTCATCTAGTTATTTTTAAAGCCCATTTATATGGGCTTTTTTATTGACTAAATTTCACCTTACCCTTTGTTCCCAATCGCTGTATTTCAGCTCAACCACACTCGCTAGGTTATATACAGTGGAGTGATTTATAGCGGGATTTATAGCGGGATCTATAGCGGAGTGATATAGACAGAGTCAGGCATGGTTAATCGCCACACTACAGCCTTAGTAGTACCAAGTATCTCAGCCTCATCAAAAAATCTGCGTCATCAAAAGCGTTAACACAAAGTAAGAAACACTTATCAAACAGCCTTTTATATTACTCACTGCGTTAATGTGGCTAACATCACTGTTTATCAACAAGCTATACTTGGGTGTATTTACTGATATCCACCTCCCCTATTTAACAGCTGATATTAGCTTACAGCCGCTATACCACCCCTTATTAGCATGTGATCTATTTTAGGCTGTGTGTTTCAGAAAATTGTTTATTAGATTTAAAAGGATTTACTGCATGATGTTAACTAATGAAGAGTTTAATACGCAGAAATAAACAAGTGTTGAGTTGTGAGATTTAAACCTTCGACCAATGGGTTAAAAGCCAACTGCAGCACTTGATCTGAACAAAGAGTGACTGAGCTAACGACCCATCTTGGTTTTGCTGACCGATAATATTTAACTGGATATGATATTAGACGAGAGGAAAAGTGGTGGGGTCGTGAAGGATTCGCACCTTCGACCAATTGGTTAAAAGCCAACTGCAGCTTTTGATCTAAACGAAAAGTGACTGAGCTAACGACCCATCTTGGTTTTGCTAACCGATAATATTTAACTGGATATGATATTAGACGAGAGGAAAAGTGGTGGGTCGTGAAGGATTCGAACCTTCGACCAATTGGTTAAAAGCCAATTGCAGCTTTTGATCTAAACGAAAAGTGACTGAGCTAACGACCCATCTTGGTTTTGCTAACCGATAATATTTAACTGGAGATGATATTAGACGAGAGGAAAAGTGGTGGGTCGTGAAGGATTCGAACCTTCGACCAATTGGTTAAAAGCCAACTGCAGCACTTGATCTGAACGAAAAGTGACTGAGCTAACGACCTATCTTGGTTTTGCTAACCGATAATATTTAACTGGATATGATATTAGACGAGAGGAAAAGTGGTGGGTCGTGAAGGATTCGAACCTTCGACCAATTGGTTAAAAGAAAACTGCAGCTTTTGATCTAAACGAAAAGTGACTGAGCTAACTACCCATCTTGGTTTTGCTAACCGATAATATTTAACTGGAACAAAAGCCAACTGTCTATATTTCAAGAACGACTGAGCTAATGGTTCATCTTGGTTTTGTTGATATTTAAATGGTTAACGGGAATTCAACGGATGGTAATTCAGGAAATGAAAAACTGGTATAAATGATTTCAAGCACTGAAGGGTTAAATACGGGGAGTTGGAGATGTAAAAAAGTGGTGGGTCGTGAAGGATTCGAACCTTCGACCAATTGGTTAAAAGCCAATTGCAGCTTTTGATCTAAACGAAAAGTGACTGAGCTAACGACCCATCTTGGTTTTGCTAACCGATAATATTTAACTGGAGATGATATTAGACGAGAGGAAAAGTGGTGGGTCGTGAAGGATTCGAACCTTCGACCAATTGGTTAAAAGCCAACTGCTCTACCGACTGAGCTAACGACCCCATCTAGTTTTGCTTTATAAACTGTATTACTTTAAATTCTTTATCCACTATTTAAAAAGTGGTGGGTCGTGAAGGATTCGAACCTTCGACCAATTGGTTAAAAGCCAACTGCTCTACCGACTGAGCTAACGACCCAACGATACAAGTGAATTATTTTACCACTCTCAAATAAAGTGGTGGGTCGTGAAGGATTCGAACCTTCGACCAATTGGTTAAAAGCCAACTGCTCTACCGACTGAGCTAACGACCCATCTTGGTTTTGCTAACCATAAATGATTAACTGGAACAAAAGCCAACTGTCTATGTTTCAAGAACGACTGAGCTAACGACCCATCTAGTAAATGAATTATTTTACCACTCTCAAATAAAGTGGTGGGTCGTGAAGGATTCGAACCTTCGACCAATTGGTTAAAAGCCAACTGCTCTACCGACTGAGCTAACGACCCAACGATATTTTGCTAACCTGTAATAGTTAACTGGAACAAAAGCCAACTGTCTATGTTTCAAGACCGACTGAGCTAACGACCCATCTAGTTTTACTTTAAATTCTTTATCCACTATTTAAAAAGTGGTGGGTCGTGAAGGATTCGAACCTTCGACCAATTGGTTAAAAGCCAACTGCTCTACCGACTGAGCTAACGACCCATCTAGTTTTACTTTAAATTCTTTATCCACTATTTAAAAAGTGGTGGGTCGTGAAGGATTCGAACCTTCGACCAATTGGTTAAAAGCCAACTGCTCTACCGACTGAGCTAACGACCCATCTTGGTTTTGCTAACCATAAATGATTAACTGGAACAAAAGCCAACTGTCTATGTTTCAAGAACGACTGAGCTAACGACCCATCTTGGTTTTGCTAACCATAAATGATTAACTGGAACAAAAGCCAACTGTCTATGTTTCAAGACCGACTGAGCTAACGACCCAACGATATTTTGCTAACCTGTAATAGTTAACTGGAACAAAAGCCAACTGTTTATGTTGCTACAACGACTGAACCAATGACCAATCTTGGTTTTGCTAACCTATGAAAGATTAACTGGGGCAAATTTACTAACTAAGTGCACCAAGAATGTTACAAATTACTTTAAAACATCCCCCGAAAAGCTATGCCGTTCTGAGGGCGCCTATAATACCTTTTTCATTTTGTCATGCAAGCGCAAATTTATAATTTGTTACTGTTTGCATGAAAAACAGTCTAAGAGACTGTTTTTTGGCTTTCTTAGCCATTAAGTGCTGATAACTGCTGTTGTGCTAGGCGTGCAGATGCACTGTTAGGGTATTCTTTTAATACTTTATTATAGAGTGCTTTTGCTCCGGCAATATCGCTCTCTTTTTCAGCAATCATTCCTAACTTAACTAAACTATCACCACGCTTGTTTGAATCAGCAAATTGACTCACTACGGCACTAAAGGCGCCTTTAGCATCTGCATGCTCACCTTTATTAAACAATAGCTGACCTAACCAATAGTTTGCATTAGCTGCATAGCTTGATTGCGGATATTGCTTTATGAAACTACGGAAGGCTGGAATGGCTTCATCATACTTACGGTCTTTAAGCACTAAGTTAACAGCAGCTTCATAGCTACCTGTTTCGCCTAATGTCGAGTTTGAAGCTGCAACGCTAACTGCATCGCTAACAGCAGGTGCATTCGCCACTGGAGCTGCTTTAGTTGATAAGTTGGCTATGTCTTCGTAAAGCTGGCGTTGACGTTGCAACATTTGATTAATCTGGTAATTTTGTTGCTCTGTAATGCCCCGTAAATCCAACACTTCTCTTTGCAAAGCGTCTAGTCGACGTTGCATGTCAAATTCACCTTGTTGCTTTGCTTTAATAATGCGTTCAATACGTGCTAAACGATCATCGCTTGAACCACTAGCAACATCCTCTACAGGAGCGGGAGCAGCTACTGCTGCCCCTGCACCAAAGAACATTGCCGCAACTAATACGGCATGTTTCATGTAAATCTCCTAACAGGTCAACCAAGTAGGTTGACCTTATACTTCAATAACGCTTAGTAAACTAACACACCACGACGGTTTTGAGCAAAACCGGTGTCAGTGCGAGAAAAGTCTAAAGGCTTTTCTTCACCGTAGCTTACGACACTCATTTGGCTAGGTTGTACACCCATGCCTTGTAAGTATTTAGCAATCGCTTTAGCGCGACGTTCGCCTAGTGCGATGTTGTATTCAGGTGTACCGCGTTCGTCAGCATGGCCTTCAATTAATACGCGAACATTTGGGTGTTCAACTAAATAATTGCCGTGTGCCATAAGAATGTCTGCATTGTCAGTTTGTACTTCACTGCGATCGAAGTCGAAGTAAATTATGTTTTGACGACGTAATTCTTGCTCTTTTAAGCGTTGCTGTTCAGCTGGGCTTAACACTGCACCAGCACCACCTGTTTCAATACCACCATTGCCATACTCGCTGCTAGATGAACCAGAAGTAGAACCGCTAGCATCTGTGTCAGAGTCTGAAGTTGAGCTACAGGCACCCAGTGCCATTAGCGGAACTGCAACCATCATAGCTTTGAACAACTTATTCAGATCCATGTTAAATCCTTATCGATACTTAATTAAAGAAATGGGGACCAGGCTGGTGATTTCACCTCACCTTGTCCAGCAGGCAATCTTGCCTTAAATCTGCCATCGGTAGAAACCGCTGCCAGTACTTGTTTACCTTCGTGAGTCGTACCATAGATCACCATAGTGCCATTAGGCGCAACACTTGGAGATTCATCTAGTCTAGTAGATGATAACACCTGCATAAAGCGTGTTGCTAAATCCATTCGGGCAATATTGAAACGTCCATTAGTACGATTCACAAAAATCATGCTGCGACCATCAGGTGTAATTGAACCACCTAAATTCCATTCGCCTTCAAAAGTCATGCGACTGACTTTATTTGTATCCAAATTCACTTTATAAAGCTGCGGTCTACCACCACGCTCAGACGTGAAAAGCAGCGACTTACCATCTGGGAACCATGAAGGCTCGGTGTCAATGGCGTAGTGATCTGTGACACGTTTAGTTGCTTTAGTGGCTATATCCACTGTATAAATTTCTGGCTGACCGTCTTTTGACAAGGTCACGGCTAACTTTTTACCGTCTGGTGAAAAAGAAGGCGCGCCGTTGATACCGTCAAAACTGCTGACTAATGTACGCGTTTGGGTATATATGTCTTGTACAAAAATCTCTGCTTTGCGATTTTCAAAACTCACATATGCTAAGCGACGACCATCTGGTGACCAGCTTGGTGACATTAACGGTTCAGGCGAGCGTAATAACATTTGCTCGTTGTAACCATCATAGTCGGCAATCATTAAATGGTATGGTGATTTTTGACCTTGTTTAACCACAACATAAGCGATTCTAGTTAAGAACGCGCCTCTTATTCCAGTTAACTTCTCATAGACTACATCACTGATGCGATGGGCATATTGTCTAAACTGGCTGGCGTTAATCACGGTTTCGCGGCTTTCTAAAACCAGCTCGCTATTGTTAACAGGCCCTTTGCCAGCTTGCAGCTGTGCTTTTACTAGGTCGATAAGCTCAAAGCTTACCAAAAATTGACCCGTACCATAGGGTTTAACTGAACCAATAACTAATGCATCTGCAGACACATTGCCCCAGTTAGCGGCGTTAAACTGAGCCAAGGTATTTATATTAGTCTGAGGTAGTGCACGTGTGTCGAGTGGCGAAAAAGTACCACTTCTCGATAAGTCAGACATGACCACATCTGAAATAGATGCAGGTGCTTGCCCCTCACCTTGCCAAATAAACGGCACGACAGCGATAGGACGCGATTGATCAACACCTTGGGTGATCACAATATCCAAGGCCGCACGTGCTGGCGTTATTATCACAACACATGCCAATGCGAACCATTTAACCAAATTATTCATGAGACTCCTTCATACCCTTCGCATTTTTAATGCATTATTTTGTATCGGTAATACATTAATATACTAATTAAATTCCGGTGAAACCGTTAAATTAATTTCTTTTAATTTGTCGTACACACCCGCTTCTGTCGATACGGGTAAACGACCTGCTTTGTTTATTGCTGCTTTTGCTGCACGACACACCACTTGATCGCCATCTAGCGTTTGACTTGACGTCACAAAACCATCTTGTGCTAATCGAATAAACACGCGACAACTTTTTCCGCGCATCGATTCGTCAACCACAAGGTTACGCTGAATAGTGGCAATGATCATCGCTTTAAATCGATCTACTTCTGACATCACTTGCTTATTACGCGTTTGCGATAATGTGGCTTGCTCTGCCGCTAGTGCATCTGTCATTTCTTGCTCTTGACGTGCTTTTGCATCGGCATCGGCTTTCGCTTTGCGTTGGCGTTCTTCCTCTAACTTACGTTTGCGATCATCTTCTTCCGCTTTACGCTTACGTTCATCCGCGGCTTGTTTGGCTGCAGCTTCTTCTTGCTTACGTTTTTCGACCGCTTTTTGGGCGGCGGCTTCCGACGCTTTTTGCTCTAGCTCTTTTTGCTTACGAACGGCTTCAGCTTTATTCGCACGCTCTTTTTCTTGCTGTACTTTTATTTGGGCAACTTTAGCGGCGTCATTGGCCTTTTGTGTTTCAATTTCTTTTTGCTTACGTTCTATTTCTAAATTCTTTATCTTTTGCTGTTCTTGCTCACGTTGTTTACGGGCTTCGTTGGCTTTACGCTCTAACTCTGCTTGACGTGCCTTTTCTTTGTTTTCAGTATCTTGCTTTTGTTGCTTTAACTTTTCTACATGCTGAGTGATTTTTTGTTGATCAACCATAACAGCTTGAATAGCAGGCGCACTTGGAGCAGATGGCATTGATTTAGGTTTATCATCGAAACTGACACCTATCGCTAAAATAACAATCGCACCAATGTGGATACCGGCAGAAATCGCTGCAGGTATTTTAATATTAGATTGATCAGCCACCTATTTCTCCTTGGGTGAATCAGTCATTAACCCTACCGCAGGCACACCCGCTTGTTGCAAGCTAACCATGAGTTGAATAACACTTTCATAGGCAATACTTCTATCCGCTTTCACCACCACAGGGCGTAATGGTTCAAGTTGGATCATCGCGCCGACTTGAATTGAAATTTCATCCAGGTCTAAAGGGTCACTATTAGACCAGGTGCCAACGTTTAAAAAATATTCACCCGCGGCATCAATAGACGCTACGATTGGGGGTTTGCTATCTGGCGGTAATGATTCTGCTTTACCCTGTGGCAATTCAACTTTAACACCTTGAGAAACGATTGGCGCCGTAACCATAAAAATGATCAATAGCACTAACATAACGTCGATATACGGTACGACGTTAATTTCAGCAATAGGACGCTTACGCTTACGTTGGTACATTACACCGCTTCCTTTTCACTATAGGCTTGGCGCTGTAAAATGTTAGAAAACTCTTCCATAAAGTTTGCGTAAGCCATCTCGAGCTTTTCAGCTTGTGTCGCAAAACGGTTATAGGCAACAACGGCTGGAATTGCCGCAAATAAACCCATAGCGGTAGCAATAAGTGCTTCAGCAATACCTGGTGCAACCATAGATAACGTGGCGTTTTCTACTGTACCTAAGGCGATGAACGAGTTCATAATTCCCCATACGGTACCAAACAATCCAATATACGGACTGGTAGAACCGATTGTGGCTAGCATAGGTAAGTTATTTTCTAGCTTTTCCATTTCACGTGACAAACTCACGCGCATGGCTCTAGATGTCCCTTCCATTACCGCATCAGGTGACTTGCTGTTCACTTTAATCACTCTTGAGTATTCTTTAAAGCCAGCAACAAACATAGCTTCTAAACCAGCAATACTTTCGCCTCTAGCGGTTAGCTCTTTGTATAAGCGGTTTAAATCAACACCGGACCAAAAAGTATCTTCAAAACGCGCGGATTTTACCCGGGCTGAATTGAGCATTTTTCGGCGTTGAATAATCACCGCCCAAGATGCAATAGATAAACCTAATAAAGTAAACATAACTAGCTTTACCAACACACTGGCTTGTAAAAACAAACCTATAAAAGACATATCAGCGTGCACTCTTAAACTCCTGAACGATAAATTCTGGGATGGCTATGGGACGCATTTTAGATAAGGACACACAAGCGACTGTCACTGTTGCCTCACAATAGCATTCTCCTAGCTCATCAATTAAACGCTGTTGGAACACCAACGACGCTTTTTTCAATGACGATATACAAGATTCAACCATAAAATCTTGCTCAAACTTTGCCGCGCGACGAAAATCTAATTCAGCACGTTTAACAACAAAAGCAATGTCATCTGCCAACAATTTTGTTTGGCGAATGCCCATTGATTTAAGCCATTCGGTGCGTGCTCTTTCAAAGAAGTTTAAGTAATTTGAATGATAAACAACGCCACCAGCATCGGTGTCTTCATAGTACACTGTTACAGGCCAATTAAACGTCATTTTATGACTCGTTCTTTACTTAAAAAATTTTGCATACTATACCGAGTAGCAAGGCAGTTGTGAATCATCTCACCCGCTAAAAACCGACTTTATTTAGAGCAAAACAGCCCTAAATGACATAATCTGGGTTTAAACCGACTTAGATGAAAAATTTTTAATCTTTTGTAGCCTTCAAACTGCAAAAAGGTGGCTGTTAATTAGCTCATAAATGCCCTTTGATTATATGCCCTGTTGCTGAGTTAAATATGAATTTCGAATAATGCCAAATCGCTACGATTTATCCACCAAAAGTATTAAAACCACTCTTAAATTAAAAAAATAACCCAATAAAATCTGATTTTTTCAGTTAAACGCTCACTTTATCATATTTGTTAACATTTACTTTTAATGAATAATGCAGCTTATGCGAATATTTATTCACCCAAATATAAAAATGCTTGATAAAACCTACTAAGGCGCTATCCAGAGGCCATTTTAAATTCAAACTCAACCCATTTATATATTAGAAAATCTAATGGTAAAGCGGAAAAAATCTATCTTGTGCATTTAGAGCAATAAATCTATTATGAGCTTGTTTTCAGGACACATCGATTTGATGAGAAAACAATGAACTTCAAGTTAGTGTTTGTGAAACAGTAACTTATTCCCAGTTCTTATGCTTGACTTCCTTCCTTTAATTTGTTGATTGCAAATTATTTAACCCACTCGGTTTGAGTGGGTTTTTTTTATCTAAAATTTAGCAACATAACCCACAAAAAAGCCTGAACATGATTTCAGGCTTTTGTTAATTCGTGCTAATAAATCGCTGCCAATACTGCTGTGCTAACAATGACGTGCTAACAATCTGTTATTACCCGCTTACATCACTGTGGTAACAACCTAGATTGGCTTAGTGATTTTAATCACCACTCTTCGGTTTATTTGTCGCTCTGACGCTAAGTCATTACCAGCAACGTGACGTTTTTCACCATGGCCTTCGGTGGTAATACGGTCTTGTGAAATGCCACTGGCTATTAATAAACTTTTGACTGAATCGGCACGCTTGTCTGACACTTTTTGATTAATTGAACGGCCACCGTAACTGTCGGTGTAGGCATCAACAACCACTAACTCGACATTAGGATCATATGATAAGTATTCTTGTACTTTTTTAAGCTGATAAGTTGAGAAGCGAGTAAGCTCGGTTCCGCCATCTTGATAGTTTAAAACCGTAAAGGCAATATCATCAAAACTGTAGGGTAATAAATTAGCTAGACATGAGCGAAACTCGCGATACTTACTGGCAAAGTTAACCGCCGAGATCCCCACCGCCACTTTACTTGATGCATCATACCAGTCAGCATAATAAAACGTTGGCTGACGGCCTTGGCTTAATTCATTTAGCATAGTCCAGGCGGCTTTTTTAGGCACTTCACCGTTAAATTGTTTTTGATACTTTAGTGCGATGATTTCTTTTGAGGCATCACCAGGTCGCCAGGTGGGTGCGCGACTGATTAATTTAGCATTGGTTACCGCATCGGGCTTAGCCCACATATCAAGGGTAAACAGTAAATTGAGGTCCTTTCCCGACTTACTGGAAAAAATAGCTTTGCCGTAGTCTGGAATATCATGTTCTAACCGGCATTCAATTGGGCTATTTTCGCCGACTCGCCAGGCTGAGTTTTCAAGGGAGGCAACATAGTGACGTAAATCAGCGCTTGCAGAAGCACTGATACACAAACTGGATATTAATATGATTTTTTGCCACATGGTGCCACCTGCCGATTTTATTCCCTGTTCATCTATCGGCGACTAAATCATTTTCTTGAGGTTAAATTATCACTGAAACGAGCATATTCAGACAGTTTGGGTATAATGCTCGACTAATTTGCTACGACGAACCTAGGTTTGTCTTTTTGATGGCAGCAATATTCAGGTTTAATGGGGTAATAGAATTACATGAGTGACATCTGCAACAGCAATAAATTTAAATATCGATTTCGCGGTTATTTTCCTGTGGTGATTGATGTTGAAACAGCCGGATTTAATGCTAATACAGATGCATTGCTTGAAATCGCAGTGACCATGTTAAAAATGGATGATGATGGCTATTTAAGTCTAGATAAAACCCTGCATTATCACATTGAGCCGTTTGAAGGTGCAAACCTTGAACCCGCTGCATTAGCTTTTAATGGCATAGACCCAACCAACCCGCTTAGAGGCGCTGTTGATGAAAAGTCGGCTTTTTTAGAAATATTTAAAGAAGTTAAAAAAGCTCAAAAAGCTGTTGGCTGTCACCGCAGTATTGTTGTGGCCCATAACGCAGCCTTTGATCTTGGTTTTGTTAATCAATGTATTGAGCGAAATAGTTTAAAACGTTCACCATTTCATCCCTTTGCTAGCTTTGACACAGCATCCCTTGCGGGGTTAGCTATTGGCCACACGGTATTAGCCAAAGCGTGTAAAATGGCAGGCATTGATTTTGATAATAAAGAAGCTCATTCAGCACTGTATGATACTGAACGTACTGCTGAACTTTTCTGTTATATCGTTAATCGCTGGAAAACCCTTGGCGGTTGGCCATTAGCGATTATGGATGAGTCAGATGAAGATACTGACAATAGTGATACCGACGATTAAGTTAACTAAATAACGCGTACAAAAAAAGCTGCCTAGGCAGCTTTTTTGATATTCAACAAGCGTAGATTATAGCTTGCTAGAGTGATCTTTTAAGTATGAAGCAACACCTTCAGAGCTTGCTGTCATGCCTTTATCACCTTTAGACCAACCTGCTGGACATACTTCACCGTGCTCTTCGTGGAATTGAAGTGCATCGATCATACGTAGCATTTCGTCAACGTTACGGCCTAATGGTAAATCGTTAACCACTTGGTGACGTACTTGACCTTCTTTGTCTACTAGGAATGAACCACGGAAAGCAACACCCGCTTCTGGATGCTCAACATCGTATGCTTTACAAATTTCGTGTTTAACGTCAGCAACTAAAGTGTATTTAACTTGGCCAATACCACCTTTGTCTACTGGCGTGTTACGCCATGCATTGTGAGTGAACTGTGAGTCAATAGACACACCGATAACTTCAACACCACGCTTAGTGAACTCTTCCATGCGGTGATCAAACGCAATTAGCTCTGATGGGCATACGAAAGTAAAATCTAAAGGATAGAAAAAGATAACGGTTGGCTTGCCTTTAGTTGCCGAAGCAAGGTTAAAGTTGTCAACAATTTCGCCTGAACCAAGTACTGCTGCTGCGGTAAAGTCTGGGGCTGGACGACCTACTAATACGCTCATTTTATATCTCCATTAATGGCTTGTTTAAATTCTAACGGAAAGTGCAATGTTCAACCTTCCACAATGTGCTATACCATACCTTTTATTTGCTCCCCCGATAAGTGATTTTGAATGAATTTTGTTTTACCTGCTGAAAAACCCTTCATCACACCCCTACTGTTATTAGGGTTTTAAAAACAAATAGCTAAAAATGGCCCACAATAGATTACATTTCGGTCTGATTATTTAACATTGATAATCCCGGTAAGCGCACCGCGCTGATAGTACATCAATAAAATAAAGGCTTTACTGGACAAGCCAAACAAATAACGGCATAAATAAACGCCTTATCATTATAATAAATAGAATTAAATAATATGAATGCGGTTGTGATTGCAGTTTGCCTAATGCTGGCATTAAGTTTTGTTCGAGTAAATGTGGTTATCGCACTAACAATAAGTGCTTTAGTTGCCGGCATTGTCGGTGGACTTGATATCCACCAAACAATTTCAGCCTTCAATGATGGTTTAGGTGGCGGCGCACAAATAGCATTAAGTTATGCCCTATTGGGCGCTTTTGCTGCGGCATTATCACATTCTGGTTTAACCACGCTAATTTCTAATGCCATTATTAAAAAGTTGGGGAAAGAGCCAAACAATAATAACACTCAAGTGGTGCGATGGATGTTATTGGTCACTATTTTAGCAATGGCGGTTTCTTCGCAAAATATTTTGCCTATTCATATTGCCTTTATTCCTATTTTAATTCCGCCACTATTACATGTATTAACCGCATTAAAAATTGATCGTCGCCTTATTGCCTGTTTGCTGACATTTGGTTTGGTTACGACCTATATGATTTTACCTATTGGTTTCGGTGGTATTTTCTTAAATGACATTTTACTGGCAAATTTGAACAGTAATGGTTTAGAGGCCGTTCACGCTCAGGTGCCACAAGCGATGTTATTACCAGCATTAGGAATGGTGTGCGGACTATTATTTGCCATGTTTGTGAGTTACCGCAAACCGCGAGAATACCAAGTCATTGCTGCGCAAACTAATGCTGAGCCTGAGCAGGCAAGCATTAACACTAAAAGTATTATCATTTCTTTGATCGCTATAGTGGCTACCTTAATAGTGCAACTTGAAACAGACTCGATGATATTTGGTGCCTTAACCGGATTTATTATTTTCCGTTTTTCGGGGATCATTAAACAAAGTGTTGGCCAGGATTTATTTAACCAGGGCGTGCATATGATGGCCAACATTGGTTTTATTATGATAGCCGCTGCCGGTTTTGCTGCGGTAGTTAAGTCAACTGGCGAGGTGAGTACTTTAGTGGCCTCATTAGGGGATTTTATTGGTGACAATAAAGCATTAGCGGCGATACTCATGCTGGTTGTCGGTTTACTTATTACTATGGGAATCGGCTCTTCTTTTTCAACTATTCCCATTATTGCCACCATTTACGTACCGTTGGCACTGAGTTTTGGTTTTTCAGTCGCTGCCACTATTGCCCTTGTCGGCACGGCTGCCGCATTAGGCGATGCAGGTTCACCGGCATCTGATTCAACCTTGGGTCCTACCGCGGGTTTAAATGCCGACGGACAACATGACCATATTCGTGACAGCGTTATTCCAACCTTTATGCACTATAACCTGCCTTTATTAGGTTTTGGTTGGCTGGCCGCAATGGTTTTATAGTGACTTCATTATTGTTTTATAATTTGAAAAGCCGGACAGCTACAAAGCATTCGTAACTCAATAATGCAATTAACAGATACAAAAATGGGAACCCGCGGGTTCCCATTTGTTTAACTAACCTTTTTTAACTGAGCTTTTTTTACTAAACAATGGCGATGCTAATCGGCGATGCCAATTGCTTAATGTTTACTTATTTAGTGCCAAAAATCTTATCACCTGCGTCACCTAAACCCGGCAAAATATAACCTTGCTCATTTAGACAATCATCAATTGAGGCGGTGTAAAGTTCAATATCAGGATGAGCTAAGCTAAGGGCTTTAATGCCTTCTGGCGCGGCAACAAGCACGAGTGCTTTAATTGATGTACAGCCACGAGCCTTTAATAGGTCGATGGTGGCTATCATAGAGCCGCCGGTGGCTAACATAGGATCAACGACTAATGCGATACGCTCGTCAACATTACTGACTATTTTTTCAAAATACGGTACTGGTTCTAAGGTTTTTTCATCACGATAAATACCCACAACAGAAATTCGTGCACTGGGTATATGTTCAAGTACCCCATCCATCATACCCAAACCCGCACGTAAAATAGGCACTACAGTGACTTTTTTACCTTTGATTTGATCGACCTCAACAGGACCGTTCCAACCATCAATAGTGACTTTTTCAGTTTCAAAGTCTGCGGTAGCTTCATAGGTTAACAAACTGCCGACTTCGGTCGCCAATTCACGAAAACGCTTAGTACTGATTTCTGCTTCACGCATCAATCCTACTTTATGGCGAATAAGAGGGTGTTTTACTTCAACAACTTTCATCTTCAATCTCCCAGCTTTGTCTAATTACAGCCAAATTTAACGAATTTTAGTGTATTTATCCCTTCTATAAAACATAAAGTTTTATAAATGCTGTAAATCGTGCGCTAAGCCAATAAAAATCGAGCAATTTGGTGTTTTATCTGGCGGATAAAGCTAAATCATGGCTTTCGAGTAACGGCACAAGCTGGTAGAATGTTGCCGCATAAAATTCCTTAAACGATGTACCCGAGAGGATCCTCCGTGAGCACTCCTACACCATTAAGTTACAAAGATGCCGGCGTTGATATAGATGCAGGTAACGCATTAGTTAGTAACATTAAAACTGCTGTTAAACGCACCCGTCGTCCTGAAGTTATGGGCAACTTAGGTGGTTTTGGCGCATTATGTGAATTACCGACTAAATATAAACACCCTGTATTAGTGTCTGGCACCGACGGTGTTGGTACTAAACTGAGACTGGCGATTGATCATAAGAAACATGACACTGTTGGAATCGATCTTGTTGCCATGTGTGTGAATGATTTGATTGTTTCGGGTGCCGAGCCATTATTCTTTTTAGATTACTATGCAACTGGCAAACTAGACGTTGAAACTGCAACCTCAGTTGTTAATGGTATTGCTGAAGGCTGTGTTCAATCTGGTTGTGCGTTAATTGGCGGCGAAACCGCTGAAATGCCAGGTATATACGAAGGTGAAGATTACGATTTAGCCGGCTTCTGTGTTGGTGTTGTTGAAAAAGCTGACATTATTGATGGCACAAAAGTTAAAGCCGGTGACTCTCTTATTGCTTTAGGTTCTAGCGGTCCTCACTCAAATGGTTATTCGTTAATTCGTAAAGTCTTAGAAGTCAGCAAAGCTGATCCTAAGCAAGACTTAGCTGGTAAGCCGTTAATTGATCACTTACTTGAGCCAACTAAGATTTATGTAAAATCATTATTAAAGCTGCTTGAGCAAACTGAAGTTCACGCGATGGCGCATATCACTGGTGGCGGTTTCTGGGAAAACATTCCACGCGTATTACCAGCAGATTGCAAAGCCGTTGTTAAGGGTGATTCTTGGGAATGGCCTGTTGTGTTCGACTGGTTAATGACCAACGGCAATATCGCTAAGCGTGAAATGTACTTAACCTTTAACTGTGGTGTGGGCATGGTCATTGCGCTACCAACAGAGAAAGTTGACGCTGCATTAGCATTATTAACTGCTGAAGGTGAAAACGCTTGGCTAATTGGTGAAATTGCTAATCGTAATGCCGATGAAGAGCAAGTGGAGATTGTATAATGCCTGCTAGCTGTCGCGTTGTGGTGTTGATTTCAGGTAACGGTAGTAATCTACAGGCTATTTTAGACGGTTGTGATGACAACCTAAACGCTGAAGTGGTTGGTGTTATCAGCAACAAACCGGACGCATATGGCTTAATACGCGCTCATCATAGTGAAATTGATACCAGTTGTGTCATTGCTCGCAAAGGTGAAACGCGTGAAGAGTATGATATTCGTCTTGCTACTTGTATTGAAAAATACCAGCCAGACCTAATCGTACTTGCCGGTTTTATGCGTATTTTATCCGATGACTTTGTCGCTCGTTATTTAGGTAAGATGATCAATATTCATCCGTCATTATTACCTAAATATACTGGCCTTAATACTCATCAACGCGCTATTGATGCAAAAGACAAAGCGCATGGCACTAGTGTGCACTTTGTTATTCCTGAGCTCGATGCTGGACCGGTTATTTTACAAGCTAAAGTACCGATTTATGCTGAAGATGATGCTGAAACATTAGCCGAACGCGTGCATGAGCAGGAGCACGCCATTTATCCCCTTGTGGTTAAATGGTTTAGTTTAGGCAGGCTTGAAATGAAGCAAAATCAAGCTTACTTAGACGGCGCTCTAATCGGCCCTAATGGTTACGCCCTGGATTAAAACAAGTCAGTTATGCTTGCATAAAAAATCACGCCGCGGCGTGATTTTTTTATGTTAGTAATGTCATAACAGGCTGCTTGGGCACACTCTTCGATTATCCACTAAGTAATTAGGGCCTGAATCTTTCAAGGTTGTTTTTTGCAGCGAAGATCAACTGACCCTAACACCTTATCGAACAGGCAGAGGGATATCAGCAAACATTTCGTCTATAAGCTGTTGGTCACGTAAAGCAACCGCGTTTTCAACTACGGTACGGGTTAAATGTGGTGCAAAATGTAGCATAAAGTCGTACATGTAGCCCCGCAAGAAACTGCCTCGTCTAAAGCCAATTTTTGTCGTGCTGTGAGCAAATAAATGACTGGCATCTATCGCGATTAAATCTTTATCAATATTGGCATCAATTGCCATCGATGCAATAACCCCTACCCCTAAGCCAAGACGAACGTAAGTTTTCAATACATCGGCACTGGTGGCACTAAACACCACTCTAGGCTGTAAATTAGCACGATTGAACGACTTTTCAATTTCAGACGCTTTATCAAAACCAAATACGTAAGTCACTAAAGGATATTTAGCTAAATCTTCAATGCTAGGTTTAGTGATATTGGCTAAAGGATGATCACGAGTGACCACAATTGAACGATTCCAGTGGTAACAAGGTAGCATGATTAAATCGGTATAAAGGTGCATAGCCTCTGTTGCAATGGCAAAGTCTGCTTCACCTCTAGCCGCTTGCTCGCTGATTTGACTCGGCGTACCTTGATGCATATGTAAATTAACTTTAGGGTAACGCTTAATAAATTCTTTAATAATTTGCGGTAAAGCATAACGAGCTTGAGTATCTGTGGTAGCAATATTTAGCTCACCTTGATTTGGCTTGGTGTATTCTTCAGACACTTTTTTAATGCTTTCTACTTTGCCAAGTATATCATTTGCTATTTCAATAACCTGTAAACCAGCGGGTGTCACATGGGTTAAATGCTTGCCACTACGGCCAAATATTTGAATGCCAAGCTCATCTTCTAGCATACGAACTTGTTTACTGATCCCTGGTTGAGAGGTATATAAATTTTCGGCTGTAGCAGATACATTCAAGTTATGTTTGACCACTTCGGCGATGTATCTTAATTGTTGCAGCTTCATGGCACGATTCCTTGCGATTTAATTGGAATATTCACAGTAATGACGCAGTATGGCGGCAGTACCCACAACCCATCTATAACTAAATGTTATACTTGGCAATAAATGTAATGCAAATTGGCATATAAGACAAGTAGAAATAATCGACTAAAATGGCGTAGAGTCCCCTGAAATAAGCTTAAGGTAGCGCACTCACAAGTGTCATAAAGTACAAAAACGGTGCTTTTGATGATCATTCAACAACTAACAACAATTTTTATCATTAAAATGACTGAGTTTTCAACGACAGTAAGCATAACTTACGCTAAGATATAAATTAATTTTGGTTTTGCTATTCATCTATTATTAAAACATTAAATAGACTCGTGTTGTTTCTAATTTTTTTTAGATACTGGACACGTAATCACTATGACAACATGGAAAACCTATGTCTTTAATCCTAATATTAATGCTGATTGGCGCGCTACTGCTACTCATTATTGGCTTCAGTATTATTCAACAACAAAAAGAGCGAGCTGAAGCAGAGCGGAGGTTAGAAGTTTCTCGACACCGCGCTATTATTGATGAAACTGAAACGGTTTTAGCTAACTCAAGTGTGGCATCTTGTTCTAGTCATATCATCTTAATACTTTATAGACGTATACAGGATGCACTTGAACAATCTATCTCACATGCCTCTGGCCAACTTCTGGGTGATTATCAGCGTCGTTTAGCCGACTTAAATATCCAAATTAACAGTATTTCTGCTGCGACACCTCAAGTCCCCCCTGTTGAGAACTTTCGCTTACCTGACAATGATCGACAAATATTAGACTTAGTAAAAACATTAAAAAAGCTTAAAGCAATATTACGTGCCGAGCATAATAAAGGCAAAGTTGATCCCTCGGTGTTTAATGTAGAAGAGATGCGAATTGATAGCTTACAGCAGCGTATTAATGTGGAGTCTATGATTTCGCGCGCACGTGCTGCATGCTACATGAAGCAATATGGCTCGAGTAAGCAAATGGTCACTAAAGCGTTATCCACATTACACCTAATTAAAGCACAAACACCGAATGATCCCTTCATCACTCGCAAAGTAGATGAAGCTAAACAGTTATTAGATGAAATTATGGGTGCGCAGAAAAACTCTGGCCCAGCGGTTCCTCAGGCAAGAAAAAATGAGGGTGATGATTTAGACATGTTATTCCAGCCAAAGAAAAAGTGGTAACGGGTTACATTGCTCTTTTAGCAACGGCAACTACTGTCCATAATCGCGAATAATTAAAACAAAAAAGCCTCATTTATTGAGGCTTTTTTATTTTAAGATTTTGGACAATAACTACTTCTGCTTTTGCTTCTCTTGCGCTTTTTTTAATGCTTCTTTGTCTTGTCGGCGCTTTTCAATGACTTGATTCACATCACTGCCAATATGAACCTCACCACGTTGCGTAGCTAACTGTACTTGGCGTTCGCGTTCAATAAAACGTTGACGCTGCTCGTCTGTTACCTTGTCAATACAATGCGGACAGCTAACACCTTGCTCATACGCAACAGAAAGCTTTTCTTGTTCAGTAATTGGCATGCGGCAAGCATTACACTGGTCATATTGACCTTTTTCGAGTGCATGATTCACGGCAACGCGATTATCAAACACAAAACATTCACCTTTCCATAAACTGTCTTCTGGCTGAACTTCCTCAAGATATTTAAGAATGCCACCTTCTAGGTGATAAACCTCTTCAAAGCCCTGCTCTTTTAAGTATGCGGTTGATTTTTCACAACGTATTCCACCAGTGCAGAACATAGCCACTTTCTTATGCTTTGCAGGATCAAGGTTTTGCTTAACATACGCTGGAAATTCACGGAATGTTTCTGTCACAGGATTAACCGCGTATTCAAAAGTACCAATTTGTACTTCATAGTCGTTACGTGTATCAACTAGCAATACATCAGGATCTGAAATAAGTGCATTCCAGTCTTTAGGCTTAACATACGTTCCGACAACTTTACGCGGGTCGATGCCCTCTACGCCCATAGTCACAATTTCTTTTTTCAACTTAACCTTGGTGCGATAGAAAGGCATTTCATTATCAAATGAAATCTTAGTGACTATGTTATCTAAATCAGGCTGTGAGTCTAACCATGTAAGTAAAGCATTAATGCCTTCTTTATTACTGGCTACAGTACCGTTAATGCCTTCGCTGGCTAATAACAAAGTCCCTTTTACATCATGCTGCTCCATCACACTCAGCAAGGGTTGTCTAATCGTTTCAAAGTGAGGTAAAGCAACAAATTTATATAGCGCGCACACCACAAACTCTGATGTAACTGCTGGTGTAGACACTGCTGGTGTAGAATGAGTAGACATAATATCTCCGCTGGCTGGAACTTCATTTCCAGTGCATTGTGATCGAAAAAAGTGTGGCATGACGCCAAAAAACGGCCGGAATTATAACTAAATCGCACTAAAATAACAGTAATTAATCCATCAAACACCTTTTCAACACCATTTCCCCTCAGTCATAGGTCTTTTACGGTAGAATACCGCTTTATTAATTATTTCTACCTGAGGTTAGCATGATGAATTATTTATATACTTTCCGTCGTTGTCCTTACGCTATGCGAGCAAGGATAGGGCTACATCTCAGTAAACTTAATCCCGATGTGCGTGAAATTGAACTCAAAAATAAACCTGCTGAAATGGTAGCTATTTCAGCAAAAGCGACTGTGCCTGTTTTAGCTTATCAACAGCAGATTATTGCTGAAAGTATAGATATATTTAAATTTGCTATTACACAGTACCCACTAGAAACATGCCCATATTTAGATAACACTCAATATCAATTAGTTATTCAAAGTATTTGTTCTGAAGAGCAGCAAGCATTTGTTAATCAAAATGATAACCAGTTTAAGCCTTGGTTAGATAAGTATAAGTATGCCGACAGACACCCACAAATGAGTCAATCAGCATATCGACATAACGCTGAGGAATTTGTGCAACAGCTTGAAGATAAACTGACTCAACAGACATTTTTGTTTGCCCATAGTCCGACATTTGCCGATTACGCTATTTTTCCTTTTATTAGACAATTTGCCGCGGTTGAGCCTAAATGGTTTGAGTCTTGTGGTTATATCAAAGTACAACAATGGCTAGCATTGCTAATTAGCAATGATTTATTTAAACAAGTGATGATTAAATACCCACTTTGGTTAGATGAAAAAAAGCAATACCACTAAAATCATCATAAAATAGTTATTAAGTATTAACCTTATGTGATTAGAAATAAATATTTAAATTTTAATGACTTAAGTCTCTTTTATTTAGAGTAAACTTCAGGTAGATTAACTTACAGTATCTAATGCGGCTAAATAATAATATGGATTTTTAACTATTTTGCAGCAAAGTTACAATTAACAATTACACTTAATGAAAGTCATTGCAGAAACGCAAAGGAAAAATGACATGGACAATATGGATATTACGCTAGTGTTACTGCTTATTACCCTGATGCTATTACATGTTTTATTTTGTTATCGTGCGATTACCTCGCATGCGCATATAAGCAACAGTAAACGCTGGTTTTGGAGTGGAATAAGCTTATTGATGGGGCCATTAGGTTATTATGTGTTTCAAAACTCATTACCACTAGAGTCGCTTGAATAAAGTGGTTATTTGATAATCTCAGTAAATCTTATCTTAAATCATATCGTAAGCATTAAAGCCCAAATGTATGTGCTCACAAGGTAATATACAGCACATACAAGGCTTTCAAGTATAAAGGGCTAGATAACGCCCCTTAGTATTTACGCACTACAAAGTATTTACTTACTACAAAAAGCGCGCAAACTGACGTCCCTCTTTAAGTGACTTTATTGGCGCCGTTACTGTTGGCGTACCTATATATAAAAAGCCGACTATTTGATCATTGTCATTCAAGCCTAAATCTTGATGCACGTTTCTGTCAAAAGCAAAATCTCCCGAGCGCCATACAGCCCCTAAACCTAATGAAAATACTGCTTGCTGCATCGCCATTGCTGCACAACCTGCTGCAATGTGTTGCTCTAACATAGGCACTTTAGGATGAACTTGGGTTTTGGCTACCACAGTAATAACCAATGGCGCTCTAAAGGGCATTTTTTCAGCTTTTTCGATTAATGCTTCATCGGCTTGTGACTTTTTTGCTGCACTGACAAATATTTCAGCAAGACGAGTCAGGCCATCACCCTGAGCAATAATAAACTCCCATGGCGTTAATCCACCATGATCAGGTACACGAGCTGCGGCATTAAGAATAAAGTCAAGTTGCTCTATCGTTGGTGCTGGAGTGGTTAGCCTTGGGCTAGACTGGCGAGTTAATAAGAGTTCAGATGCTTTCAAAATATTTGTCCTACTGATGACTTTACTTGGGCTGATAATAACAAATATCCCACCGGTTTGGTGGGATATTTACATTAGGTTTAATTGAGGTTAAATAAGCCTAATACCATTACTCATCCTCATTCCATGAATAATATCTAGGTAGTTTTGGCCATAAAGCGCTGAATATAATAATCGACACTGACGAAACGCCCTCCGCCGATAAACAGTAGCGCTAATAGCATTAGCAAATAGGTAATAGCAAACTCAATACCATTATTCAAAATCACAAAGTTACCCGAACTTGTTAGCCATTCATAATGGCCATGTTGCTGCAAAATAGCTTTAGCCGCGGCTAATTTATCTCCAGCCTCTAGCACTCTGTCATTAGCAAGCCATGAGTTACCATCAGCAATGGCTAACCAGCCATTTTGCCAATGAACTGCAAAAGCTGCCACTGCCATTGTTGCTATCAAAGGTAATGCTATCAGCCTTGTTGCTAATCCAATAAGTAACAAAAATCCACCGATAAATTCAGTCCCAGCAGCTAAAGCGGCCATGACTTCAGGCATTGGCAGGCCAAGTCCCCAATCAGGATGACCAAACCAGGTCGCTGTATCTTCAAAATGGGCTAATTTATTGTATCCAGCTTGCATCAATACTGGCGCAAGGTAAATTCGTAGTGCCAGTGGCGCAAGCCCCTCAATATAAGCCAGCTTGTGAAGTATCTTTTGATATAAAACAAATAATATTTGCATCTTGCTTCCTTTCATTAACACGGACGTTTCAACAATCTAGCGCTTGAACCATGTCTGAAATAATATTTAAATAGGTATGATTAGGGCCGGTTGATCTTCGCTGCAACAAACCAGCAAAAATCAACGATTGCCCTAGATAAGACCCTGCATAAGCCAATAATATTTCAAAAAACGCATTCAAACCAAAACTCAGCAAGACTGGACAATATATATTCTTAGGGCTGTTGATCTTTGAAGAGACATTTTGCAGCAGTGAATGGCTATTTTCTACGTTCTGATTTGTGGGCTGCTAAAATCAATTAATGAATAATATCTATGGTACAAGGGCTGAAAGCTTTGGCGATTATCTCTTGCCATCAATAAAGCCCACATAGCACAAAATAGCCAATAACAATTTATCGCATATGCTACACATTTAGCGGCATTATCATTCAATGAGGGAGATGCCGTTTGTGCTTGCCATTGAAAATAGGCTTGCAACAGAGTATCTGTTTGTTGTGTGGATAAACTATGGGTTGCCAATATTGAAGCTAAATCAACAAGAGGATGACTGGTGGCTGCATATTCAAAATCAATACAGATTAATTTGGCTAAATCTGCACTTTGATAGCCGCTAGTGTTCAACAACAAGTTAAAGGGAGTTAAATCTCTATGGCAAAAAGTCGGCGCAATTAAACATTCCTCTAACGCATAAAACCACTGTTTAACCATTTCGCTTTGATTGTTTATTTGCTTAAAACAGTGTTGCCATTCAGCAGTTTGGTACTGAAAAGAGTCTGTAAGCTGCAGCTGATACTCTTGCCATTGCTGTTGTATACTCACCTTTTTTTCAGGTAAAGGCAGCGTTGATAATACTTTTAATACATTAAGCAGTTGCATAACAGGTTGTGATTTTGATGTGCCTATGAGTAGCTCACTCTGACGAGGGGTATTAACACCATACTCATGATAAGCTTTATTCCAAGGTGTAGTTTCGGTAATAAAATCACTGAGATAAATTTCATAGTTATCACTGTAAAAATGTAATTTAGGTGCTATTGCTTTTTCTTGAGCATGGCGCCAACTTGCCACTTCATCTTGACGAGAACACCATACTGCATCTGCTTGATTAACTCTTAGTACTTGTGATTTTTGCACCTGTTCAAATTGGCATTTAAGCAGGTAATTCTGATTGCTCAACCCTCCTGACAAGTGCTCAACACCGACGCAATGTTGAGCTAATTCTCCCAGTTGATTAGCAGGTACAAGCTCGAGCAGCAAGCTGACAACATTATCAGGCAATAAGTTTAATGCTGACTGAGCAACTAGCGCTTCTAATTCAACCATTTTGAGATAGCGGTTCTGAAGTTGAATCTGTTTCTGTAAGCCATGTTTTACGCCACATAAAGTATCCAACCCCTGCCATAAACACATAAAGTATAAACAGTGCAGTCGTCAGCATTAAACCTTTACTAAAGTACAAATAGATTGATAGCGTATTGATAACAATCCAATAGAACCAATTTTCAAGTACCTTTTTGGCCACCAAAAACGTAGTCATAATTGCAAAACAAGTGGTTGCAGCATCTAGATAAGGAAATGATGCTTGGGTGTAGGTTGCCATAAGGTAACCCACAATAACTGATACAATTGATGTCATTGATATCAACATAATATGTGTATTGAACGACCAACTGACAATAGTAGATCCACTGTCAACAATTGCATGTTCTGGACTATTACTAGGTTGCTGCATCCACATCCAATAACCATAAACTGCCATCGCCATATAATAAATATTAAGCACTGACTCCATTAACAAAGACACTTTCCAGAAAAGTACCGTATAAATTGCCGTACTGATAAAGGCTGCAGCCCAACACCAAATATTGGTGCGCATAGCTAACGCTAAGTACACCACAGCTAATATCACCGCAACGGCTTCCCAGGCTGTCATAGCGCTAATGTCATTTAAGGCCTGGCTTATAGTTTGGCTAAATTCAAACATAAACATTACTCACTGTGGGCTAAATCAAGTTCACCACCAATAAACTTACATACAAATACCGCTTTGCCCCACTTAACATGCGCTGCTTGCATTTCAATCGCCAACATCGACATGACATCGGCATATTCACCACAGATCTGTGTCGCCATAGCATTGGTTACTCGCTCAATATTGCTATAGCTGTCAACTCGGCCAATAAACCACTTAATAGGGTCTAGGTAATTTTCGTTAAATGGATACATGCTAATTTCTGCAGTTAATTTCATATCTCACCTCAAATGGGATTTGTCGCGCCTGACGATACCAGGCGCGACAATCTATAAGCTCACTTAACAACGTCTAACACCAACAAACAATGCAAATGAGCTCAATTAAAAAATTACATAAATTTATAATCAAAGGTTACGCCAATCTGACGGGGATCACCGTAGCGAATATATTGCTTATCAGCCCAATCAATGTCGGGCTCGTTACCAAAGTAAAATCCACGCACACCATAGTTTTCATCAAATACATTACGTCCCCATAAATAGGCCGACCAAGTTTGGGTTTCATAACCTAGACGAGTGTTTACTATGTTGTAAGCTTCTGATTGGGAGTCATTGCTGTCTGAATAATAGAAGTCGCTTTTACCGCTAGTATTAATATTGGCAAACCAACCTGAGTCAGCCAGATAAGTCACACCCGCGCTGTAGGTAAAGTTAGGGGAGTGAGCTAACTCACGACCTGATAAATCGACAACAGTGCCATTTTTATCTTGGTAGTTATATTCACCATATTCTGTTTCTAACCAGCCAAAACTACCATACACTTGAATGTTTTCAGTGGCATACCAATTCAAATCAAGTTCGGCGCCATAGTTACTTGAGCTGCCTGCATTTTCAGTAAATAGTATGAAACGCTGTTGATTTTCAGGGTCTTGTAACGACGCCGCAACTTGCTGATTTTCTCTGTCCATAAAGAAAAGCGCAACATTAGTATCAATTGCCCCCGCTAACCAAACTGACTTAACACCCAATTCATAGTTATATAAAATTTCAGTATCAAATTGTTTTTTATCAGCCAATTCAGTAGGCAGAGTCATGTTAAACCCACCCGCCTTGTAACCGCGCGCTACTTTCGCATAAGCGTTGTGTGCCGCGTTAAGCGCTTTAGACAAGGCTATATGGCCACCCCACATGTCTTCAGATGGCTTGAAATTGTCATTATTAGTATCTGAGTATTCACTGTTACGACGCTCAAGGCGTAATCCGCTAGAAAGTATATAGTCATCGCTTAAATGGCTATCCAGTTGTGCAAACACGGCAAAATTAGACGCATCATAGTTTGACTGCAGCACTTCATCGGGCCAGGTGTTGTACTCAGAATATAAGTCATTGTCTTCTTGAAGGTTCATGGCATACAAGCCAACTAACCAGTCAGTTGAGTCATTAAAAATTCGGCTTGCCTGGTTTGATGTGAAGCGAAACTCTTGTGAAACAGTGCTACGATCGCCTTTTTTGTTCCAGGTATAATCGTAAACACAAGGGGCAGAACCGATGACATTCCAATCATCATCATATTCATTGCAGGTTTTACTGCCCCAATAATCTGGGTTAGCCCAATCACCGTCATAGCCATGCTCATGATCGGTTTGCGCAAATGAGGTTAATGAGGTTAGTTCAAAATACTTAGCCCCAGTGAACGACAGTTTTAACCCTACGCCAGTGGTTTTTTGATTATCAATACCTGGTTGATCCGTTGAAGTATCAAAGCCGTTATTATCAAGAGTCCATGCATCATAACCATTGTTATAATTAGCGTGTAATAAGGTTAAGTCTGCTTGTACAACATCGGTGGCATACCAACGTAATTTTGCTCGGGTGGTAAGCTCATCACGTTGATTGCTATCGTCAAGGCCTAAATAACTGTTGTTTCTGTAACCATTTTGATCATGTTTTTCCAGGGATACGCGATAAAGCAGTTTTCCTGAATCTGTAATAGGGCCGGAGCTAAAACCGGCAAAAGTTTGCAGATTATCATCACCTAAACTGACTTTAGCGCCATGTTCGAAGGTATCTGTTGGGTCATTACTTTTAAGATAAATTAAACCAGCTAATGCATTGGCACCATATTGTGTGCCTTGTGGACCACGTAATACTTCAACCTGTTGCATATCGTACATGCTTGACACCATGCCAAGACCTGATAAATCAATATCATCAACAATAAATCCAACCGATGAGTTTGGTGCACCTTGGTATTGTTCTTGTTCACCAATACCGCGTATTTGGAAGTATTTTGGACGTGAGCTACCACCCGACCAGTTAAAGTTAGCGATAGAGTTTAATACATCTTCAAAATGCTGCGCCCCTTCATCTTCTAATTGCTGGGCATTGATAACCGTGACACTTGAAGGCATTTTATCAAGACTGATATTACTAAAATCTGCATTGACGACAATCACCTCCATCTTGTCAGATTCAGGTGCTGTGCGCTCAATAGATCCAGTGGCTGCAATACCATTGGTGGCATAAAGCGCAGTAAATACAGCGAATGCGAGTGATGATTTTACTGGGAAGATATTTTTTACAGGGAGCATAGGACCTCAAATATTAAGTTTGAGATCCGGCAAGTAGCGATAAAGAAGTGCACATCCATGAGATCGAAGTGGCCCATTCCTACGCCGGTATAAGCCGGATCAGGTTCTAAGGGTTCATCTTTTGATATCTCAGTTTTCTGGTTAAATATAAGACTCAACCAGTAAAACACCCCTTGGCGGAAAGGATTATATCTTAAATTTAGCTCGCTAGCAGGCAAAACTAATACTTTTTTATGACTAAAAATAAAGCCAGCAAATGCTGGCTTTCATAAACTCAGATTTGTTAACCTTTGATAACCGTGAAATATCAACAAACCGTTGCCTAAATGATCACTTAATTTGAAAAGGCCTGGCGAATATACACTTCAAATCGAGTGGCTGTGGCATTAGGAGCTACCGCATTAACTTGCATTTGTTGTTTGCCGTGTAACTTAAGTGACTTCCAGCTAGTAGATTCATCTTCAATGGTAAAACCGCTGGCATCGAACCAGGTGAATTTATACTGTAAGCGTAAATCGGTTGCAACTAAGCTATTGATTTGTGCAACCGCTTGAATTAAATCTGCTGTTTGGCGTTCATTAACATTAGTGACAGATACTTGTCGGCTAAAACTGTTGTTGTCGACTCGCACTTCGCCCTGGGAGTTAACTGAAATACCCGCTGTATGATTAGCACAGGCTGATAACAACAAACTGGTAAATAATACAAAATAAGCTGTTAATTTTTTGATATTCATTGTAAACCCCATTAAGTTATTCGATTAAAAAGTGCGCTCTAGCCGTCGCAATTAATTGTTTTCTATTGGTTTGCCAACAATTAATGCTCACGTTTGCCACTCTGCGTCCCTGGCGAGTAATTTTACACTCAGCAAAGGTATCCTGGTGTAAACCGGCGCGTAAATAGTCAATGGAAAAATCAACAATTTTAGGCACCTTTTTGGCTTGCATAAACACCATTAATTGCACAATTGCTGACATTTCCATAAAACCAGCTATTACCCCGCCGTGTATGGCTGGCAATATAGGGTTTCCTATGTTGTCATCCTTAGCAGGTAATTTAAATACCATTTCATCGCCAAAACGCTCAACCGACATACCAATAAATTGTGAATACGGCACTTTGGCCAGTAAATAACTGTAGTCATTCAGTTCAATCGCACGTTTTACCACATCTCTAACATCTAAAGAGGCTGCTGTGTCTGGAGTCTCTTTTTGGGTTACTAAGGTTTTAGAGTCAGTCATGTTTGGCCTCCGGTAAATTGCCCATTAATGCCTGACGAAACTCTTCGCCGACCATTTCAGGACTGATACGCATAAAGGTGCCAACGGCGTGGGCAATAGGCTCATCAATGCTGTCTTGATAAGCGATTGCGCGGGTAAAAGCGACGCTAGAGGATAGTCGATAACATTCAGCAAACGCATACACTGCTTTGTGTGGCTCAGCGGGTTTCATGTAATCGACACGTAAATCGAGTGTGGGTGAAATTTCTAAGGTTTGATATTTTTTTAAAATGGCACAAACTACCGCGGTGCCGCAGGTTGTATCAATCAATGTGGTGATAACGCCACCATGAATAACGCCTGTATCTGGATAACCAATAATATCTTGGCTATAAGGCAGCTCAATTAGTACATGGTGCTCGCTGGCTTCTTTAACCGACAAGCCTAAACGACGGCATTGGGCTAATTGATTAATAAACCAGGTAGCCACTTCCGTTAACGGGAAAAAGTCAGAATTGATTTTCATTAGCCACGACTCAACATAGGTCCAAGTGGCTCACCGCCTAACAAATGAAGATGTATATGATACACCTCCTGGCCACCATGTTTATTGCAGTTCATGATCAATCGATAGCCGTCCTCGGCAATGCCAGCTTCATGGGCAAGCTTGGCCGCAACTGTCATCATGCGACCTAAGGCTAATTCGTCCGATGCTTTAACATCATTTGCGGTAGCAATTAAATGGTTAGGAATAATCAAAATATGCGTCGGGGCTTGCGGTGAAATATCACGAAACGCAGTGACTAATTCGTCTTGGTAAAGAATGTCTGCAGGAATTTCACGACGAATAATTTTGCTAAAAATGGTTTCTTCAGCCATTTGAGTGTCCTTTTTGCGATAGCCATGTTGAATGACAGAGTGTCGATAGGTTTAAGTTTATAGTATTTTTCAATAAATATAACCGCTAATGATGCTTTTTGATTGCAGCCGTTTGCGTAAACCCAGCAATTTTGGCAGCATGTGTGCATTATCGTTTCTAGTGACTGGACCTGTTATGCATCACCACATTCATGCCATCGACCCTAAAGCCCATTTATTTGCTGTCACCGCGACATTAAATAATGCTCAACAGCATCAAATATTCAGTTTACCCGCTTGGTTACCGGGCAGTTATATGATCCGTGATTTTGCTAAAAACATCATCGACATTCAATTTTTTGATGAACATGATGCACAAATAGACTTCACTCAACTCGATAAACAGACATGGCAAGTAGATAATCAAACCGCCACAATTACATTACGTTATCAAGTGTATGCTTGGGACTTATCGGTGCGCACTGCTCACCTTGATACTAACCATGGTTTTTTTAATGGTAGTTCGGTGTTTCTGGCCGCCAATGGATTAGAGCATCACCCTCAACAGGTTACGATAGCGCCACCAGCGTTGAATGAATTAGCCCAGTGGAAGTTAGCCACCAGCATGACACGCTCATCGGGGCAACAATTTGGTTTTGGCCAGTTTACCGCTGAAAACTACCAGGACTTAATTGATCACCCCGTTGAAATGGGCGACTTAACCATTGACACTTTTTTAGCGGCGGGTGTGCCGCACGATATTGTATTAAGTGGTAAGCATCGCGCTAATATGGCTCGTTTAAAGCAAGATTTAAGCGCTATTTGTGAATATCAAATCGCTTTTTTTAACACCCCTGCACCTTTTAAACGCTATGTGTTTATGACCACAGTATTAGATAACGGCTTTGGTGGGTTAGAGCATAAAGCCTCAACGGCATTAATGTGTTCACGCAATGATTTACCTAAAAGCGAACAAGGTGAAGTAGAAACTGGCTATCGCACTTACTTGTCCCTTTGTAGCCATGAATACTTCCATAGTTGGAATGTAAAACGGATTAAGCCAGAACAATTTACCCCATTTGATTTATCCCAAGAAAGCTACACTGAGCAGTTATGGGCTTATGAAGGTATCACCTCTTACTTTGATGATTTAATCACTTATCGCAGTGGCTGTATTGACCAGGAAAGCTATTTAACTTTATTGAGTGAAACCATGACTCGCGTTTATCGCGGTCAAGGTCGTTTTAAACAAAGTTTAGCGTCATCAAGTTTTAATGCCTGGACTAAGTTTTATAAACAAGATGAAAATGCCGCTAATGCCATTGTCAGCTATTACACCAAAGGGGCATTATTTGCGTTACTGTTAGACTTAACCCTAAGGCTTGAAACCCAGGGCAAAAAAAGCTTGGATGATGTAATGCGTATTCTGTGGCAAGAGTACGGTTTAACCGAAAAAGGCACTGATAATCAAAGTCATCAACGCATTGTTGAGTCATTATTAAATCGTAATTGTGATGATCTTTTTAGCTTTTTATACAACACAGAGGATCTGCCTTTAGCTGACTTACTGGCTAAAGTGGGTGTTGAAATGAGCCTGCGAAGCAGTGAAGGCAGCAGTGACACTGGCGGCAGTAAAGCCAAAGGTTTTAAAATTGGCTTTGGGGCTCGTGTTAAAGCGGAAGGACTGGGGTTAAAAATACTTGCTGTCACCCAAGATAGTCCTGCCCATCAAGCTGGCTTAAGTGCGGGTGACTTATTAATAGCCGCGGATAATTTACAAGTAAACGGTCAATTTGAGCAGCAACTGCAACACTACCCTATTAATGAGTCAATTAAACTGCATTGGTTTAGACGTGATGAATTGATGCAAGGTAGTTTAGTGGTTCAAGCGGCGGTTAAAGATACTGTGGTGTTGAAGATTAAAGATAATAACTTGGTCAAACTTTGGCTTGCTCAACAGGCAAAATAACTTAACCCCTAATGCCTAGTGATTAAGCATGAATCACTTAAGTATTAGCCTTAGAAGATATCGTGTTAGAGGTGATATCTTCTAAGCTAATTAACCTAGTCATTAAACCTAGTCATTAAACTAAACCATCACTTCATGAACATGAGTTTGAGCCCAGGCAATGGCTTGACCACGACTTGAAACACCAATTTTTCTAAATGCGCGGTACAAATGGGTCTTAATTGTTGATTCACTCACAAATAATTTATTGGCGATATCAAGGTTAGTATTACCAGATAATAATGCCTGTAATACTTCTCGCTCTCTAATGGTGAGGTTATCATTATCATTTTCACTGTCTAGATTATTACAATCTGCTTGTAAACTCGCAGGTATAATACTTTGCCCTTTTGAAATACTTTCCAGCCCTATACCAATATTGGTTAAAGTCGCATCAGTATAAAAAACACCCAACGTGGTCTTAGGGTTGATCAAAAATTTTGCATCGACTTGTTTTGGAAAATTGATAAACACGGTTTTGGTATCGGTTAATTCCCTTTCAATCACTCGTTGTAATTGGTAGGTTTGTTGTAAATCTATGGTCGACAAATCAAAAACAACTAAGCTGCATTTCTGTACCGCAAAAAAGTCGGCCATGTTACCTGGCTGCACACAGGTTAATTTAACTAAAAATTCTTGTGGCCATCGCACTGCCAATAAATCCATCAATAAATGCGATCGTGACACTACCATCCAGTTGGCTACTTTAAACATTATCTACCTCTCCTTGTAAACGGACTAACATACAGTGCTGCTTCATCAGCCTAGATGAAACGCTAAAGCATTAAAGTACCAAATTAGTATTACATTAAATATTAGCCAAAAGAGTGCAATTGTCACTTTTGTTTATATTTATATCTCTAACGCTATCGAAAACTTAACAGAAGTAACAGTAAGCAGTTGATATAAAAATAATACGCCAACACAGACATAGCTAAGGTAGTCACTAGCTTAAAGGCCATTGTGTTGGTGCTAAATCATCATACTGTGCTTTAGTTAATTCAGATAAACCAGCAAGATTAAACACTTTAGCAGGCTATGCCTGTTTCACTGTGGCGTTGAGTAAAGCAAACTCGGTAAATACCGCAGCGTTATGTTCAAATTCAAAACCGTTAAAGCCCATTTTAGTCGCCACTTGGCTTACTGCCCACCAATCTGGTTTAGCTTGGCCTTTGGCAGTAATAAAACCACGCTGACGAGTAATAGTGCGCTCGCTATTGGTGACTGTGCCACACTTTTCAGACCAGCTTTGGGCAGGGAGTAATATCTGCCAGTTTAGCCGTATCAGAGTCAGGGCTGACTTCAGACACCACCACAAACGGGCAGTCGGCTGTTAGCAAAACCTTCGGTGTGAGCACCAATGTAACTGTGATTAAGCGTGTTGCTATCCGCTATAAAACCCAGCAAGCCGACAAATAATGCTAAGTCAGCACCAGGGGTTATTGCCAAGTGTAAATAGGCCTGCTTAGCGGTTGCTGTTGATAAAGGATCGATTACCACCAGCTTAGCGCCATTGGCTTTTTTTGCGGCTAAAATACGTTGAAATAAAAGGTATTTTATAAATTTACTTAGGGAGACAATATAAAATTGTGCAACCAAAGTGCAATAATATGCACCAGACTTGCGCACCCTATTGAAAAAAGCATTTAAATGCCACTTTAGAGGTGTTTTGACTTATAGGGATATTAGTTTAGAAAGCGATGACTTTATAGAGGTGTTATTTAAAGCAGATAAAATCGATTACAATGTGACTGGAAATGTCGGTATTATCCAAGCACCAACACTTTATGCTATATCGTTATTTTGCGACACGACCATCATCGTGACACGCTTCACAAGTAGGTTGCTCAGCCACATTTACTTCATGTACCGCGTGACAATCTACACACAACAACATGCTATCATGCGGTTTATGATTATCGCTCATTCCAGCTAGCGATCCATGGCAACTTTGGCACTGCTCAAATTCATATCCGCCGTCAACAGAAGGCTCGCCATTAGCATGACAACTCTCACATCCATTCATGCCTGTATGATAATCCGCTAAGTTTTCTTGTGCGGCAAACCCATCGACAGAAAAAGTAAACAGCGCAACGCAAACCGTAAATAGGCAAGATAATAATGTGTTTTTCATATAAATCTCCTTTTATTCACCCAATCACAATAGCCTTTAATAGGATAATAATGATTCACAACTAGGGTTTTATTAGGGTGATTTGGCTAACTTAAATCCAATTTAGTCCAACAACTGCAGTTAAGCAACTGTCCCCCTATAACAAGACGTTAGCATTAAGAGTGAACTTAAAATGGGCGCTATATCAATCCATTTACAATAAAGGCAATAAAACAAAAACTGGAGCACAAGGCTCCAGTTTGGTGGTCTATTCTAGTGCTAATATTAGCTGTTTTTTAACGCAGCAATACGTTTTTCCAGTGGTGGGTGGCTCATCATAAACTCAGCCATTGAACGCTTACCGCTAATACCTAAAGCCGACATTTGAGCTGGCATTGCACCTGCTTCTGGGCCAGTCTTCAAACGTTCAAGCGCTGCAATCATCTTATTTTTACCCGCTAAACGTGCAGCGCCTTCATCGGCTCTAAACTCACGAATACGAGAAAAGTAAGCCACTATGATTGACGCTAAGATACCAAACAACATATCTAATACAAACACTACGCCCATATAGGCAAACATACCTAAGCCTTCACCTTCTTCACTGTTGCTAGACACCACATTATTAATAATGCCTGCAACGACGCGTGCAGCAAAAATAACGAAGGTATTCACCACACCTTGAATTAAGGTTAAAGTCACCATGTCGCCATTAGCAACATGGCTTACTTCATGGGCTAGAACACCTTCAATTTCGTCCTGAGTCATGCCATAAAGTAGACCAGAACTGACCGCAACTAATGAATTATTTTTACTTGGACCTGTGGCAAAAGCATTCATTTCTGGAGATTGGTAAATAGCCACTTCTGGCATTTTAATGCCCGCTTGCTCAGCTTGTCGAGCCACGGTTTCAACTAACCAGCGTTCGGTGTTATCACGTGGATTGGTGATCACTTCACAACCCATGGTTTTCTTTGCCATCCATTTTGAAATGGCTAAACTGATAAAGGCGCCACCAAAACCGAAAATGGCAGCAAACACTAATAATCCACTCATAGTAGAAGTGTTAACCCCTAGAATAGACATCACAATTGAGGCCACTAGCAAAATTGCCATGTTGGTCGCAATTAACAAAAAGATACGCTTCATTTTAGCTCCTGTGTTGGCAAGATTGCCGATATCGATACATTCTACAGACATAATATGTCCGGTAAAATGATTTTCAAGGTATTACAGATTAAATATGATTTAATCAACCAAGATACATAATTACGTGCAGATTTTAGGTACAGATACTTAATTGAAACTTAAACTTTCTATCGTAAAACAGTAAAGCCATCTGTATTATCTTGCGGCGATGAACTTTGTTAATATGTCTTTAATCGATTGTATTTATTAGAGCCCGTTGATCTTTGCTGGTTGCATTTTGTTCAAGTAAAGACGTTTTAATTGAGGCGAATGGATTGATGCCTAGTTATCTAAGCAACTCTTTATTCACAAAGATGTATTCAACAAAGAGTTAAACGTTTTTAGCCGCCCCCTTAGAGCAGCGCTTGTTGGTCATTTTTACTGCGTTATCGACTTTTTATGTAGAATAACGACACCACAAAGTCTCTGCCTTGTACAAATGGCCGACAATTCGCTGCAAAAACAACTTTGAAAGATCAACAGACCCTAAAGATAAAAAGGATATTTTATGCCCGTTAATGTTTTATTACTAAGCGCTTCTAGAGTGGGCGATACCCCCTATTTACAACATGCTGTTGAGCTTATAAAACCATTGTGTGTTGCTGGGCAAAAATGGTTATTTATTCCTTATGCTGGTGTTGGCATGAGCTACAGTGACTATTTAGAAAAAGTCCGCCTAGGCTTAGCTAACCTACCCATAAGTATTAGTAGCATTGATGAGTATGGCGATCCAAAGCAAGCCATAAAAGATGCCGATGGGATTTTTGTCGGTGGCGGTAATACGTTTCAATTAATCAATGAATTATATCGCTATGACCTCATTAATCTGATTAAACAGCAGGTCAGTGAAGGCAAGCCTTATGTGGGCTGGAGTGCTGGTTCTAACATTGCTGGTTTATCTATTCGTACCACTAACGATATGCCAATTATAGAGCCGCCTTCCTTTACGGCTATCGGCCTGGTGCCGTTTCAAATCAATCCACATTACAGTAATTATCAAGCACCTGGACATAATGGCGAAACCCGTGCCCAGCGTTTGTATGAATTTACTCAAGTGGATCCGCTCACCCCTATTATTGCCATTCAAGAAGGTACTGCGCTTAAATTAGCTGGTGATAAGCTGACATTAGTGGGTAATAAACTCGGTTATTTGTTTCAGGGAGAACAACAAGAAGTGCCGATTGAACCTAACACTGATTTATCACATTACTTATTCACTTAACACACTGATAATCATTTAATTCAGTACCCAGTATATTGATAAACCACTGGGTATTGAATGAATCTGCATCAAACTTACGTACACTCATTAGGCTTAAGTGGGTTTAGGTTTATCATCTGTTCCACCTAATTGCTTACACAGGGGCTCATCATCTAACTGAGCCATTTGAGCAGATGCTGATGACAATGGTGAAGAGATAGTTGTGCTGTTTAAAGGTAACGCTTCTGGTTTAGTAAAAACCTGCGCAGACAATTCAGCTATAGCAGTATGTGATAATTTATCCACTAATCGGTAGGCCATTATCACCCTGGCAATACCAAAAATAATTGAACCGATTACCTGACCAATTAATACGCCGTAAACATCGCCCCACAGCGCGCCAAAGTAGACAAATGGAATCGTACCTATCGTTGCTTTACCCACATTAAAAAAGGTCGAGTATTTAGCTTTGCCCAAGTTATTGAAAGAGGCATTGGCGACAAACAAAATTCCCGAAAAAATGAAAAACACGGCGATATACTGACAAAAGAACAATATCAGCTCTGCTGCATCACCCTTCATATCAAAACCACTGACAATGTGATGACGAAGTAAGAATAAAATGAGCGATACACTGACAACATAAATCACACAGAACTGAATCGCTTTATTCAAACTTTGTTTAACTCGCTCGAATTCATTAGCCCCAAAATTCTGTCCGACAATCGGCCCGACGGCTCCGGATAACGCAAAAATCATCCCAAAACTAACCGGGATCAACCGGCCTAAAATAGCCCAACCAGCGACATAACTGTCACCAAAATCAGCAATAGCACGGGTCACTACCGCATTGCCTATTGGTGTTGCTATATTGGCTAACATTGCTGGTCCTGCAATCGCAAAAATAATCGGTAAATCTTGCTTGAACTCATCAAAGTTAAATTTGCCAACCAGCTGATGCTTAATCAAAACCCCATGCCCTGCGATAAACAAGACTGCAAAGCGTGATAAAACCGATGCAATAGCGGCGCCTTCTATTCCCATAGCGAATACAAAAATAAAAATCGGATCGAGTACCGCATTAACGCCGCCGCCAGTTAATGTCGACATCATCGACAACTTGGCATCACCTACTGCTCGAAGCGCTCCGCCCAGTGCCATAGCAAGACAAATTACCGGTAACGATGGCACTAATATATATAAATAACTTTGTGCAAGTTCAGCGGTATAACCTTTGGCACCTACGAGGTTGAGTAACTCAGGGATAAAACTAATAATGATCAATGCCACTAACACACTGATAATGAATGTCACCACGGCACTGTTTAAAAATAAGCGTTTTGCTTGAGCACTGTTTTTTCCCCCTATTGATCTTGAAACCAAAGCACCTACTGCAATAGATAATCCGATCCCAATCGAGGTGGTAAAAAATGAAATGGTGCCAGCATAACCCACTGCAGCCGCAAGCTCTTGCTCACCAAGTAAACTTAAAAAAAAGATATCTAATAAATCGACTACAAATAATGCTGAAATCCCCACCGCGGCAGTAGAACTCATCACTAATATATGTCGTAAAATCGGACCTTCTACAAACTTGGCTGTGGTCATGTATATCCTCTTAAATGATCGCGATTAACTTATACGACTTTATTGGGTTTATACAGCATTATTTGGCCTATAAAGAACAAAACATTATGGCTGAGTTAACGAGGCCAGCGATTCCAGCTCACTGCCACAGTGATTACAAAACTGGGCATCATTATCATGACCTTTTTTGCCACAATTACTGCATTTACGCAGATCGCGTATTTTGACCATTTCTTGAGAAATTTCGGCAGTTAAAATACCAGTAGGAATGGCGATGATTGAATAACCGATCAACATGGTTAACGCAGCAATAGCTTGCCCTAGCGGCGTTTGTGGAGTGATATCGCCATATCCCACTGTGGTTATGGTAACAATAGTCCAATACATAGATTTAGGAATTGAGCTAAAACCGTTATTAGGGCCTTCAACTACATACATAACCACGCTTAACACTAATATTATCAAGCTCACCGAAAAGAAAAATATAAACACCTTTCGACTTGATTGCAGCATGGCTTTTAATAATAAATTACCGTCGGCAAGAAAGCGCAGTAGCTTTAATACTCTAAATACCCTAAATAATCTTAATACCCTAATCGCCAGTGCAAAATTTGCCCCAGGAAATACCAATGCCAGGTAACTTGGCAAAATAGACAATAGATCAACTATGCCAAAAAAACTGCGGGCATAATGTAAGCGATTCTGCGAACAATAAAGCCTTAGTGCGTATTCAAGGGTAAATATGATGGTAAATATCCATTCACCAATGAGAATCAGTTCACCATAATCAGCATGTAAACTGTCAATAGTATCTAAGCTTATCAGCAATATACTCGCGACAATTGAGAGTAAAAGCGCAATATCAAACGCTTTACCCTCAGCAGTATCAGTGCCAAAAATGATAGTTCGCAAACGCTGTTTTAGCGGCGAGTCTTCTAAGTGTGCTTCGTTCATACCCGTTTAGCTCAAGCCCTGAAAAAAGATATCTGACATAACCATACCATTTACAAACGGATAACGTTAAAATCATTTCAATTAACTGATTAGCCGAGTGAAACAGCTAATTTACACGCTTTATAAAAATAATAATATTCATTATACGGAGATATCATGCACTTGCGTTATTGGTTTTTCGCCCTCAGTATTACTTGCCCATTTTTTGCCAGTGCTTCTTCAGTTCAGCCACATGCTAAAATCGATTTAGTGGTGGTCAATAAGTCCGAATCTCGTATGTCAATTATGCGCGATGGCAAAGTATTAAAAACCTACGTTATTGCAATGGGAGATGCCCCACAGGGACATAAATTAAAAGAAGGCGATCAACGTACGCCGCAAGGACGATATGTTCTTGACTATAAAAAACCTGACAGTGCATTTTACAAATCTATCCATATTTCATATCCCAATGATGAAGACAAGCTTCGTGCGCAGGCTTTAGGTATTAGCCCTGGGGGAATGATAATGATCCACGGTCAAAACCCTCGCTCATCGATGTCACCTGAAGAGGCGCAAAAATACAACTGGACTAACGGTTGCATTGCCGTAACCAATAAAGAAATGGATGAATTGTGGCGCATGATTGATGAAGGCACGCCCATTGAGATTTGGCCATAGTCAACAGGCCATCTAAACAACCCAAGCCTTTGGACTCTTTATGAATTACAGCATTTTACAACATACTTGGCCAAACTTTAGCTTACAAATCCAAGCTTTTATCAAGCAGCTTGGATTAACCTCGCTGTCGTTAGCTTGTGATCACGCCGCTTTACGTGTCAATAATAACCAAACCGCCCAAGCACTTGCAGATGAGTTTGCTCAGCAAGGTAAAATTATTTCAAATAATATGATTAATGGTCGCCCCATTTTAATCATTAAACTATCTGAACCTTTGCTGATGGGGACCACAGCTATTGCCTGCGTTGAACTGCCCTTTCCATCAGATAAAATGTATCCAGTGGAAGGTTGGGAGCATGTGGAGTTAGTTTTTCCGTCAAATGCGCAAACCTGTGATGATTTAGCATCCCAGTTAATAGCGAAAATACCGCAACTTGCAGCTGTAATAGCGGGGGAAACGAATATAAAGGTTAAACTTAGCTCTCCTAAAGGTGATAACGAGCGTTTGGCCAACCCCACCATCGCGTTTAAGGCGAATGGCATTTGTGTCAAAGTACATACTCACGATATTCAAAAAATTATCGACAGTGAACAAGCGAACTAGGCCTGTTGATCTTTGCTGGTTGAATTTTGTTCGAGTTAAAAACGTTTTAATTGAAGCGAATGGATTGATGCCTAGACATCTAAGCAACTCTTTATTCACACAGATGCATTCAACAAAGAGTAAAACGTTTTTAGCCAACCCTTTCGTGCAGCGTTTGTTAATCGTTTTTACTGCGTTATCGGCTTTTTATATAGAATAACGACACCACAAAGTCTCTGACTTGTACAAATGACCAACTATTCGCTGTAAAAAAACCTTGAAAGATCAACAAGCCCTAACCTTTTACGGTTATTGGTGAACTAACAGGCGACTAAGCTTCGCTCTGTAAAGTGGACCTTCTAGGCTTCGCTCTGTAAAGTGGACCTTCTAGATACATACCAATAAAAAAGGAGAACCTCTGAGTTCTCCATTTTTAACAATCTTATTAATGCTGTTTAGCCTATCAAAGCATTATTTTTTAGCTGCTTTTTCCGCAGCTAACACACTCGACATCGATGGCACGATAGAGACAGGATCTAAACGCATTTGAAACCAGTTCAAACGCCAATCTAAATGTGGCCTGGTCACGCGGCCTGTTGCACCAATTTCAGCCAACTTTTGACCTTGAGTGACTTTATCGCCAACCTTTGAATATAACTTACTTAAATGTAAAAATGTCGAACTGACACCATAACCATGATCAATAATCAACGTGCCACCCGAATAAAACATATCTGCTACTGCTAAGGTAATCACGCCGTCAGCAGGAGACACAACCACGGTACCGGTTGGTCTGGCAACATCAACGCCAAAATGTGGGTTACCTGGCACATCGTTATACACACGCTGACTGCCATATACCCCAGAAATTCGACCGGTTGCAGGCCAAATAAAGTCCTGCATAAAAGCGTCTTGTTCAATAAAGGTTTCACGGGCAGCGAAGGTTTGCTTAGCATCTTCAGCGGCACGTTTTTGCGCAACCGGATCAGGCTTCATAATGGTGGTACTAATACCGGTAACACGATCAATTTTATATTCACGGCTAGCGACTTTAATAGGCTTAAGCTCAGTTAATCCTGTTGGATAGGTCACCTCTAACATTTGCTCAGCTTTAGCATCACGATCAAAACCTATAGCGAATTGCCCTTTCGGTGTAACCTTTATCAATTCACCATTGAGCTTAATAGCACTACCTACAGGCACAGTGCCGCGCACTAATGCACCTTGTTCAAATTGACCTTGGAAGGTAATTTCAGCGCTAGCGGTAGAAATAAGCACACTTGATAATAAAGCACAGCAAGCTAGCGCGGACAATTTCATCGTACTCAATTTATGGTTTCCCCAAATAACAAACAGCTATATAACAAATAATGATGACTTTTATCTATTGCTAAAGTCTATCCTCTGACAGCAATAGCACCTTTGCCAATGCCTTCATAGGCAATCACTTTAAAATGACTTTCAGGCACTTTAGCCGCCAAAGTGACTGCCATATATTCGGCCAGCAACTCAACTGTGGTGTCATGGGGAATAATATCGCAACAATTTTTAGGCATGGCTAACTGAAAATCTCCCTGCGGCGCGACATAATGAAAACCGTAATGGGTATCATCTGTGACATTAGCTTGTTTTGATAATTGAAGATCAGCAATAGGGACAATATCTTCTTCAGTGCCTAAATAAGCATCATGCCAGCGCTCAGCCCAATATTCGTCCCATTTAGGCGCAGCAATACCATTTTCAAATATGGTCACAGGGCTACGATGGCCATGGGCAATGCGCTGACAATTACCGTCATGCTTACGCAAACCGTGGCTGTAATGATAATAAGGCGTACTCAGCACTTCATTACGTAGCGTTATGTTAATATCTTGCACATTATCAGGTAATGCTTCGCGAAGGGCTTTTTGTAAAAAGTCATTCACACTTTCAAAATCGATGACTTCTGTTGGTATTAACGCAAAGGCTTGCGATGGGCAAGCCAAATGAATATCGCCTTTTTGACTGGCAAAATCCATCCATACTCTGTCACCCTGCTGTTGCCATCTAACTTCGCTACACGCCGTTGGAATTAACAAACGGTGATCGGCAACATCATCAATAGTATTTTTAATGGTTTTTTTGACTTTAGAAAAATCAAGCACCATATTTTGTTCGTCTAATCCACCATCAAGCAGCACATCAACAATCCAGCTTTCGCCGATCATACCGCGAATTGGGCAAAGATAAGAAAAGTCGATTACGGTTAAATCTTTTACAAACAGTTGCATTAAAGCTCCTAGGCGGAAAAACAGTCCACCTCAGTGTGAATCAGTTCCTATTAGCAAATGGCCAAAGGACTATGAGGACAACATTCTAAACAAAAGTCACTCTATGAGCGAGTAAACATAAAATATAAACCCAAAAAACCATAAGATAAGTCTTATGTAGGTTAATCAGCAGCAGATTTAACGGGGTCGGCATACAACTCATGCCAAAAATGATTATTAGTGAATCAACTTTGTATAGAACTAATCATTTTACGGTTAACCAGCTAAAAAAAATCGTCTAAATCAGCAGCTAGTTTAGGTTTACTGTACAAATACCCCTGAGCAAAATCACAACCACTATCGCGTAAAAATGTCGCTTGCTCTTCCGTTTCAACGCCTTCAGCTATTATCTGTAAATTCAAAGCATGACCAAGTGCAATAATCGCTTTTGCAATCGCGGTATTATTCACATCAGTTGGAATATCGCGTACAAACGATTGATCTATTTTTAAGATATTTAACGGTAATTTTTTTAAATAATTTAACGAAGAATAACCTGTGCCGAAGTCGTCAATACTGATAGTAATCCCCATAGCAGACAGTTGCTTAAGATCCTTAATGACCTCAGCTTGATTATTCATCATACATGACTCGGTTATTTCAAAATCTAAGTAATTAGCTGATAAACCAGAGGTTAATAATATCTGCTTCACTTTGTCGACAAAATCACTTTGCTGTAACTGTAAGCTGGCCACATTGACAGAGATCCGACTAAATTTATTACCTTGCGCCAGCCAATTAACCCCTTGTATACACGCTGTTTTTAATACCCATAACCCAATATCATTAATTAAGCCTATTTTCTCAGCTAGCGGGATAAACTCTGAAGGCGGTATATTACCAAGCACTGAGTCTGTCCACCGGATCAAAGCTTCAAATCCTTGAGTTTGACCATTAGACAAATTTATTTTAGGTTGATAAACAAGATAAAAGTCATTATTAATAATGGCTTGATGTAATGCTGATTGTAATTTTAACTGCTCAATTGACTCTATTGTCATGCTCTCGTTATAAAAAGCATAACTATTGCGTCCGTTCAATTTGGCACGGTGCATAGCGGCGTCAACATTGCGAAGTAACCCATTGGCATCTACCCCATCATTAGGATAAATAGATATTCCAATACTGGCGGTCAAACGAATAGACGGTGAGTTATCAACAATAAAAGGTCGTTCAAAAACTCGTCGTAATTGACTAATACTTGATAGAACAGAATCTGTGCCTGAAATATTGGGTAATAGCACAACAAATTCATCACTGCCCAGACGTGCCAAAATATCAAAGTCCGATAAAGCGAAAGATAATCGCTTAGATAATTCGACAATAATGTCATCGCCAATCAAATGACCTAAACTTTCATTAATATTTTTAAAAAAATCGATGTCGACGCACAATACCGCTAGTTGCTTGTTATTTCGTGCGGCATGATTTATTTCTTGCTCAAGATTAGTCACAAATTGCATTCGGTTGGGTAGATTAGTCAGTGGATCGACATAGGCTAAATTTTTAAGTTTTTCTTCGGTTTGTTTCAATAGAGAAATATCAGCAAAAATTCCCACAAAAAACTTCACACTGTTGTCTTGATCATAAACAGCACTGATGGTTATAGCTTGAGGAAAAACAGCACCATTTTTACGCCGATTCCAAATTTCACCATGCCATTTACCAAAAACTAGTAAGGTATTCCACATCTTGGAAAAAAAGCTCTTACTGTGTCTACCAGAACTTAACATACTAGGACTTTTACCTTTAACCTCATCCAGTTGATAACCTGTGATATCCGTAAAGGCCTGATTAACATTACAGATCAAACCTTCAGCGTCGGTAATTATGACCCCTTCAAGTGAATTCTCAAACACACATGCAGCCAGCATTAATTGCTCTTCAGCAGCTTTATGCTTGGCGATATTCCAGGTAAACCCCAAAACCCCAATCGCCTTTCCAGCACGATAAATAGGCGATTTAACCGTTTCTAACCACACCTTGTTAGTTGATAAATCAAAGTCTTCGCATTCAGCAACAATAATACTTTTTCCAGCTGATATAGCGTGTTTATCACTTTCAATAAATAAATCAGCGGTTCGTTTATCAAAAATCTGATGATCTGTCTTACCAATAATATCAAACTTACTTTTTTTCCATGTTTTTTCCGCACTATGATTACACGACAAATAATACCCATCAGTACTTTTAATCCAAATATGTTCATCAAATGAATCAATAACTTCTTGAACAATAAAATTCTGATCTCGCACAGTATCATTGGCGGTTATGGCCAGTAAATCTGACTCAAACTGGCTCACTAATAAACTAAATAATAAGCTATTAGCCTTTGAATCATCATCAATAGTAAAAACAGCGAATACATTGTTATACAGCGCCGGAAAAAATAATGACGAAAAATGTACAAAAGGAGTTATATCGATATTTTCGGACAGTAAACCTGATGCATAACTATCAATTGAAAGCAAAGGGGACAACTTCTGATGCAAACAATCTTGTTGTGATACCGACAATGAATTAGATGATATTATCTTAGGAGCCCATACTGACACCTCATCATTAAAGCACATAACAAAATGTGCATCGGTTAATGTATTCAATTTCAGTAGCTTATCTTGCCAAGTATGCACTAGGTCAGCTAATTGTTTCACAATATTTGTGTCCGTGATCAGTTTATAGTAGTAAATAAATACAGTGGGTATCTTTAGTATAATAGACATAATTGCAAATGATAGACATAAACAGCCAGTTACGTTAATAACGGGCTTATCACTCTCTTTTCAGAGAATGTTTCGAGTCAATTTGGCGCCTGGAAATGACCTATCCTTATATGGGCATATCGGCCACACTACTTTTATGCTCAAATGCTATCCTCAAATCGCAGACGTAAAAAAGCCCGTTACATCGGTAACGGGCTTATCACTCTCTTTTCAGAGAAATGTTTCGAGTCAATTTGGCGCCTGGAAATGACCTATTCCCACATGGGCATATCGGCCACACTATTTTTATGCTCAAATGCTATCCTTAAATCGCAGACGTAAAAAAGCCCGTTGCGTTAGTAACGGGCTTATCACTCTCTTTTCAGAGAAATGTTTCGAGTCAATTTGGCGCCTGGAAAGACCTACTTTCACATGGGCATATCGGCCACACCACTTTTATGCTCAAATGCTATCCTCAAATCGCAGACGTAAAAAAAGCCCGTTACATTAGTAACGGGCTTATCACTCTCTTTTCAGAGAAATTTGGCGCCTGGAAATGACCTACTCTCACATGGGGAGACCCCACACTACCATCGGCGATACTGTGTTTCACTTCTGAGTTCGGAATGGGATCAGGTGGTGCCACAGCTCTATGGTTTCCAGACAAATTTGGTTTATTCAACGCTATCATTAGCATTAAATAATAATTCGGAAAGCTGATTTGCTTACGCCCTTATCAGAGCTTTGCTTATTTGAGTTCTCGCACTGCTTAAGTGTCCCATCCTAATACTAAGTCGTATCAGTAAAACCCATCTGGGTTGTATGGTTAAGCCTCACGGGTCATTAGTACAAGTTAGCTCAACGCCTCACAACGCTTACACACCTTGCCTATCAACGTAGTAGTCTCCTACGGCCCTTTAGAGAGCTTAAAGCTCTAGGGATGACTCATCTTGGGGCTCGCTTCCCGCTTAGATGCTTTCAGCGGTTATCGATTCCGAACGTAGCTACTGGGCAATGCCATTGGCATGACAACCCAAACACCAGCGGTTCGTCCACTCCGGTCCTCTCGTACTAGGAGCAGCTCCCCTCAATCATCCAACGCCCACGGCAGATAGGGACCGAACTGTCTCACGACGTTCTGAACCCAGCTCGCGTACCACTTTAAATGGCGAACAGCCATACCCTTGGGACCGACTTCAGCCCCAGGATGTGATGAGCCGACATCGAGGTGCCAAACACCGCCGTCGATATGAACTCTTGGGCGGTATCAGCCTGTTATCCCTGGAGTACCTTTTATCCGTTGAGCGATGGCCCTTCCATTCAGAACCACCGGATCACTATGACCTACTTTCGTACCTGCTCGACGTGTATGTCTCGCAGTTAAGCTGGCTTATGCCATTGCACTAACCGTACGATGTCCGACCGTACTTAGCCAACCTTCGTGCTCCTCCGTTACTCTTTGGGAGGAGACCGCCCCAGTCAAACTACCCACCAGGCACTGTCCTCAACCCCGATAAGGGGCCAGAGTTAGAACATCAAAACTACAAGGGTGGTATTTCAAGATTGACTCCACTCCATCTAGCGACGAAGCTTCAAAGTCTCCCACCTATCCTACACATGTAGGTTCAATGTTCAGTGCCAAGCTATAGTAAAGGTTCACGGGGTCTTTCCGTCTAGCCGCGGGTATACGGCATCTTCACCGCAATTTCAACTTCACTGAGTCTCGGCTGGAGACAGCGTGGCCATCATTACGCCATTCGTGCAGGTCGGAACTTACCCGACAAGGAATTTCGCTACCTTAGGACCGTTATAGTTACGGCCGCCGTTTACTTGGGCTTCGATCATGAGCTTCTCTTGCGATAACCCAATCAATTAACCTTCAAGCACCGGGCAGGCGTCACACCGTATACGTCATCTTGCGATTTTGCACAGTGCTGTGTTTTTGATAAACAGTTGCAGCCACCTGGTATCTGCGACTGCCGTCAGCTTAGGGAGCAAGTCCCATCACCAACAGCAGCGTACCTTCTCCCGAAGTTACGGTACCATTTTGCCTAGTTCCTTCAGCCGAGTTCTCTCAAGCGCCTTGGTATTCTCTACCCGACCACCTGTGTCGGTTTGGGGTACGATCCCTACTAACCTGAAGCTTAGAAGATTTTCCTGGAAGCATGGCATCAACTACTTCATCACCTTAGTGACTCGTCATCAGCTCTCAACGTGTACATTTAAGTACGTGTTCCCGGATTTGCCTAAGAACACCGCCTACTACCTTAAACGCGGACTACCAACGCCGCGCTAGCCTAGCCTTCTCCGTCTCTCCATCGCAGTTAGCAGAGGTACAGAAATATTAATCTGTTTTCCATCGATTACGCCTTTCGGCCTCACCTTAGGGGTCGACTCACCCTGCCCCGATTAACGTTGGACAGGAACCCTTGGTCTTTCGGCGAGGGAGTTTTTCACTCCCTTTATCGTTACTCATGTCAGCATTCGCACTTCTGATACGTCCAGTGTGGGTTACCCCTTCACCTTCAACCGCTTACAGAACGCTCCTCTACCGCTTGCAGTAAACTGCAAACCCGTAGCTTCGGTGGTATGTTTAGCCCCGTTAAATCTTCCGCGCAGGCCGACTCGACTAGTGAGCTATTACGCTTTCTTTAAATGATGGCTGCTTCTAAGCCAACATCCTAGCTGTCTAAGCCTTCCCACATCGTTTCCCACTTAACATACACTTTGGGACCTTAGCTGACGGTCTGGGTTGTTTCCCTTTTGACAACGGACGTTAGCACCCGCTGTCTGTCTCCCGAGTAGTACTCATTGGTATTCGGAGTTTGCAAAGGGTTGGTAAGTCGGGATGACCCCCTAGCCTTAACAGTGCTCTACCCCCAATGGTATTCGCTCGAGGCGCTACCTAAATAGCTTTCGAGGAGAACCAGATATCTCCGAGTTTGATTGGCCTTTCACCCCCAGCCACAAGTCATCCGCTCATTTTTCAACATAAGTCGGTTCGGTCCTCCAGTTGATGTTACTCAACCTTCAACCTGCCCATGGCTAGATCACTCGGTTTCGGGTCTACGCCTTGCAACTAAACGCGCAGTTAACACTCGGTTTCCCTACGGCTCCGCTATTCGCTTAACCTCGCTACAAAACGTAAGTCGCTGACCCATTATACAAAAGGTACGCAGTCACGGTCTCAAGAACCGCTCCCACTGCTTGTACGTATACGGTTTCAGGTTCTATTTCACTCCCCTCACAGGGGTTCTTTTCGCCTTTCCCTCACGGTACTGGTTCACTATCGGTCAGTCAGGAGTATTTAGCCTTGGAGGATGGTCCCCCCATATTCAAACAGGATGTCACGTGTCCCGCCTTACTCGTTTTCATCTATGGTTAGTTTTCATGTACGGGGCTATCACCCTGTGCCGCTGTGCTTTCCAACACATTCCACTAACACCCCATAGACTTAAGGGCTAATCCCCGTTCGCTCGCCGCTACTAGGGGAATCTCGGTTGATTTCTTTTCCTCTGGGTACTTAGATGTTTCAGTTCCCCAGGTTCGCCTCATGCAGCTATGTATTCACTGCATGATGACCACTTATGTGGCCGGTTTCCCCATTCGGATATCGTTAGCTCAAATGCTTATTACTAGCTCGCCAACGCTTTTCGCAAGTTATTACGTCCTTCATCGCCTCTGACTGCCAAGGCATCCACCGTATACGCTTAGTCACTTAACCATACAACCCAAATGAGTCTTTCTTTTTTCGCTTGTTACTCATCTTATTATGCTGCGTTTTCAGTTTCACGATTCAATCATGTAGCGCTGCTACACTCATTCGTCGTTCAACTTCAAGCCTTGCCTAATAAGCGATTAACTGCGCTTAGTTTCTTTTATTGCTAAAAGAGCCTAAGAAAAACAGGGTCATATTGTGACCAGCTGGTTTTTACTTGTCTCACTCCCGACCAGGAAGTGTGACTCGCCTTAGTTTTTAGAATATTCAAGACACTTAAACAGTGTTTTGAGAACTCAAGTGTTAATACTTTCGTATTAACGTTTTTCGCACTAACATAATCACACAAACGACAACGAATCATCATCTATGCGCCTTTAGTTAGTACTATCAGCTTTCCAAATTGTTAAAGAGCGGGCTTAAAAAAGCCAAAGATAAATTTTTCACTTATCTTTGGCATCTCTGACCAATGTGTATGTATTTCATCTAAGATGAATGGTGGAGCTATGCGGGATCGAACCGCAGACCTCCTGCGTGCAAGGCAGGCGCTCTCCCAGCTGAGCTATAACCCCTTTACATACAGCGAGAATTTATGTTCACCTTCTAAGAAGGTCAGCCAATTTATTTGGCTTGCCAATCATTTCTAATCAAGGCGGATGATGACGACATTTAGTTCACTAAACGAGTTATCTTCCAACGCAGAGTAGGAAAGATTGGTGGGTCAGAGTGGACTTGAACCACCGACCTCACCCTTATCAGGGGTGCGCTCTAACCAGCTGAGCTACAGACCCAACATAATTTCTCTTTCTTTCTATCAAGTAATCTGTGTGAACACTCACATGCATCTCTGCACTTTAGGTATTGAGTTAGTCGTATAGGTAAGGAGGTGATCCAGCCCCAGGTTCCCCTAGGGCTACCTTGTTACGACTTCACCCCAGTCATGAACCACAAAGTGGTGAGCGTTCTCCCGAAGGTTAAACTACCCACTTCTTTTGCAGCCCACTCCCATGGTGTGACGGGCGGTGTGTACAAGGCCAGGAACGTATTCACCGTGACATTCTGATTCACGATTACTAGCGATTCCGACTTCATGGAGTCGAGTTGCAGACTCCAATCCGGACTACGACGTACTTTGTGAGATTAGCTCCACCTCGCGGCTTTGCAACCCTCTGTATACGCCATTGTAGCACGTGTGTAGCCCTACTCGTAAGGGCCATGATGACTTGACGTCGTCCCCACCTTCCTCCGGTTTATCACCGGCAGTCTCCCTAAAGTTCCCGACATAACTCGCTGGCAAATAAGGATAGGGGTTGCGCTCGTTGCGGGACTTAACCCAACATTTCACAACACGAGCTGACGACAGCCATGCAGCACCTGTCTCACAGTTCCCGAAGGCACAATCGCATCTCTGCAATCTTCTGTGGATGTCAAGAGTAGGTAAGGTTCTTCGCGTTGCATCGAATTAAACCACATGCTCCACCGCTTGTGCGGGCCCCCGTCAATTCATTTGAGTTTTAACCTTGCGGCCGTACTCCCCAGGCGGTCTACTTAATGCGTTAGCTTGGGAGCCCAGTGACTAAGTCACCAAACTCCGAGTAGACATCGTTTACGGCGTGGACTACCAGGGTATCTAATCCTGTTTGCTCCCCACGCTTTCGTGCATGAGCGTCAGTCTTTGTCCAGGAGGCCGCCTTCGCCACCGGTATTCCTTCAGATATCTACGCATTTCACCGCTACACCTGAAATTCTACCTCCCTCTACAAGACTCTAGTTCCCCAGTTCCAAATGCTATTCCTAGGTTGAGCCCAGGGCTTTCACATCTGGCTTAAAAAACCGCCTGCGCACGCTTTACGCCCAGTAATTCCGATTAACGCTCGGACCCTCCGTATTACCGCGGCTGCTGGCACGGAGTTAGCCGGTCCTTCTTCTGTAGGTAACGTCACAGTAACCGTTTATTAAACGCCTACCTTTCCTCCCTACTGAAAGTGCTTTACAACCCGAAGGCCTTCTTCACACACGCGGCATGGCTGCATCAGGCTTTCGCCCATTGTGCAATATTCCCCACTGCTGCCTCCCGTAGGAGTCTGGGCCGTGTCTCAGTCCCAGTGTGGCTGATCATCCTCTCAGAACAGCTAGGGATCGTCGCCTTGGTGAGCCATTACCTCACCAACTAGCTAATCCCACCTAGGTTCATCCAATCGCGAAAGGCCCGAAGGTCCCCTCCTTTCCCCCGTAGGGCGTATGCGGTATTAGCAGTCGTTTCCAACTGTTATCCCCCTCGACTGGGCAGATCCCTAGGCATTACTCACCCGTCCGCCGCTCGCCGGCAAAGATAGCAAGCTATCTTCCCGCTGCCGCTCGACTTGCATGTGTTAGGCCTGCCGCCAGCGTTCAATCTGAGCCATGATCAAACTCTTCAATTAAAGTTTTTTTGTTCGACTACGTCGAACGACTCAATGAATTCTACTGTCATAATTCGCTTCGCTCAAAGAGCTAACAAATTACTAACTACATTGCTGTAGTTTCATATTACTATGAACATTCTCATCATTGAGTTAAATTTTTTGATTGCCAACATTCCGAAGAACAGAAGACAATTTCGAATAACTCAATACCTGTGAATGTCCACACAGATTACTTGATAAATTGTTAAAGAGCGGACCTGGTAACTTGCGTTAGACGCCGTGTTCCGTGTCAGTGGTGCGCATTATAGGGATAGTAGATTTTACCGCAACCCCTTTTTGCAAAAACTTTCAAAAAAAACGACTAACCGAACAGTTTTTACACTAAGCGTGTAATTAACCATCAAAAAAGGCCCTAAAGGCCATTTTTAGCCGTATATCAGCTGAGTGTTTTTACAAAAGCGGGGACGTCAGCAATGCTATCTACAACAATAGAAGCGATATCAATACCAGCTTCGTCGACCGTCTTACCACTGCGAACTAAAATACTATGACCAATACCCGCAGCTTTAGCAGCACGCATATCACCAGCTTTGTCGCCGACCATAATTGAATTGGCTAAATCAATGTTTAAAAATTTGGCCGCTTCTAACATCATGCCTGGTTTTGGTTTACGGCAATCACAATCTTGCTTATATTCACCTAATCCCTTTTCCGGATGATGCGGGCAATAATAGATACCATCCAGTTCGATACCTTTGTCTGCAAAGTTCCAATCCATCCATTCTGTTAAAAAATGAAATTGATCCTCACTGTACATGCCTCTGGCAATACCCGACTGATTAGTCACAACAACAAGTTTGTAGCCCATTTTCTTCAAAGCGAGGCAGGCATCGAACACGCCTTCAATATATTCAAAGTCATCGGTTTGATATACATAGCCATGATCTTTGTTGATCACCCCGTCTCGGTCAAGAAAAACTGCTTTATTCACTTATACACCCTCATTAATTTTCTGGGTTAATTATCACATCGTCTTGGCATTTGAGCCAGTCCATTAAAGGATAATTATCGACAATGACCATGTTTCACTTTATTAAGATGCCATGAAGCGGTAACCTTGCTCGGTTATTTTCGCGAAAACAAAAAGAGCTAATGACTAATATACCCCCTATCATTCACAAAACGCGTACTCAACTCGTAGTTGAAGTGCTCAGAGAACAGATCCTTTCTGGTGGTATAAAAGGTGGCGAACCATTACGTCAATCTGCTATTGCAGAACAATTGAACGTTAGCCGCATTCCTGTTCGTGAAGCCTTGGTACAATTAGAAGCCGAAGGATTAGTTAAGTTTGAACCTCATAAAGGCGCAACAGCTACAGTATTGTCAATCGAACAGGTAACAGAGTTATTCGAGCTCAGAGCCATGATTGAGTCTGATTTACTGGCTAAAGCAATACCTAATTTACAAGATGAAGACATTAATGACGCCGAAACGGTACTTAAAGCCCTAGAAATGGCGTTTAAACGTCAAGATTCTGTAGCGAGTTGGAGTGAGCTTAATACCCAATTTCATACCTGCTTATATAAAGCAGCTAATCGCAACCACACTCTTGAGGTCGTTCACGGTTTAAATACTAATTGCGATCGCTATATTCGTTTGCAGCTGTTGTTAACAGGTGGGATCCCCACTGCAGAAAAAGAGCACCGCGAGTTGCTTGAGTTATGTAAGAAAAAAGATATTGAAAAAGCCACACACTTATTACGTGAACACATTCTTCACGCTGCTGAAGCCATTAAAAAATTGGTTGTTCAGCATCTAAACTAGCCAACTTTTTAAAAGTGGTTAAACATTGCCTTAATTGCCTGTTTTATTTTATACATTGAGAGAAGTTTTATGCAGTATGCACATATCACCGGATGGGGAAAAGCTGTCCCTCCTGCATCGCTAACCAACGATGACCTTGCCACTTTTATGGAAACTTCTGATGAGTGGATTAAATCTCGTACCGGAATTAGCAAACGCAATATTAGTCATGTAAATACTTCTGTTCTTGCCAGCGTAGCGGCAAAGCATGCTTTAGCTGCCGCAGGGATCGACGGCAGTGAGTTAGATTTAATTATTTTAGCAACAGCTAGCCCTGACACACTCATTCCTAATATTGCCTCTACCGTACAAGCCAATATTGGCGCGACATGTGGTGCATTTGATATTAATGCTGCATGCAGTGGTTTTTTATACGGTGTGGGACTAGCCAGTTCGCTAATTAAAAGCGGCCAAAATAAAAAAGTGCTCATTATCGGTGCTGAGCGTTTGTCTTTTTATTTAGATTGGTCTCGCCGTGAAACTGCGGTGCTATTTGGTGATGGTGCTGGGGCTGTAGTGTTAGAGGCACGCGAAGAAGCAGGCGGAGTATTAGGTTACGAGCTTAATAACGACCCTGAGGGACGTGAGATTTTAAAGTCAAATTTTGGTAGTCAAATGGACCGCTTAGATAGTAGCTCTTTAGATTTCTATATCCAATTTAATGGCCAAGAAATATTTAAACGTGCGATTCAAGGCATGGGGTCGTTAAGTACTAAAGTGCTTGAGAAATGCGCTATCGATAAAGATGATGTCGATTGGGTCATTCCCCATCAGGCTAACGAGCGTATTATTGATACATTAGTTAGCCGAATGAAAATTCCTAAAGAAAAAGCCATCGTTAATATAGAAAACTATGGCAACACTTCTGCGGCGACGATTCCTATTGCAATTTGTGATGCATTAGATAAAGGCTTAATTAAGCCAGGACAAACTATTTTGTCATGTGCATTTGGTGCCGGCCTGACTTCAGCAGCTTTACTCTTCAAATGGGGTGAACGAATTACGCCAGTGAATAAGAGTGATGCTAAAGTACCGGAGTGTGAGCAAACGGCATTGGAGCTCATCAAACCTGCGGTAGATTATTTTTTCAAAAAGGCTGAGCAAGAAGGTCGATAGAGCTATTATAAAAAACGAGGTCCTATTGTACTCATAAAATATGCCAGTCAATTGACTGGCATATTTTTGCGTTTGAATTAAAGCTGTTAATTAAAGTTATTTAGTTAAACCAATTAATTCATGACATTTGATGGTTTTAAGTCCACCTAAAGCTGATACTTGCGCTAATAATAACTCTGCACAAGCTATCGCATCTATCAGTGCATTATGGCCACCGTATACAGGCAAATGATACCGCGCTCTACTTTGTCCTAATCGAACACATCCTTCAACTAATTGGCCATGCTGGCGTAGATAGCGTGTTTTTTCAATCGCTAAGGTGTCAATAAAAGGCAATAGTATTTTCTGTCCAAATACTCTGTGTAAGTTTTTTTGAATAAAGGCCATGTCCATCGGGGCATGATGCGCCACTAAAATATGTCCTTGGGTTTCTTTAAGTAACCAATTCATTGCTAAATCAATCGGCAAGGCATCTGTTAGTTGATGGTCTACAATACCATGAACTGTGGCACTTATGCCGACACTACCGTTGATTGAAATCATTAAATGCTGAGCTTTAGCCAGCGGTAATTGCCCCTGAATAATAGGCACAATGCCAATACTGATTATCTGATCCTTCTCAGAATCAAGACCTGTCATTTCCAAATCAATCGCCATCAACTTTGCATCACATATTGTTTGGTTAAACTGATTTGTTAATGCCTGTTGGTAGTCAGCTAATATCCTATTGTCACCACGGGGGTTGATAAGTGCATCTAACCAAAATCGACTTTTAAGCCATAAATGATTAACCACTAAAAACTCCGAGTAAACTTAAGTTTTAGACCCGATTGAGCATCATGTACCACTTTAAACGCATCGCGTAATTGATGACGCAATAAAGATGATAAGTCCTGCGGCTTTAAAAAGTTACTGACAACCAAGTTATTGGTAGCCTGATATCCCTGATTAGCTAAGCGCATATGCGCAATAAACTCGTGGGCGTCGGCTAAATTGAGCGCATCTTTCCGGTTAATGATATTGGCGTCCATTAAGGCGCGAATACGTTTAGCGGTATTGACCTCTTTAATGCCAGCACTTAGAGCATAGACTCTGGCGATATCATTGATCAATGCGCTGCCCTTATGTTTTAAGTCCATTCCTTTGACTTCACTTCCATCTCGTTCAAGTACAAATTTTCTAAAAAAACCTAATGGCGGAGATTGCTGTAATGAGTTACCCGCCATGCCAGCTAAAAAAATATCATTGTTCTGGGTATGCGACATGACTGAGTTTTGTAACTCATCAAACAAGGTTTTCGGACCATAAACCGCACGCATGTCAAAGAAAATACTCGCGTGCATTAAGGCTTTAGGCTCTGGTGTGAGCACCCACTTTTTGAATTTAAGTTGCCATTTTTGTAGTGATAATCGCCACTTAGGATTTTGCGCCATAATGTCCCCAGGACAATAGATATAACCGCATTGGTCTAACCCTTTGCAAACTGCATGGGATAATTTATCGAAATATACAGCGGCTAACTCATCCGGCTCATGTGCTAACAACAAACCATTATCTTGATCTGAACAAGCCACTTGATCTTGCCTACCTTGCGAGCCAAAAGCTAACCAACAAAAAGCCATCGGTGCTTTACCCAATAATTGCTGATTAAGTACAATTAAGCGTCGAGTTAAGGCATCGGTAACCGAGGTCAACACTCTGCCAATCTCTTCAGCCCTTGCATCTGCACTAATCAGGTTTTGGAGTAATGCCGGGATCTGCTTACTGACGAGGATCAGTTTATCAATTGAGTCTTGGCGGTCTATTTCGCCAATTAGCAATAACGGCTGTGAACGTTGCGCACGCAAAATATCAGTACTGGTCACCACTCCGTTAACTTGATTATTATCAACTACAGGTAAATGATGAATATTATACTGGCTCATCAATAGCATAGCTTCAAATATCAGCGCATTCGAGGACACCGTTTGGGGTTGAGTTGTCATCACTTGGTCAATACAAATATTCCCATCAAATCCTTCAGCTAATACCCTATTTCGTAAATCCCGATCTGTAACAATACCGACTAAACCATGTTCATTTAATACCAATACCGATGACACCCGGTTATCGCGCATTAATCTTGCAGTATTTTGTACACTGGCATTGGTTGCAATACAGATTGGATTTCTAGACATGAAATGAGTAATACGACTGGTTGTGGTGAGCTCTTTAGCTTTAAACTTATGTTCATTACGTAATCGTTGAGCGAAAGCGCGAGTAAAAAAAGTATCGAACTGACGATTATGACTTCTTAACTCAGTGAATAATAACTGTGGAATATGATAAACCAGCGCATCTTCTAAAATGGCAACTTTATTGACCACTTTCTCGCCTGACAGAAGTGTCGAAAAACCGAAACATTCACCTTCCGCCACTCTATCCACTAACACCCCTTGTGGATCTCTGACTTCAAATGCACCACTTCTAACCAGATATAATTTAGGATTATGTGGATCAAACTCAACAAATGCCGACGTCTTGGCGTAATAACCAATACTAATTTCCCGGCACAAAGCTCCACTAGTGCTTTAGACAATATATCAAACGGTGCATGGCTGTGTAGAAACTGCTCTATTGGCTGTAATTCACTGGCATTCATATTGTTTTCTCACAGGCGGTTTTATTTAATATACCTGTGGTAACTCAATATTGGCTATAAGACTTAAGCCCAAGCTACAGTATATTCGGTGAATAAAAAAAGAGCGCCAAAGCGCTCTTTAGGTAAACTAACTAATCTGTGATTTATTAGTGGTCCTGTGCTTCGCCAGCCCCTTGCGGGAAACGAATCGACTCAACCATATTAACCACATCTTGAGGAACGGCTTTAGTGACTTTACTAACAGCAAAAGCAACACCAAAGTTAATAAACATACCGACCATTCCGAACCCTTCAGGTGAAATACCAAAGAACCAGTGTTCACTTGTATTGGCTGCTGGGTTAATAAACTTAAAGTACACAATATAAGCAGCAGTAGATAGCAAACCTAATACCATACCCGCTATTGCCCCTTCTCTGTTTACCGTTTTAGAGAAGATCCCCATAATAATTGCTGGGAAAAGTGATGCAGCGGCTAAACCGAAGGCTATTGCGACTACAGCGGCAACAAATCCAGGGGGATTAATACCAAAGTAACCCGCCATCACGACCCCCAATGCAGCAGCGATCCGCGCATACATCAGCTCTTTTTTATCAGATATATCGGGCATCAGGTTTTTCTTGAGTAAATCATGTGACACCGATGTTGATATGACTAACAGTAAACCTGCTGAGGTTGATAGTGCAGCAGCTAATCCACCTGCAGCAACTAAAGCAATAACCCATGCTGGAAGACTGGCAATTTCAGGCGTTGCTAGCACGATAATATCGCGGTCAATGGTCATTTCATTTGAATCACCATTAGCATAAGATATTTTGCCATCGTTGTTTTTGTCGTCCCAGGTAATTAACCCTGTCTTTTCCCAGTTTTTAATCCACTGTGGTGCAGTTTCATAAGCGACACCGGTAGAGTCAGGCCCATTAATAGTCTCGATCATATTTACCCGAGAGAAAGCCGCTAAAGCTGGGACTGTAGTGTACATAATCGCAATAAACACTAACGCCCAACCTGCTGATATACGTGCATCTTTTACTCTAGGTACCGTAAAGAAACGCACAATAACATGTGGCAAACCTGCGGTACCAAACATCAAAGCACCAGTAATAAAGAACACATCAATCATGTCTTTAGAGCCTTCAGTGTACTGGGAGAACCCCAATTCGGCAGAAAGACCATCGAGCTTATCGAGCAAATATACCCCAGTACCGTTACCTGCTGCGTCAACTAGCTCTGCACCAAAACCAATTTGTGGCAGGATATGGCCCGTCATCATCACAGAGATAAAAATAGCGGGAACCATAAAGGCAAAAATTAGCACACAATACTGTGCAACCTGAGTGTAGGTAATCCCTTTCATTCCGCCTAAAACAGCATAGAAGAAAACCACAGCCATACCTATGTATACACCGGTTTCAACTTCCACTTCTAAGAAGCGAGAGAAGACCACACCAACACCACGCATTTGGCCTGCAATATAAGTAAAGCAGATAAAGATGGCACAAATTACCGCAACTGTACGGGCAGTTTGTGAGTAGTAGCGATCACCGATAAAGTCAGGAACCGTAAATTTACCAAACTTGCGTAAGTAAGGCGCCATACACAAGGCCAGTAAAACATAGCCCCTGGTCCAGCCCATTAAATATACAGACCCATCATAACCGGTAAATGACACAATACCCGCTAATGAGATAAATGATGCCGCTGACATCCAATCTGCAGCGGTTGCCATACCATTCATTACCGGATGCACACCACCACCAGCAACGTAAAACTCTTTAGTCGAACCTGCTCGCGCCCAAATGGCGATGCCAATGTATAGCGCAAATGTCGCGCCAACAATAAGATATGTTAATGTTTGAACATCCATTTTTCAGTGCTCCTTAATCTTCGTGAACATCATATTTTTTGTCTAGGGCGTTTGCTTTTGCCACATAAACAAAAATCAGCGCCACGAATACATACATTGCACCCTGCTGCGCAAACCAAAAGCCTAACTTGAACCCCATAAAGGAAAACTCATTAAGCACGTCTACTAATAAAATACCGCAGCCAAATGATACTGCAGCCCAAATTACTAGCAGTCCAAGTACTAAACGTAAATTTTCACGCCAATACCCTGCTGCCTTTTCATTATTTTCAAAAGCCATTGCGACTTCCCCTGTATTGTTTTTTTAAAGTCGAATTGTAAAGTCATTGTTAATTTAGCAACTCACAGGGGTTCGACAATCAAGACCTTAGTCTAATCAGTAATAACAAATAACATAGATACGAAAATTAACTATTAATAAACAACAGGATAAGTAATTCCATCAAAAATATTTATGACTATAGCTATTGAAAAAACTAGACCAAGGTCGAACTAAAATAACCCGTTATTGACGAGAATTGAGTAAGAGATGCCTCGCCAATTGGTCGATAAAAAAGAATTTGCTGCTAACGAGTAGATATTTAAATGTATTAATTTATCTTAAAGTAAAGGCGGCCAACTTATAGAGGCGCATATCAATTTATCTAAATTAACGTTAACTATCTTAGATTTAAACAGTAATTCAGAGTCAATCGCTTGTGATTGAGCTATAAGGAAGGTAAAATTTTTCTATGATAGCGAGAAAGGATATTTCATTGAAGAAATTGCAGTTAAATCCACAGAATCTGATATTTTCAATCGTAATGGGTGTTATTGCACTGATTATTAATTTTTATCCTATCCCCTTCTTCGCAAACGTCCAGTTTGTACTAGGTAATACACTCACTGTCATAGTCGCCATTTTATGTGGCCCTTGGTATGCGTTAGCTACATCATTATTAGCCTCAACCAGTTTAATGCTCACTTGGGACACTTATCATGTTTTCTTCATTTTTGGGTTAGAAGCACTGTTTTTAGGTTTTTGCCGTAGAAAAGATATCTATGCCTTATATGGCAATATTATATTTTGGCTTGTTATTGGCATGCCCATTTTCTATTTAATGGTTAAACTATTTTTAGCGATGCCTACAGAACATTTATCTTTTGTGACCATCAAGCAAGCGATAAATAGCTTAATTTATACTAGCATTGCCTCTTTATTAGTGTTGATGATACCCAAGTTATGGATGTTTGAAACCAAAATTAAAGACAAACAGCGTAGAAGTCTTAGTAAACAGATGACTTATTTTGTTACGCTAATGATTACATTATCTTTATTATTTTCAACACTTTACTTCAACTATATTTCACTGGATAAACAGCAAAGTTTAATCACTAAGAATCAGCAAGAAACGGTTTTTCATTTAAGTAATGCTGGCGAACAATACATCGATAACCATCAAAAAGTGATTGAAAATGCAGCACGCTACTTCAGTATAGCTAATGAGTCACCACAAGAGTTACAAGCACTTCTGAGCAATTTGCATAAAAGTTATCCAGGCTTTATCAGTATGCTAGTCACAGATAGCCAATCAAAGATAATAGCCACATCACCAGCTTCGCGACTAAATAATGCTAAGAATAAAAATATCATCGTCAAAGATAGGGATTACTTTATCGAGGCATTTTATAATCAAAGGGTGTTTGTTTCTTCGGTATTTCTAGGCAGAGGCTTTGGCACCGACCCCATTATTGCTATTAGCGCGCCCTATTATAGTAAACAAAATACTACGCAACCATTGGGCATAATTGAAGCTTCGTTAGATCTAAAATATTTTTCCGCAATCGACTCTGATTTCAGCCAACAGAGAAACCAATCATTAATTTTGACCGATGAAACCAATAATATTATCTATGCCTCAGATACACTCAATTTAAACGTCATGTCGCCTTTTAAATACAGTATCCACAATGGACTGTATTTGACTAAATTACCCTTGATGAATATTACTGATACAGGATCCAGAATTCCTGAATATATTTATGCTCAAAAGCAATTAAAAAATGGTTGGAAAGTTTATATTATCGAACCATTCTCGCCATTACTGCAGCTGGCTGAACAACAAATGCAAACCAGTTTTTTAATGCTGCTTGGCGCCCTTTTTGTCAGTTTTTTCATTTCGAATAGAATTAGTCAACTACTTACTATTCCCCTAGAAATAGTGGCTAACCAATTTGGCCACCTTAGCCAACATGACTTAAATAGCCAAACTCTAGATGATAGCTATCCTAAAGAAGTGTATAGCCTTTACCAAAGGTTGTTAACCAGTAAACAACAACTGATAACTCAACAATTCAAATTAGAAGAAACAGTAGTCGATCGCACCCAAGAATTAGAAAAAGCCAACAAGAAACTCAAAGAACTGGTCGATAAAGACCCATTAACTAAATTGTTTAATCGCCGTTTTGCTGAACTTAAGTTCCATGACGTGAGAGAGTTTTGCCTTCGAAATGAACAAGCAATTACCGTGGCTATTCTTGATTTAGATTTTTTCAAAACCGTTAATGACAGTTATGGCCATTTAGCGGGGGATGAATGCTTACGTCAAGTGTCAGCACAGCTGTCTCAACACTTTAAGCGTGATATTGATATTCTAGCGCGTTATGGTGGAGAGGAATTTATTTTAATTTTACCTATGTCGAATGCGCTCCACATTGAACATCATTTAAATGAATTCAGAGTAAAACTGTCTCAAATGACAATTAACACTCCAGATGGAACTAAAACATTTGATATCACCGCCAGCATTGGTGCTATCACTGCCAATGCAAATTTTGATACTAAGTTAGATAAATGGATAAAAATAGCCGATGATAATCTGTATCAAGCTAAAGCTCAGGGTCGTAATCGTACTATAGTGACAATTATCAACCCTGAGGTAGAGTCATAAATTTATCCATTCTATCCATCATATAAGGGTAGAATGGATTCCATTTTTGGCGCAACATATTCGCTGCAGATACTGAAAACAGCCCCCTTTCAGCTTGAAATACCGCCAAGCCTATTTGTACTGTTTCTGTCTTTTCTATCACTAAAGGACCATAAAGTGGATCCTCTATAGGAAATGGAAGTGCAATATGAGACAGCGAAAACACACCTTTGGGCCATTCAAGCAATAGTTTTTGCGGAGCTTGCTGACTCAATATGCCAAGCTCTCTAGCTTGCACAGCTCTTGACTGCTGCTGCTGACTTTCAATAAGTGTTAAACGATAATCCATATCATTATTTGTCCAAAATGGTTCAAAAAATGTGATTGGATCAAGATTCATTAACAGCCTAAAACCGGTACTGCGGTTGTAATCAAACATGACTAATTCATGATTGTTTTTAGGTAAATACCGATAAAGCTCATCGACAACATTCACAGAAGAAACGGTATCATCGATGACTGATTGAAAAGTTTGAATAGGTGCAATTTTCTGTTTTTGCTCTAATGATAATTTTTCTAATAATTGTTTATTGCGCAGGGTTAACTGGTAAACAACATCGCCTGCATTAACTGCAAATGACATATATTTAAATGGGTCATACTCAACGTCAATACTATTCCAAAACAGTTTTTCCTGCCCAAGCAGCGCCCCTAATTTAGCCTGCCAATATGCCCCCTGCGCAATGGGAGCTAACCCAATTGCCGGAGAGATAAAAATCATCTTGTCATAATGAGTCGGCTTATTCAGGTTTATTGCTTCTAATTGATGGTTAAGCGCAAGCGCTGCACCAGTAGAGAAACCTACAACATATAATGGTTTACCTTTTAATTTATCCGATAAATGAGAGGTTGCTAACGCCACAGCGCCTGCGAGATCTGGCCAGGTAATATCGGTCAACCCAGAAGGTGTGGTGCCATGACCAGGCAATCTTAATCCAACTATATGGGCTTGATGTCGATAGTGCTCGGCAATGTGCGATAGAGAGTAAGGCGAGTCAGACATGCCGTGGATCAATAACAAACCAAATTCGGCATCATCATTTGGCCACTCAAATGATCGATTCCAGTCTTCATGCCATAAAGCTGGATCCGATGAGCTGCCTTTTTCATAACGATTTATCGGAGAGGTCACTTCGGGTTGATATTGTTGGTATATTTTATGCTCGACTTCAGCAAATAGTTTATCTTCTAATGCTAAATACTGCTTAAAACTATTTAAACCTGATTGTTGATGATATTCATTTGTAAGATGTGTGGTATGCCAAAGTGACAGATCTGGCCTAGCGTTCAATAGCCAGACAGCAATAAGAATTAACGCAATAGCCGTACCTATAGTGCTATAAAACAGCGCAAATAACATATGCTTGGTCGAACCGATAACGATGGCGCGCATGAATCCCCTTATGCTAAAACAATGATAAAGCTTGCATAAATAAAGGCTTAAAATAGCCTGATATAATACGTTATTATAATAGCAAGTATGCTAAAAGATAAAAAACATGAATACAGTTACCAATAATACACTTTCAAGCCATATTATCAGCCACTACTTTGGATCCCTTTCGCCGAAAGTGATTTTTTACTTACCCACGCCACCCGTTATTCCACCTGATTGGCGTGAAAGTGAAACAGATGCAGTCAAGCAGTTAATTGATGCCAATGGTAACCATTGGCGTAAAATCACCGTTATCATTAGTAAGCTTGTTTGTAAAAAATTATCTTGTTGGCGAGAAACTCAAACTAGGCTACTTCAGCAAAACAGTGATGAGCATCTGCCAGTGGCAATCGCGATTGTTTCTGAGCCAATAGAGAGAGATAACGATATATTACTTGATCCTGCTATCTTGCATATTATTTGCGGTAAAAATACTTTTTCACGCTTTACCATTAAAAGTGAATTGCTTAATAAAAGCCTGTCATTGAATAAAAACCAGACCATTCTGTATCATCAACAGGTTTTTCTGAGCCCCTATTTAGATTATCGCCAATTCCCTAACGCCTTAATTGAGTTATTAAGGCCAATGCTACACCAAAGTAGCTAACCGTTATAAGTTGCAAACATAAGTTGCAAACGTTTATAAACGCCAAACTTCCAGCGTGCCATCTGAGCTTAAGGTTAATAATTTACCATTAGGCTGAACTCGCATAGAAAGTACGGTTGTACCTGCGTTATAGGCGGTGATATCAAAATCAAACAGCTCCTTACCAGTCAAAGCATCCCAATAAATAACGGTTTGTTTTGAGGTTGCAGTAATTAAATTATCAGCATTATTAATAAGTAAAGCTTGTCGAAAATAGCGATAACGCTCAAGGTAATCTAACTGACTAACCGGTAATGCGGTTTGAGAATCAATAATGGCATTGTTATCAAGTGCATCGGCAATAAATAAACGGCTATTAGCTTCATCGTAGGTCACGCTGGTTATCCGCTGCGGAAGTGAAAAACTGTTTATCAATTCTCCACTATAGTTGGACCAAATATGCACTTCACCATCAAGGCCTGTGGATAATACCTGTTGTTCAAAATTGGATAGTTCAATATGGTTAACGGCGGCACTGTGCTGTTTAAAGCGTGACATTGTCATACTGCTTTGTTGAATAACCGTAATAGAGCCATCACTCATACCGACCAAAATAGTGCTGCCAGTTTGGCTTAAGAAAAGACTGGTTATACTTGCATCGGGATTAAAACCCTGAGCGGGCCAGCGTATAACTAATTTGCCCGTTTCAAGGTTAAACATTGAAATACTGATTTTACCGGCAGCGAGGAGATATTGCTTATTACCTGACAATGCCAATAAGTAATTAGCCTGCTCAAAGTCATCATCAGACCATTGATGTAATAATTTGCTTGTCGCAATATCCCACACTGACAATGTACGGCTTCTGCCTAATGTGACCGCAATACTGGTATCGGCTGACAATACACCATCAACAAGGCTTTCTTGCACAAGACGCTGAATACTATCTGGACTTTTGTTTAGCGCAATTTGATTACAACCCATAACGGTCGCCAGCATCAATGTTATGATGACCATCGCGCTCATCTTGAACAATAATCTAGACTTAACGTTAGCTAGCAAGTTAATTCCTTAAAAATAATGCTGTTAATATAATAGCATAGGTAAGCGGCTAATTACTGCTTAACACTGAGCTGCACTAATTTAACTTGGATAACTTGGAGCAAATTTGAATGGTGCGAGTTTGAATCGCATAAAATTAAATGGCACACATTAAGTTAAGCATGTGTGCCATACCGCCTTTAGATAAAGGCATCATTACTGTTGTATTAATCGTAAATAGTCGGTATTGCTTTACGCTTGTGTTGAGTACGTTGGTAAATAGCAACAAGCTTTGTTTCCACGCTTGCATTAACCGCTTTACCTTCTAGAAAATCATCAATTTGATCGTAGGTCATGCCAAGTGCCACTTCATCTTCTAATTGTGGTTTATCTTCCTCTAAATCCGCAGTGGGCGCTTTGTAAACCAAAATATCTGGTGCACCTAAAAAAGCAGCCAGTTGACGAACTTGACGTTTATTTAAACCAAACAATGGCGCTAAGTCACATGCTCCATCACCAAATTTAGTATAGAAACCAGTAATGTTCTCTGCGCTATGATCTGTGCCAACCACTAAACCACCTACCATACCGGCTATTTCATATTGGGCAATCATACGCATTCTGGCTTTTACATTACCTTTAACAAAATCGATCTTACTTTCTTCTGGTAAAGATACTCCCGCATCGTTTAACCCTGCTAAAGTGGCTTGATGCACGCCAATAACACCCTCAGCAATATTGACGGTAACTTGTTTAGTCGGCTGAATAAATTGACAGGCTAATTGTGCTTCATCTTCATCTTTTTGAACTTGGTAAGGTAAACGTACAGCAATAAATTGATAACGCTTATCTGCTGACTCTTGATTTAAGCTGTCAATCGCTAACTGACATAAACGACCAGTTAAAGATGAATCGACCCCACCGCTGATCCCAAGTACTAATGAATAGCAATGAGCCTCCTTGAGCTTAGCTTTAATAAATGCAATACGCCTTTGTACTTCAAAATCTGGCTCAATAACCTTAAGCACATGCATTTCACGTAAAATTTGTCCTTTCACTTTAAGCTCCTTAATAATGCGATTAAGGCTATTCTATAAAAAAATAGCTCAAAAAAAGAGTAAAAAAACGATAATGGCAAAACATTATCGTTTGTGTTTATTTTATTAGGCTGAATAAAGAATTATCGTTCCCAATAAGACTCTTCCAAACTGTCTTCACGTTCTGGTAACCCACGCGATAACCTCGGGCTATGTTGAGCTAATACTTCATAAGCAACGCGATTAGCATACTTACACACTTGCGAAAATGATGAGTAACATAAACCATCACGTTTATGTTTACTTGACCCTGGCACATTGGTTTTATGAAAGGTATTTGCAGACAAATCATGTAATAAAGCTGATAACGCGCCATCACCCGCACCATTAGTGTTGCGAATATAATCAGGTCCACCCATATAAGGCGCAATGTGAGCGTAGACCTTAAGCGGAGTTGCACAGTCAGCTTTTAACATAGGACGCGAAAATTCATACCGATTAAACTCAGGTATCGCACCCGGTAATAAAAGATGACTGGTTTCACGCTTTGCGCTGTCTTCTGCATATCCCGCGGTATATAAACCAATTGCACCAGCAGTAGTCAACACCATATCGCACCACTCAAGTGCTGCTTCACTGGCTAATAATGGGTCTTTTAACCTGGTCAGCGCTTCACCTTCATCTTCATTCATTGCCAGAATAGTGACATGCTCTTTGATAAAGTTTTGCCACCAAGCTGGGTCTTCTTGAATTAAAAAGCGAGTCCCTAGGGTTAACACCACGGGCACTTCAGCGGCTTTAGCATATTCAATCGCTTTCATCGCCGCAGATGTCATACCATCGCCATCACTAGCACGCATTAAATAAGCCGTAATCACTAATGCTGAGCTTTCTTGCACCACTTGCTGATTAATATAATGCGGTGTTAACTTATCCATCGAACCTTTGCTGATCGCAAAAGTACGCTCGCCATCAGCCGAAATAAGCGTAAAGCAGCGACCAATAGGACCATCAACGGGTTGTAAATAGTTTAAATCTACTTTTGAAGAAGTATTACACAGGTAGCGGTAAGCATAGCTGCCAACCATAATGTTTTGGCTCATGACACCAAACAATACTGAACGATCATCGGCTAAAATAGAATAATTATGGACTGTGTTACCTATAGTGCCACCAGCAAACTCGTCACTGATCATATCATTGGATTTCAGTTCATTATAAAGCGCATGGGCGCTATCATCATTGATGAGTGTTGAGTTACCTTTAGGCAAACCGTAACGTTCAAGCAACTCATCGGCAACTTTCGCCTCAATATCCACTAAAGTTTGGTCAATGCCACATATATAAGTAGAAAATGCTTGCGGTTGATGGGGTAACTGCGCCAGAAGTGGATCGCGGTTGCTAACAGGGAAGTAATGTTTCGACTTACGTTGACCAGGAAACTTCATCATCGATTCTCATGAGTTTGCATCCATGCAGCGAAATATAAATATCAGTTTAGCTTATTATTGCTCAAAGCCATGATTAAATAAAAACGCCTCTAATAAAAGGCGGCGCATCATATCACATTAACCTCATGAGATTAAATGACTTTATCCTGCCACGCCCCCGTCAAGACACCTGTTCTCTAACCAGGTCAATCATCATGTCTATATCAATATTGTCATCACCCAAACAGCAAATAAAACAATAACGCTTACTGCTGAATTAATAACGGCTTGGGAGAATATTATCGATATTTCTGCTCGGGTAGTTGCGCTGTTTAGAATTAATCAAAAGTACCGCTTACTCATCGAATACAAATCACTGTTTTATTACTCGGCCAATAATTCATTAACCCTTGTTTAGGTTGAATTCAATAAGCACATGCTATTGAATTTAGCATGACGCTGTAAATAAAAAAGCCTGCAAATGCAGGCTTTTAAACAATACGAAACAAGGTATTGTGACCAAATTGATTAAGCGATTATTTCAGTACTGCAGCCAATTGCTGACTTACAGCAGTAACACTTTGGGTGCCATCAAACTTGTTGTATACAGTACGGCCTTCAGCAGCCACTTTACCGTAATAATCTACCAACGGCTTAGTTTGCTCATGGTAAATGCCTAAACGTTTACGTACTGTAGACTCTTCATCATCAGGACGGATAGCCAAATCTTCACCAGTAACATCGTCTTTACCTTCCACTTTAGGTGGATTGAATACAACATGGTAAACACGACCTGAGCCGGAATGAACGCGACGACCACTCATGCGCTTAACAATTTCTTCGTCTGGTACGTCAATTTCAATAACATGATCAATCACTATGCCATTGGCTGTCATTGCATCAGCTTGCGGAATTGTGCGAGGGAAACCATCAAGTAAGAAGCCTTTAACACAATCATCTTGTGCGATACGCTCTTTCACTAGCCCAATGATTAAGTCATCAGAAACTAACTGGCCTGCATCCATCACTTTTTTGGCTTCTATACCAAGTGGTGTTCCCGCTTTAACCGCTGCGCGTAACATATCACCGGTAGAGATTTGTGGGATACCATATTGCTCCATAATAAACTGAGCTTGAGTACCTTTACCAGCGCCTGGGGCACCTAATAAAATAATGCGCATCTCTAAAGTCCTCTTTTAAGATTATATTCTTTTTAGGGCGGCGATTTTCGCATATCTGCCGCACTTTTGATAGTGGCAAAGCACTCCATTAGACCTATATCTAATAAGATTCGCTTAATCAATTAACGCCAATGTTTAATACAGCAAGGTATACAATTTACGACGATATTGATTCGCTAACGCATTCCCCTGCCCCATGGCGGTCATGATTTCAAGAAACATTTGTTTAACTTTACCGTCACCAGCACTGAGATCTTTTTCTAAAAAGCTAAAAAGACACGCTAACGCCTCTTCATTACGCTGAGCTTTATTCAGTGCCTTAGCTAAGTCGATAGATAAACTGATATCGCCTGGACTTAACTCAAGCTGTTGTTGCAGTTGACGAATTTCAGGCGTATCTGCTGCATCTTCCGCTAATGCCAACTTAGCTTTTAAGTTTTGATAGTAACTGTCTTGATCAGCCAGTCCAATCCCTTCAATTAACGGTTTGGCATCGGCAAGCGCGCCTAACTGTAAATAAACATCCGCTAACACCAAACGCACATCAGCCAGATTATCGGCTTGTACAGCAATCTCTTTTAATTGCGCAACAAGTAACGTTAACGCTTCATCGGTTAACGGCTCAACTTGAGCAAGCTGCGCTTTTACGCCATCAAAAGCTTGCATCCAAAGTGCTGGTAAATGCTTATCTAGCAAGCTTGCGACACTCGCAGCATCTTGCACACCAGCAAAGCCATCAATTGGGCGGCCTTTATCTAAAATCAGCGTAGTGGGTAAGCTTTCAATTTGGAAATACTGGGCAATTTCCATTTCCACTTCGCAATCAACACTGGCCAGTATAAAGCGGCCAGCTTGTGCTGCCGCAAGCTGTTCCAGAGTTTGCAGCATTTGAATGCTTTCAGGCTTTTGCTGAGCAAAAAAAGTCAGTACAACCACTTTTTCCATCGAGGCATCAACAACTTGTTGAATATTCTCTTTGGTTAACGAAATGATGTGTTCCATAATTTCCCTTAAAATACAAAAGCGGACACAGAGTCCGCTTTTTCTATCCGCTTAGTGTTACTTAAAGCTCGACATCAACATTTGGTTCATTAATTTAATGAACGCTGAAGGGTCGGCTAAGCTGCCCTTCTCTGATAGCTGGGCTTGCTGTAATAACAAGTTAGACCAATCAGCAAATAATTGCTCATCTTGCTCATTACTCAAACGCTCAACTAAAGGATGGCTTGGGTTAATCTCAAATGTAGGTTTTGAGTCAGGCACAGGCTGACCTGCTGCTTGCATCAATTTAATCATTTGGGTCGACATTTCGCCTTCACCAGTGACTACACAAGCTGGAGTATCGGTTAAGCGTGAAGTCACTTTAACATCAGCCACTTTACCGTCTAGGGCTGCTTTGATGCGCTCAACTAAGCCCTTAGCTTCTTCGGCGACTTTCTCTTGTGCTTCTTTGTCGGCTTCATCTTCTAATGAACCTAACTCTAAATCACCTTTAGTGACTGAGTGTAACTGCTTACCTTTAAACTCAGTTAAGTGGTTAATTAACCATTCATCGATACGCTCAGACATCAATAAGACTTCAATGCCTTTTTTACGTAATAGCTCAAGATGAGGGCTATTTACCGCTGCATCATGGCTGTCAGCCACTATGTAATAAATTTTCTCTTGGCCTTCTTTCATACGGCCAATATAGTCTTCTAATGACACAGTGGTTGCCGCGCTATTGTCATTGGTCGACGCAAAACGCAGTAAACCGGCTATACGTTCACGGTTAGCATAATCTTCAGCTGGACCTTCTTTCAATACTTGACCAAATTCAGCCCAGAAAGATTGATATTGCTCTGGATCATCTTTAGCAATTTTTTCAAGCATACCTAAAGCACGTTTGGTTAATGCTTGACGCAATGTTTGGGTCACTTTGTTGTCTTGTAAAATTTCACGAGACACGTTCAGCGGCAAATCATTCGAATCAATCAAGCCTTTTACAAAGCGTAAATAAGTTGGCATAAACTGTTCAGCGTCATCCATCACAAACACACGTTGCACAAATAACTTTAAGCCATGTTTTTGATCGCGGTTAAACATATCAAACGGTGCTTTTGCCGGGATATATAATAAACTGGTGTACTCTTGCTTACCTTCAACACGGTTATGCGCCCACTTTAGTGCGTCGCTGTAATCGTGTGAAATATGCTTGTAAAACTCTTGGTATTCTTCATCAGAAATATCGGCTTTATTACGAGTCCAAAGCGCAGTGGCTTTGTTCATTGATTTCCAAGAACCTTCAGTCGCAGGAATTTTCTCACCGTCTGGGCCGTCTGATTCAGGTTGACCTGCTTCAAACATTTGCACAGGAACAGAGATATGATCAGAATACTTAGTGATAATAGAGCGCAAGCGATAATCATCAGCAAATTCAGTTTCTTCATCACGCAAATGTAAAGTGATTTCAGTACCACGGGTATTTTTAGTGATGTTATCAACAGTAAAGTCACCTTCACCAGCTGATTCCCACAATACCCCTTCGCTGGCCGGCTTACCTGCTGCACGAGTGCGCACGGTCACTTTTTTCGCTACGATGAATGCTGAGTAAAAACCAACACCAAACTGACCAATTAACTGTGAATCTTTAGACGCTTCACCCGATAAATGACTGAAAAACTCTTTGGTACCTGACTTAGCAATCGTGCCTAAATGCTCGATAACACCATCACGTGTCATACCGATACCATTGTCAGAAATGGTTACCGTGCCTTTTTCTTTATCGGTACTGACGCGAACGCGTAGATCGCCATCACCTTCATATAGGTCGTCATTGCTTAGTGCTAAATAACGTAATTTATCCGCAGCATCGGCCGCATTTGAAACTAATTCACGTAAGAAAATCTCTTTGTTTGAGTACAGAGAGTGGATCATCAAATGCAGTAATTGTTTAACTTCGGTTTGAAAGCCATGTGTTTCTTGTTGTGACATGAATAATTCCCTTGATATTACTTTTTACATAAACGATGACATTTGGCTGATGAGATTAATATCACCTAGCAAACGCCACCACTCTTTAATGTTTCGTTATACAAGAGATGGGGCTTGGTGATCACTTTTCAAGGGGGAATAATTTTTTTGCTGCTTTTTTAAGCCATCATTAACTAACGGTCAATGATGGCAAATTTATTCAAAAGGACAATGGGGCAGTTTTATATCGAGCTTATAACTTAATACGACCATTAAAAGACAACGCTAATGTAGTGCTATCAACATACTCTAATTCACCGCCAACTGGCACGCCATGGGCAATACGACTGATCACTACGTTATGGCGACGTGCCATATCAGCGATAAAATGGGCAGTAGCATCACCCTCAACGGTTGGGTTAGTGGCTAGAATAAGCTCTTGCACATCATCTGAGGATAATTGCTGCTCAAGCAACGCTAGGCCAAGTTCTTCAGGCCCTACACCATCTAAAGGGGATAAATGCCCTAACAGTACAAAATATCGGCCGTTAAAATGGCCGCCAGCTTCAATGGCTAGTACGTCTGCTGCGGTTTCGACCACACATATTATTTCTGCATTGCCGCGTTTATGACTGGCACAAATTGGACAAAGTGCTTGCTCGGTAAAAGTGCGGCAACGCTGGCAATGACCTACTTCAGACATGGCTTTTTGTAATGACTCAGCAAGCTTAATGCCCGCTTTTCTTTCGCGTTCTAGTAATTGAAATGCCATACGTTGTGCCGATTTAGGGCCAACACCGGGTAAAATGCGCAGAGATTGGATCAGTTCATCGACCAACGGACTAAATTTCATAGTGCTAAAAAACCTTCCAATAATAAATACTATCAACGTTAACGGTGTCGATTATTCACTGTGTGCCATCAGATTGCAAAACCTGATTTAATAAAATTGATACTCAAATAGACTCACGTTAGCTTTGTGCTAACAATATTGCAGCAGCAAAAACTGAACGAAAATAACGTTGAAGCATATGCTAAAAACAGTTTAAAAAGGGAGATATTCAGCGACCTCCCTTTAAGGTTTAACCTGCTTTGAGTAATTCACTGCATGATTGATTAAGTAATTGACGACAACGCCAGACACCTAACAATGCCACCACTAATGCGCCAGATATTGGCGCAATAATCCACCACTCCCAATGCATATAAACTACCAGTTCAAATACCTGGGTTTTAAGCATATAAAGAGCAAACTCAGCAACAATAACAGCTAAAAACCCCGCTATTGCACCAAGCAGAGCAAACTCTAAACCGGTTGCTGCGCGCAGTAACCAACCTGATGCACCAAAAGTTCTCAGTACGGCAAGTTCCCGCTGGCGAGTGGCCATTCCCGCTTCGGTTTGCGCTATCAAGACTAACGCACTGGCAAGCAATACCAATGCTAATACTAAGGTTAGCGATAACGACACTTGATCAATAATTTGCCGTAACTGTCCCACCATTGCGCCGACATCTATCACTGAAATCGTCGGAAACTGCTGGATCAACTGCAACACAACGCCATTAGCGCTTAACTCGCTACCTTGCGCCTTTAAATCTTGATCATTTAAATGAAAACTGGCCATGGAAGTATAGGAAAAAGGCGCTAAGGCTTTAGGCCTAAAAATCATAAAGAAATTAGGCTGCAAGGTTTCCCACTGCACCTTGCGAATACTGGTTGCTTTTACGGTAACTGACTGGTTATCAATACTAAATGTCATACTGTCATTAAGTGCTAAGCCTAAACGTTCAGCCACACCTGATTCAACCGACACTTCATCATCAGCCTGATTAAACACCCCTTCCACAATCGGATTGTTAGGCGGTAACGTGTCACGATAGGTCAGGTTTAATTCTCGCGAAATACCGACTCGGCCAGCTGTCCCTGTCCGTTCTTGCTCATCTGAAATTAATTCTTCACCATTAATATGGGTTAAACGGCCACGAATAACAGGATAAATATCGGTTGCCTGAATCCGATTATCATCTAAAAACTGCTGTAATGGGTGACTGTCTTCCGGTGCGATATTAACTAAAAAGTAATTAGGTGCATCTTCTGGAAGCTGTTTTTGCCATTCATTAAGCAAATCTTGTCTTAGGGCTAAAATAGTCAGCAACAATACCAACGCACTACTAAAACCAACTAGTTGCACCGCATTTTGTCTTGCGCGGCGACGAAGACCTGCTAATGCTAATTGCAGTGGATTAGTGGTTTTCATCCCAACGCTATGGCCCATGCGGATCATCACAAAACCCAATATGCTGAGTAATGCGCCTAACAAAAGTACAGTAAGTACCACTGTCATGGTCAAAGCAATGCTACGGGAATACAAGTAGCCCAATAGCGCCATAGCACCTAAGCTGAGTAACAAATGCAACCACATGCCAAATTGCAGGCCTTCAAGTTGACGTTGTAGTACTCGTAAGGGGGGAATGGCCAATAATCGCATTAACGGATAAGCTGAAAACATAAAGGCACTGATAAGACCCGTTGACATACCCAACAACAAAGGCCGTGAATAAGGCGGTGAATATGCTGCTATTTCTGGGGGTAAAAACTGGGTAATGGCGAGATCAAGCAGTACACCACCAAACAAACCTAGTGCGATACCTAACAAGGTGACCAACATAAGATGAAAGCCAAATAACAATCTGATTTGTTTCGCCGATGCGCCAAAGGTTTTTAGCATGGCAACCACATCATAATGGCGCTGACAATAACGCTGCGCAGCAATTCCGATAGCGGCACACGCCAAAGCAATGCCTAATAAACTGGCTAATAGTAAAAAACGCTCTGCACGTTTCACCGCCGAGGCAATAGGTGAATCACCCGATTGCACATCAATCCAACGCTGGCTGTTATTCAGTAGTGGTTTTGCTTGCGCTTCAAAGGCAGTTAATGCATCTGTATCACCAGTGAATTGGTATATGTAGCTAACACGGCTACCAGGTTGAATAATGCCCGTGGCGTCAACATCATCAAGGCGCATTAATAACACAGGGGCCGAAGCAAATGGATTAAAGCCGCCATCGGGTAAACGACTTATCTCGGCAGATAACACCAAATCACTATTACCGAGTTCTAATGACTTTGGATAGCCTAAAAGTCCGCCTAAACGGTTTTCAAACCAGGCCTCACCTTTAGCAGGTAACAGTGATGTTTCACCAGTAGATAATTCCACCTTGCCTTTTAAAGGATAACCCTCTCCAACGGCTTTTATGGTCACTAACTGAAACTTGTCTCCAGCATAAACCATAGAGTTAAACTGCATGTTAGTAACATGGTTAAGGTTTAGGTCATCGGCTATCTGCAATACATTTGGGTCAAGCTGTACTGGTGAATCAATACTTCTATCGGCAGCAATAAAGGTTGCGGCTTCACCATTAATAGCCACTTGTAAGCGTTCACTTACCCGAGCAAGACCACTGACTGACAACACGGCTAAGGTGATAGCCAGTACGATAAGCAGCAACTGCCCCTGCGCTAGTTCACGTTTGAATAAACGCCATGCTAACTGCCATTCCATTAGTGCGCCTCCCCGTTGGCTTCAAATTGAGGCACATTGGCACTTGCGACGGTCGCATTAGGTTCGGTTAATAAACCATTATCCATAACAAATTGTCGTTTACAGCGTTTTGCCAGCTGTAAGTCATGGGTAACTAACACTAATGTAGTGTCGCTTTCTTGATTGAGTTGAAACAACATGTCGGCAATTTTATCACCGTTAACGCTGTCTAAATTTCCGGTTGGCTCATCGGCAAACAGTACTTTAGGCTCGCAAATAAATGCCCTTGCAATAGCAACACGCTGCTGCTCCCCACCGGAAAGCTGTTTCGGTAAATGGGTTAATCTATGGGATAAGCCTACCCGCTCAAGCATGTTTTGTGCTTTTTGCTTGGCATCTTTAACTCCAGCAAGCTCAGCGGGTAACATCACGTTTTCAAGCGCTGTCAAAGTATCAACTAACATAAACGACTGAAAAACAAAGCTGACTTTACGCTTTCTTAAAGCTGCTTTTTGCTCTTCATTCAATCCCGATAATGCCGCTCCATCGAGTAATATTTCCCCCGATGTTGGTGTATCTAATGCGGCGAGTAAACCAAGTAAGGTTGACTTTCCCGAGCCAGAGGGTCCTAATATTGCAACACTGTCTCCTTGCTTGACATCCATGTTGATGCCCTTAAGGATAGTCAATTCTCCTTCTTGAGTTACCACCGTTTTAATGAGGTTAGTTACTGTAATGGCACTAGAATCTGTAGCAAAATTTGTCGACATAGGATCCTTCTTAACATCAGCTATAAAGCGCAGTTTTGCGGCGCTAATTATTATCATTTCATTTTCTTCTACCAGCTATGCTGCCACGATTTTGATACTAGGTGATAGCTTAAGTGCAGGTTATGGCATGGAAGAAGGCCAAGGTTGGGTACAATTATTACGTAATGAACTCCCTGAACACCACATTATTAATGGTTCTGTCAGTGGTGAAACATCGGCAGGAGGGGCAAGAAGGCTCCCGAGTTTGCTGGAATCAGAGCAATTTGACCTTGTTGTGATAGAACTGGGCGGTAACGACGGATTACGTGGGTTCCCCCCACCCCTGCTGAAATCAAATCTTACAAAAATCATTGCGCTGTCACAACAAGCGGGGGCAGATGTTCTGCTTACTGAAGTGATGGTGCCGCCCAATTACGGGCCACGCTATAGCAAAATGTTCAACGATGTTTTTAATCAAACTGCTAAAGAATATAATATCGCGCTTATCCCATTTTTCATGCCCCAAATAGCACCTAACCCAGCATTGATGCAGCGCGATGGAATACATCCTAATGTAGAAGCTCAGCCTGTTATTACGCAATGGATGAAACCTTGGATCATTGATGCGCTAAAAAAGTGATACGGGTTAAATATATTCAACATAAAATAACAAAAAGTCATATTATTTTAAGATTTAGTCTTTAGAATGTAACGACAGGGATTTGTTTAAAACATTAGATCTATATTATTTACTCAAACAATATTTACAATAAGACCTAAACAAGACTAAAAGGAAAAATTATGTCCGTCAGTCGTCAAAAGAAAGTATATCTACCTACCGCAACACGCAAAAACCAATATATATCGGTGGGTTTTCCACTAACTGATGCTTTTTTAGCTGAATACACAGATGTAGACACTTGCTACCACGAATTCAGTAAGTTAGTTTATCAAGTAGCCGAGAAGCATGACTTGTTTAATGTTCATGTTATTGCCACTGACAAACTGCCAATGGTGCGTTTTCATAGCGAAGCATATTGCCTGTCAACTGAAGAGCAATTGCGTTTTTTCTATAATCCTGCTCACCATGAAGCAAACCGTTTGCACAGTATTGCCGGTTATAGAGCTAAAAAACTTAAAATTGTATTTTTAGCAACGGGTACTGAACTGCGCAGTAACTCCGCGACCTTCCATGCCAACGTACAAAAGTTTCTAGCTGAAATTAAACCTTTGCTACCAGTTAAAGATATTACAATTAAGGTGCGTGACCATCAGCACATTTCATACGATTTCTTTGCTAAAAGTAAAGGTATTAAAGAAACCTACGGTTACAAACTACGTGCGGTAGATAACCGCTATAAACGTCGGGAATGTGATCTACCAGAAGATGTCAGTACGCTTAATTATGTTACGGTCAGCATTCCTATTGGTCGTCGTATCAAAAAGCAATTACTGTCTGAAAATATGACTAATTTTGGTCCAAGCTATCAAAATGTCGCTGATAAATTTATTGCCGCAACGCAGAATAACCAACTATTTCGTGTGGCCATGGTCGCAAACGGTAAAGTACCGCTAGTACGTAATAGTAAGTTTGAGCGTTTAAATAGCACAGCTGAATTTCAAATGATTGGCTTTGACCCTAACGCTGATGCTCCAGCACCAATACTGCACTGGGATGATCAAAAATTAGTTGAAGCCATTCGATTCGTGATCGTAGCGGGTAAAAGTGACGTTAATGATGAAGGCTTTGGTCGATTCATGAATCAAGTTGAAGAAGCTATTCGCACCTTAACTAATGAATTTGATATCGATAAAGAACACATTGATGTGATTTTACGCTTTCACCAGCATTTAAGTTACAAGGCTTAAAAAAATAGTATTTATATCAAAGTTTTATAAAAACATTTAACACGGTAGCTTAGGCTACCGTTTTTGTTTTTAAAACGGCAAAAAACAACTGTTACATAATTGTGGCCAGATCTCACATTGATTAACAATATCCAAACAAGGCATGTTGAATAGCATACGGATAAAAAGCCGTAGTGGTTTGCTCAATCAAATACATCAATAATAAAAAGCAGGAGATGCTATGTTCAACAAGAAATTGCCTTGGCTCATACCAACATTAGTCGCTACCGCTGTCAGTCTAGGACTGACGGGGTGTGACTCCGATGACAAATCTACCGCAATAGAAACACCGCCAGTTGTACAACCACCAGCCGAAATCGTACCCACTTTTCCAGAGGGCGCTATCATGGTTGAAGCTGGCGACAACCTCACTATTAGTATTCAAGAGGCATTAATTAACGCACAATCGAATGCGGTAATCGTGCTGCCCAAAGGTCACTTTAAAATTCAATCCACTTTGCTATTTGATGGTGATGTCGATGGTGATGGTACCTTTGCTAAAAACGTCACCATCATGGGTTACGGCATGAATAAAACCGTTTTAGACTTTTCAGATGCCAATTCAGGCGATGGTATTTTTGTCCAAAACGCAGTTAACATAATCATTCAAGATTTATCGGTAAACGAAGCTAAAAATAACGGCATAAAACTCAAAAATACCAATGGCATTATTTTACGTCGACTAGCCACTATTTGGGAAGGCGAGTTAGATCAAGATAACGGTGCTTATGGTTTATACCCTGTAGAATGTGAGAATATTCTAATTGAAGACACTTATGTGCGCGGCAGTGCCGATGCGGGGATATATGTTGGCCAGTCTGAATATATTGTGGTGCGTCGTAACATTGCCAAAGAAAACGTAGCCGGTATTGAAATTGAAAACTCTAAATATGCCGACGTCTATGACAATGAAACCATGGGCAATACCGGTGGTATTTTAGTATTTGATTTACCGATTAATAACCATCGCTACGGCTCTAGCGTGCGTATTTTTAATAACAAAGTATATGATAATAACACCTTAAACTTTGCTAATGCTTCGTCAAATCCTGCAGGTGTACATATTGTGCCACCAGGTACTGGGGTGATTGTACTGGCGACTGATAAAGTTGAAATATTTAATAACCAAATAACCAACCACGATACTGTTGGCTTAACGATATCCAGTTTCTTTATTGCAGAGCCTGATATCAGCAGTTTTGTGGCTAATTATGGCCAGCCAGGTCAAGCAATCAGCGACGGCTGGCGCCCTACTCCACGTAACATTCATATTCACGATAACGTGATTACTGAATACGGATCTAAACCCAAAGGTTATTTGATTGAGGATATCATTAAAGCTTACTTCTTAACCCACGGAAAATTACCCGGCATTTTATATGACGGCTTGGGTGAAATGTTATCAAATAATGGTACTGCGGCTTATTTAGGTCTACAAGAATTACCATTTGCCACTGACGGTAGCGACAATGTTTGTATCCAAAATAACGGTGATGTCAGTGTTGGTCGTTTATTTGCTAACTCTAATACCGATATGAGCATACCTGATACTTTATATCAGCAACCACAAACTGATTTAATGGCATGTTCTCAAGTTAGTTTACCGGTTCATACCGTCACCTTTGGCGATGAAATTTTTGGTTGCGGTGTTGATGATGATACCGCCGGTTGTGACGGCGGCACCTTAGTCGGCGGTGGAGGCTCAATTGGTGAAGGTGAAGGGGGTTTAGTCGGTGATGGTGATTTAACACTTTGTGAAGCAGAAGGCAGTAATGTTAATTGGAATGCTTTGCTTAAAGCAAACTGTCCAAATCTGTCAAACTACAATCTATTTTCCGATATGAAAAACCCAACCGCGGCACCTAATTCTGGTGGCTTGCCATATGATTTAAATACCCCGTTATTTACTGATCATGCGACTAAATATCGCTTTGTGTATGTCCCTTCAGGAACCAAAGCCCAGTATACCGAAAATGAGTCATTTGACTTTCCTGTCGGCACTGTCATTAGTAAGACATTCGCGTTACCTGAAAATACCAATAACCGCGGTTTTGCCAATGAAGATTTAGTGGAAACTCGCTTATTGATTCATCGTGAAACAGGTTGGACGGCATTACCTTATGTTTGGAAATCTGACAAATCAGATGCGGTTATCGCTAAAGCGGGTGCTATTCAAGGTAAGCAAGTTACCCATAAAGGCGAAGCATTAGACTTTGACTATGTTGTGCCTAGCATGAACCAATGTAAACAATGCCATCAATTTAAAAAGGATGATGATAGCAACGCAGTGTTTATGCCTATTGGCCCTAAAGCGCGTCATTTAAACCGTGATTATGCCTATACAGATGGCACAATGAATCAATTATCTAAATGGCAAGCCGCGGGTATTTTACAAGGCGTACCTGATTTAGCAGATGTTGATAGTATTCCTCAATTCCAAGATGGTGATGAAGCGAATATTATCAGTATGTCTGATACCCAGTTAATGAATACCGCCAAAGGATATTTAGATATTAACTGCGCCCATTGTCATCGTCCTGAAGGCAACGCATCTAACACAGGCTTAAAAGTAGAATACTGGCGTGCCTATGCAGAAGATGCCGGATTCTCTCACGGCACCTGTAAGTCTCCTGTCGCTTATGGCGGAGGGAACTTAGGTTACGATATCGTGCCAGGTAAACCTGCTGAGTCTATTCTGCATTTCCGCATGGAAAGTAATAATCCAGGTGATCGCATGCCTGAGATTGGTCGCAGCCTATCCCATAAAGAGGGTGTGGCATTGATCAGTGAATGGATTAAACGCTTACCCGCTGCAAGTTGCTCATAAGATAATTTTTGTCACTGATTTAAAGCCAGGGTCACCCGGCTTTATTATGTGGAGAACCATAAGATGCCTCCAAAAAACAATACCAAACTGGGTTACACCTCTGCAAAAAAATCTCACTATGATTCAATACTTGTATTGCTATTGTTGGCCTGTTTTAGTGGTTGTGGCGGAAGTAATGATGCCACTACGTCACCACCATTAGCCGTTACTCCACCAGTTGTTTCGCCGCCAACGGTTAATCCGCCAAGCGAAGATGATGTGTGTAACAGCCAAACCTCTGAAGTGAACTGGCAAGCATTGATGAATAAAGATTGTGATGATTTAGCTGACTACAGTTTATTTATCGACTCCAGTATCCCCACGGCCTCACCCAGGGCACCTGGTCATTTATACCATTTATCAACTGAGCTTTTTTCTAACTATGCCAGTAAATACCGTTTTTTGTTTATACCACAAGGATTGTCATTCGATTACCAAGCAAACGTACGTATGACACCACCTGTAGGCTCTGTATTAGTGAAAACCTTCGCCCTTCCCTATGACACAAGCCTGAGTGGCAGTGAAAACGAGATATTAATAGAAACACGGCTGCTAATCCACCGAGAAACGGGCTGGACAGCACTGACATATCAATGGCAGAACCAACAAGCAAAATTATTGATTGCCGGGCTGATATTGAACATGAAATGAATAACCAGGGTGAGGTGGTTCAATTTAAATACCACATCCCAAGTAAAGCAGAATGTAAAATATGCCACCAAGTGGTATCTGCACAAACCAGTAAAATTATGCCCATTGGCTTAAAAGCACATACTCTGAATAGAAATGTTATGCTCGCCAACGGTCAAGAGATTAATCAACTTCAACTATTTGAAAATAAAGGTTGGTTACAACAGCTAAGCTTAACTAACGCACCGCGATCATTTGCATTAAACGATAATACCAAAGAGTTAACCGCCCGCGCAAAAGGCTACTTAGACATTAACTGCGCCCATTGTCATAACCCGCAAGGTTTTGCCAGTATCTCAGGACTGAGGTTAAGCTTTGATGTTGACCACACCACATTCGAGTATGGTATATGTAAACAGCCTCCTGGGTGGGATGGCGGCCCTGATGGCCTTGCATATGATATTGTGCCAGGAAATGGTGAACGCTCTATTGTGCATAATCGACAAGTGCTGTTGTCAGCCAAAGACCGTATGCCCCCTATTGGCAGAGAGGTGATTCATTCCGAGGGGACTGAGTTAATTAAACGCTGGATAGATTCATTGCCATCCAGTTTAGGCCATTGTCAGTAACACCTATTCGGATTGATTTAGACGTAAGAAGTAACCAGGAGGATGGCCTAACCAATGTTTGAAGCTTTGCCGAAAATGGCTGACATCACTGTAACCCATTAATTCGGCAATATCTTCAACATGCATCTTATCGGATAAAATCATTTTAATTGCCATTTGGCATCTAACCTGATCGACCAGCTTTTGATAACTGCTCCCCGCTGATGCTAGTTTACGCCGCAAACTTCTATCACTCATGTGCATTTTTTCTGCCATCCCCTGCAAAGTTAACATTGCAGGCATAGATTGACGAAGTTGCTGTAAAACGGTTTCAATTAATGATGGTGAATGCGGCGTTTGTAAATGATCAACTTTAGGTTCAAAAATATAGGTAATGGGTAAAGTTAACCATTCCAGTTTAATGCTCCACTCAAAATAACTTTGCTGATAACAAATGTTTGCGCCGGTAAATTCGGACAAAAAATAGCTATTACCAGTAACACTTTGATCGCACGTTTCAGCTAAGTGAATATCACTTACCATGATATGTCGATCCGCCAGCTCCCTAGCTAAACCAACAAGAGAACAAATACTGTGTTGAAACTGAAAAGAATATTTTTCTGTATTCGACTTACCGGTATTCAACCACCGAATCCAAATTTTATCATCCTCGACCCGCACTAAGCTGTCAGTAAAGCTGCCGACCAATTGTGGATTTTTAACCACAAACTGTAAACAGTCACCTAAAGAATCAAACTGGCCTAAATAAGGCAACAGTAAATCTAAGCTCTCAACCTGGTAACTTGCGCCCAACCTTGCGCCCATATCATGGGTACTATTAAGTCGTAAGGCTTCAAGCGCAAAATCGACTTGCCATACATAAACAAATTGACTCGCGGCTAACTCTACCATCCCAACACCAATTTGCTGACAAACGGTTTGCACCAACTTGTCACCTAATTCGTGTTGGATAAACAGCAAAAGATTACGCAGTTCAAAGGCAGGATAACATTGGTCACCCACCATCAAATTAGCGTTATAGCCACCTTGCTTAAACATTACGCTCTACTCTGTTGCAGCAAATCAAATTGGTCGATTAAGTTCTGTAAGCTTATTGACCACACTGTTAACCGATAGAGATGCACCATGGGCAATTTTATCAGCTAACTTTTTCTTCATTTGATACTTAAGTTTGTACACTTGATGATCTTTGGCTAACTGCAACACAATATCATCGCTGGTGGCTATTTCATCCACTAAACCTAACTCTATCGCCTGTTTGCCATACCAGTGCTCGCCAGTGGCGACTTTATCTAAGTCTAAAGTGGGACGATAATGACCCACAAACTGTTTAAATAGCACATGAGTTTCTTCTAACTCTTGTTGAAACTTCTCTCGCCCTTCATCGGTATTTTCACCAAACACAGTTAACGTTCGTTTGAAATTACCTGCGGTATGTTGCTCATAATCAATTTCATGTTTTTTAAGCAAACGACTAAAGTTAGGTAGTTGCGCCACAACACCAATTGAGCCCACAATAGCAAACGGGGCAGCAACAATTTTATTGGCCACACAAGCCATCATATAACCGCCACTGGCAGCCACTTTATCAATACACACAGTGAAGGGAATATTTGCTTGGCGTAAACGGTCTAATTGACTTGATGCTAAGCCATAACCATGAACCATACCACCGCCACTTTCTACATTGACTAATACTTGATCACCCTCGTCAGCAATAATCAAAATAGCGGTAATTTCCTCACGCAGCGACGCAACCTCGCCGGCATCAATACTGCCTTTAAAGTCTAAAACATACACTTTCTTATTGGGTTGTTCATTTTTGTCAGTAGCTTTGTCTTCTGCTTTAACTTGTTTCTCGTAAGCTTTAAGTTGTTTCTTAGACAATAACTCATGTTTCAAATCATGCTTTAATTGTAATAGCTCATCACTTAAATCTGTCAGTATTAACTCGCCTTTGTCAGTTTTGTTTTTCATCCCACTGGCAATAACAACAACGACTACCGTCACAATGGCAACCACTATGGTGACCGCTTTAGCCAAAAACATGCCGTACTCAATTAAAAAATTCAAAATTTACTCCGAAAAAAAATATTATCCTAGTTTACCAACATCTACTGAGAAACAAACAATAAAAAACCCAGCTTGTGCTGGGTTTTTAAACAATCTAGAGACTAAATTGTGATGATTAATTACAAGACTTAATCACACTAGAGTCTGAGACTAACACTGTTGCCGAACCTAACGCTGCAGTACGAGCAAACATGGCCACTTGAGATTGCATTTCAACAGTAGCTTGCGCCGCCATACCATCAGTTGCCGCAGTTTCACGCGGGCTGACAATTGAACTGTGATGTCCCTTAGAGAAGCGAACTGCAGCAGAACCAGCAGCTGTTGAATCAGCACAACCTAAGCCAAGAGAAGTAATTAATGGCTCCGTACCTGAAAGTGGGAAACCTGTCACTGTATTAGGTAAAGTTTGATCCGGTAAATTGCCAGCACCATCGCCAACGACTTCAATTAAATGCACTGGTAAACCCGTTGCAGCTAATTTAGCACCATGGTTAATTGGGTCAGCACTGTCTACTGCCGTTTGCACAGCAAAGGCAAACGTAGGTAAAAACTCAGCATAAACCGCTTTAACTAATGCAGCATATTCAGGAGTCCCCTCTTCATACTTAGCAGTATTGGCAGCTTTAACTTGCGCTATAAAGGTAGGTGATTGAGTGATAGTACTGAATAACACTGGGCCAAATGTCGCAGAACCAGCGAAAGCACCCGCTAAACCACCTGTAGGAGCAACAAGTGATGATGCAGTGATCCCATAGGCATTTGGTAATTGGGTACCCGATGTAGGATCAACTAAACCAGTGCTTGCATAGGTTGAGAAAGTGGTTCCCACAATACCACCAAGGCTTAAACCTTGGGCACTGATTTTATTCATATCAAATACTTGCTGACCACCAGCTTGGGCTATTTGAGCGTACATGCCTGTAAGCAATAAACGCACAGCTAAATGATCCATAGTCGCTTGACGGAAATTATCACGCACAGATAATGTGCTTGCAATATTAACAAATACTAATGGATTGCCATTTTTGAATGCTTCTGGTTTGCCTATCACTGCACCGTATGAAGGATCCGTTGCAGAAACCTCATAGATACCATCTTTGTTAGCATCAAATGAACGCGCACCATGCAGCGGCATATCAATTGCAAAAGTGGCTATACCCATTGCAGCGTATGATCCTGCGTAGGCTAATGCCATCTCTTTACCGCCCCCTAAACCATGCAATGCAATGTTAGTTGGCCAGCCATTGGTTGGCGGTATAAAAGTTAAACCTTGAGATGCTTGAAATGCAGCCACTTTTTGCGCATTTGGCATCGCAATCAATACCGGCACAGTTTCATAACTCATGATTTTTGGAATAGGGTTAAACTTGGTTAAATGTTTAGTCGCATCTGCAGGTGTACCATCATCTAACATCCAAGGGTAACCTGCTAACAAAGCAGGATTAGCAAGTGCCGCACTTGGGTCAATATTAAAACTAATAGCTTGTTGGGCAAAATTTGCTTGACTCATAGTGCCAGCTTGAATTGCCAATAAGACCGATACTGGACTGTCGCCTTGAGCAAACCAACGGCCATTAATTAACGGCGCGCCTTCTGGGCTTAAACATGCACTTGACGAGCAGCTACCATATATAGGTAACTTAATTGTTGCGGTATACACATCCGCTAAACTAGAAACCACATAAGCAGCACCATCAGCTGGTGTCAATCCAGCGGCTTGTGCAACAGTGACTATGCCTCCCGCACCGTTAGGCATAGGAGTTGGCGTTTGAACAAACGCAGGCTTATAAGGTGCACGAGATGCCATAAGTAACTTGGTCGTTTCGTATACATCCTTTACAGATTGAGTGGTAAATAATCCAGAGAAACTAATGGTTTCTGCGTCGACACCGTGCTCAGCTGCCATGCCTTTTTCATAGCTATTGACTAATCCCTGTAATTGTAATTGTGCAGGCGTTGCTAGAGGATTAACGTCAATATCTAATTTCAACAAGCCATAGGTCGTTGAAGGGGCAATGCCACGACCTAGTGAATCTTGAATCAGGTTAGTGGTTGCATAAATATATGATTGGCCAGGTTTAAGCGGCTTAAGTGGCACTATAGCGACTTTGTTACCAGAAGCTTTAGACACAAAATCTACGCCAAATGATAATTCTTCCCCCACTTTACAAGCTGAAACTGAAGCGGCCGACTTACATTCTGGGTCACTTGATAATGCCCCGCCAACAGTTGCTTCAAATACTCTTACGGCACCTGGTTGAAATACCGATGCGGCATCCAATGTTAATTTATTACCATCTAAGTCTGTGGCAAGGTCAACAGTAATAGTAATAGGAGATGAGGTTGACCAACCATCAAGCGCACCGAGTGCAAGTTGTGGATTGACGTAATCAATACCATCCTCACCAGGAATATTTAATGTGCCATCTTTTGTACCACTGAAGAGTAAATCGTTTGGTAATGGCACTTTACCGTTGGCTGGATCAAATTGCATATGCGAAACTGGCACTAATGGCGTTGCTGTTTCTCTTGCTTCATTGAAGCTTTCTTCTGAACAACCCGTTAGTCCTAGAGCAGATGCGATAGCAACACCCAAAATGAGTCTTTTCATCTTTTTTCCCCAAATCTTGTTGTAATAATTTTGTTTTCCCCAAAAATTGGTCACAATAGTCCAATCCTGTGACCATAAGGACTTATTTTAGTCCTTAGCTAGTCTCAAGTTAACGTAAATATATAGAGTTAGCTACAAGTTTATTACACGCAGTTGACTGTTTGACATACAAATATCAGTCATTTGTTTAAAACGGTCGTTTACCTTTTGTTCGATTGTAGATTTGACGGGCTGTTCCGTCCCAAGGAATTAATGAATCATGTTGGAATATCAAGCTAAAAAAGATTTACTTAATAACAAAACAATATTAGTAACAGGTGCTGGTGATGGTATTGGCCGCGTGGCAGCATTAACCTACGCAGCACATGGTGCAACGGTAATACTACTGGGTAAAACCGTTAAAAAACTTGAAAAAGTATACGATGAAATTGTCGCTCAAGGTTCACCAAATCCTGCAATAATCCCTTTAGATTTAAGCGGCGCAACTGAGCAACATTATCTCGATATGGCTGACACTATTGCTGAGCAATTTGGGCGATTAGATGGCCTGTTACATAACGCTTCACATCTAGGTGCACTTGGACCGTTTGAACATATCGACTTAACATCTTTAGAAAAAATAATGAAAGTCAATGTCACCGCTGCAGCAATTATGACCAAAGCATTATTACCTGTCATGCGAAAGGCTAAAAATGCCTCTATTATTTTTACTTCAAGTGCCGTAGGCCGAAAAGGTCGAGCCTATTGGGGGCCTTACGCATTTTCAAAGTTTGCCACCGAAGGCATGATGCAAGTGCTTGCTGATGAATGTGACAACACCTCTGTACGAGTAAATAGCATTAACCCTGGTGCGACCCGTACTGAAATGCGTGCAAAAGCTTACCCAGCAGAAAATCCACAAGCATTAAAAACACCTGAAGATATTATGCCAACCTATGTGTTTTTAATGGGTGATGATTCACTCAACACCAATGGTGAAGCGTTAAACGCACAATAAACTAGACAACCTCTATTAGGCTGCATATACCTAAATCACCTCAGTTTAGATTAGAGGTAAAAAGCGGTAACAGTTAGGGTTAAACAAAAAAGGAAGCTTAATGCTTCCTTTTTTATTGCTAGGATTTAATTTATAGCTAGGATTAAATAGCCAACCTGTCAGCGTTTTGAGTTAATAACTTCTCACCAATACCGCTAACCTGAGTTAACTGCTTTATATCCGTAAATTTGCCATTTTTATTACGATACTCGATGATTGCTTTTGCCTTTGCTTCACCTATCCCATTTAGGGTTTGCAACTGGGCCGCATCGGCTTTATTGAGGTTTACTTTAGCCGTCATACTGGCGCTAGATTCAGCGGCAGCTTTTACTGTTGGCGTTGTAGGTTTTTCTTGGGCTGCATAAGCTGCGTTATTAGCAACGGCAACAAGTCCTATCGCCATTATAGTGGCAAGCCAAAAAGGTGATATTTTCATAGTGTTCTCCTGTTATCCATAATCAGAGCCTAAGTGCCGACTTCCCTATTCCCTGGCGGTAGCTCAAGAATCTGCTTAATCATTAAAGCAGACTTTAAGGCTAGACTAAGATCAAAAAACACACAAACCCACCATGTTGATTTATTGAGCTTTTTGCTTAACCCCCTCTTCTTTTAATGCTTTTGACTGACTCAATGCATTAATCGTTAGTCCTTTTATCTCGGCCAATAAGTGTTGGTGTATTTTAGTTAACTTAGGTTTATTCTTTGAATTAAACTGGATCGGTCGACATAGACTCATAGCTTGATAACCCAACCTTGCGGTTAATAAACCTCCGCCCAAGCCCTGCGCAACTCGCGCTGAAAGTTTACCAGTTAACTCAACAGACAATAGTTGAGTGCCTAAGTCAGTCGCCACTTCGGCAGTACCCGCATAAATAATATTAACAATAATCGATCGAATAAGTTTAATCCGGCTCCAATAGCCAAGCTCAATACCATAAACCTTAGCAATTTTTGAAATCATTGCTTGATTTCGCCACAATATCAACGCCATATCTAATGCAGCTAAAGGACTAGCTGCTAACAATAAAGCCGACTCAGCAGCAAATCTAGCAACATATTGTTTTGCAAGCTCATCACGTTCGCTCAGTACTAAATCATCAAACAATAACACTTTTTCGGCATCATTATGTTCCACACTAACTTGAGATAAATACGCACGCTTGGCGTTATTATCAGGATACCGTTGCAGTAATGTTTGAATGTAAGCCTCAGCCTCCCCTATTTGCATACTCTCAGCGAGTCTTGAGCCAGTGTCTTGATCGACACTGACCTGCTTTAAGGCCGCTAACTTACGCCACTCTTTGATGCTTATCATAGCAACCCAGCTAATCACCACTGCGAGTACCATAGAGTAAAAGCTAAATAGATAAGGACTTTGCTCAAATGCATTAATCAAACCCGTTACAGTTTGTACTATGACCAACAGTGAAATAGCGAGTAAAGATAGCTTTGCCAGTAACGACCAACGATGCGGTTTTCTCGCTTCTTTTGTCACTTCATCCAGTACGCTCTCTGGCAGCATTTGGTTGAATTCATCGCTATCAGCGTTAATTTTCGACATAGATGACAGTTCATCAATAAAATCGGCCTCATCAAAAGACTGTGCCGGCTTAATCGGTTTTGACGGTTTGTCTGTGCTGCTATTGTCTGCATGATTATTTCCAGCACGACTAGAAGCTGAGTGCTGCTTTTCAATGCTCGCTTCAACTTCATCTTCAGAAAATATTTTAGCTTGTTTTACTTTATTACTTTGTTCCATAGATTCAATACTCACTCATTAGGCAAGTTTATCGCCCAGTAAAAACTCTAATAGATGATCCAAACGAATATGGGGATAAAGGCGATTCTGCGGATTGACACCATTTTCAGATACAAAATCTTGGTAAGGTGGTGCGAAGGTTGGAAAACCAAACCCTTGTTGATGCCAAAATTCAGCATCGGGTAAATGACTCGGAACATCACCAGGGTAAAGGGTGATTAATTTTCCCGTTTTATCCCGTCCTTTTATGACTTCTTGTTGGCCATCTGCGGTATTAATCATGCCATGTTGAGTCGCTTTTATTGCACTAACCGCCATGGTTTCGACTTCGCAACCTTCGAAGCGAGCGAAATGCTGGCTTTGTTTTAACATGTCAGTTAACAAGCTCAAAATGTGACTTTGTTGACTTCGGGTAACACGATCCACCTGACTAGCAGCAAAAAGCACCTTATCAATTTTTGGCGAAAACAAGCGTTTTAATAAACTTGACTGCCCAAACTGAAAACTTTCCATAATACTATTTAATGCTAACCCCATATCATTAAATTGGCTTTGGCCATGGTTGAGGCCATTTAAGCAATCCACCAACACAACTTGACGGTCAAACTTAGCAAAATGATCTTTATAAAACGGTTTAACTACCTGAATGACATATTGCTGGTAGCGCTTTTTTAACACCTGATAAGTGCTGGCGGCATCAGACTGACTCAGCTCAGCATGCTGAACGGGCGATAATGACAATAAGGGAAAGAATGTTAACAGAGGCGTATTTTCGTACTCGCCTGGCAATAACATTCTGCCTGGCTGGGCAAAATAAAAGCCCTGATTGTGTACCATATCTTGTAAAAGTTGCTGATAGCTATCGGCTATTTGCTTTAAAGCTTGCTCATCTGCTGGGGCAGATAAGTCCAGCGCTAGGGTCTGTTTTACATATTCATCATACAGAGGGGAGCTTTGTAATCGACTCACGCTCTGCTGCTGGCTCAAGCACCAAGCAGTAAAATCTTGTTTTAACATAGGTAAGTCGAGTAGCCACTCACCAGGATAATCTACAATATCAACAATCAAAGTTGCTGAGTCAGTGAGCTTAGCTAACACACCTTGCTCTGGACGATACTTAATCGCTAGACGCAGTTCAGTAATATTTCGCGTCGATGGCGGCCAAAGCGGAGGCTGTTCACCCAAAGCTTGCATTGCACTTTGATAATCAAAACTGGCGATATCAAGATCAGGTTGTAATGACCGCTTTACCGCCAACAAACGCCCGTCACGCGCAACTTGCCATAAAGGTAAAGGATTTTTATCGAAGTTCAAACCAGCATGTAGCAGCTGATTCACCAGTCCAGTAATAAATGCTGTTTTACCAGCACCAGATAAACCCGTTACCGCTAAGCGAACATGTCGGTCGGTACTGCGATGAAGTAAAGATTGGGCTGACTGAGTTATTTTATTGAGCGATCGATCCAATAAATTCATGGCTGATTCCAAATAAAATAAGGGCGGATAACCGCCCTAGATTTGATTACAGACTATTGATTTGGCGTTTCAAATCAAAGGTGTCTGAAGTAACATGTTGTTCAAGTTTTTGTAATCGAGCTTCCAATGTTGAAAACTGTCGATTGACATCAAACAATGCCTGTTTTGCTGGTTCGCCAGCTTGCCAAACTTTCTTTTTAAGCTCAATGTCTTTATGGTTGTCTTGGTGTTGTTGCACTCGCGGTTTGACATCTAAAATCATCCACATTGCGATGTAAATAACTAAGATAACCCCGCTACCTCCGAGTAAAAATATTGATGCAGCGACCACTCTGACCAACCATACTTCAGAATTTAAATACTCTGCAATCCCCGCACATACACCTGCAATTTTACCCGTTTGGGGAATTCGGTATAAGGTTCGCCCTTTAGAGTCACTCATGTTTGGTCCTCCATTCTGGAGATTCACTGTCAAGAATTGCTTCAAGCGTATGAATACGACCACCCATTTTTTCAGCTTTAGCAATTAAATCATTTAGTTGGTTAAATTCTTCTTCAGTGAGCCCCTGGCTCACTTGTCGCTTACTGCGATAATGAAGAACCAACCAGATAGGTGCCACAATAACCAAAAAGATGATAATTGGTGCAATAAGAAGATCCATATCCATAACTCACCTCTGAAAAATTATTATACTTTTGATTTAGGTTGGTTTTTCGCTTTCATCTTTGCTTTTAATGCTGCCAGCTCATCGTTAACTGAGTCTTCAGCTTTAAGCGCGGCGAACTCATCATCTAAGGTCGATTTTTTGCCTAAATCATAAGCGTCAACTTGCGCTTCAAGTCCTTCAACACGGCGCTCGTATTGTTCAAACTTCATCATAGCATCATCAATTTTACTTGAATCAAGTTGCTTTTTAACTTCTAGACGAGAAGTCGCTGTTTGCTTACGCATGATTATCGTCTTTTGACGAGCGCGCGCATCGGTTAGCTTTTCTTGTAATTGCGCCACTTCATCTTTCAAGCGAGCAATGTGTTCTTCAACTACCTTTAATTCCGCTTCAAGCGTTGCCAGCAAGCTAGCGGTTTTTTGCTTTTCAACTAACGCTGCTTTGGCTAAGTCTTCACGATCTTTAGAAATAGCTAATTCAGCTTTATCTTCCCAATCCTGTACTTGCTCTTGCACTCGGCTGATACGACGAAGGAGTTCTTTTTTCTCAGCTAACACTTTTGCTGAAGTAGAACGCACTTCTACGACTGTATCTTCCATTTCCTGGATGATAAGGCGAACCATTTTTTCTGGATCTTCAGCCTTATCAAGTATTGCACTGATGTTTGAATTAACGATATCAGCAAAGCGAGAGAAAATTCCCATAATGTGTTCCTCAAAGTTATATGTAGATGTCGCATAGACTAATACACTATGTGTGCCAACATTTACAAACACTCTATTTTCAGATACTTAAAGTGAAAATGATGTTTTTCTTTATTTATTCTCTTAAGCCATCTATTATGATTTTCACCAATAATTAGCGTAAAAGACTAAAATACTGTGAATAAGCAATTTCAGCAAGATAACCTTATCGGTCAATCCAATGCGTTACTCGAAGTATTAGAGCATGTATCTAAAATAGCCCCTTTGTCAAAACCTGTGCTTATTATTGGTGAACGTGGCACGGGTAAAGAGTTAATCGCAGAGCGGCTGCATTATCTTTCAGGTAGATGGGATCAGAGTTTTATCAAACTGAATTGCTCTTCTTTAAGTGAGAACTTACTCGAAAGCGAACTTTTTGGTCACGAATCGGGCGCATTTACCAGGGCAAAAGGAAAACATGAGGGCCGTTTTGAGCGCGCAGATGGCGGCACCTTATTTTTAGATGAATTAGCAAATACCTCAGGGCTTATTCAAGAAAAATTATTACGGGTGATTGAATACGGTGAATTCGAACGTGTCGGTGGCAGTAAAACAGTACAAACCGATGTGCGCTTAATCTGTGCCGCCAATGAAGATTTACCTTCATTGGCTGAATCCGGTGAGTTTAGAGCCGACTTATTAGACCGATTAGCATTTGATGTGATCACTCTACCGCCACTGCGTTGCCGTACAGAAGATATTATGGACTTAGCAGAGTACTTTGCCATCAGTATGGCAAGACAACTCAAGCTAGACTATTTTGGCGGTTTTAGCCCTTTAGCTGTTGAACAATTATTAAGCTATACATGGCCTGGTAATATACGAGAACTAAAAAACGTGGTTGAACGTAGCGTATATCGTGAAGGTAGCGAAGGTCAGCAAATAGATCATATCATTCTTGATCCATTTGCGTCTCCTTATCGACCGCAAACGCGTGTTAAAACCAAAGAACGTCAGCAGACATTTTTTCAACCTGCTATCTCGAATAATACTGACGATACTTATACCAAGCCACTTACGGCAGAAACCGCTTTAACAACACCCGATGCTGTGACAATTGGACACGACAAAGTTGTGCCCATATTGGATCCAATCAGCTTCCCCATCGATTTTAAAGAGCACACTGAAAAACAAGAAGTCGCACTGTTGCAGTTAGCTTTAACTGAAAGTCAGTTTAATCAGAAGAAAACAGCTGAAAACTTAGGACTTAGTTATCATCAATTACGCGGCATTCTGAAAAAATACAACTTACTGTGAAGCTAAATTGTCTGTTTGCCCTTTAATCAATATGTCATTAATAGAGCAAAGATAAAAAGTTAAAAAAAACAATTTAATAACTTGTTTGCTACCAAGATATTTACACTGCTAAAATAGACTTCCAGACTCGCAAAATACGATTTAGCTATGGCAATGTCTTTGAGACAACAGATTCAGCACATGTTTATATGTCTTAGTGGGCTTATGCTCAGTGCGTGTGGTCAAACAACCCTGCCGCCTGGACTGGTATATTGTAGTGAAGGTAACCCAGAAAGTTTTAATCCTCAACTTGTTACTTCAGGCACAACTATCGATGCGACTTCTCATCAAATATACAGTCGATTAGTAAACTACGACCCAGTTATTGGTGACATAGTGCCGGGATTAGCCACTGAGTGGCACATAAGTGATGACGGCTTAACTTATACGTTTGTGTTGCGCAGTGATGTTTTATTCCATCAAACAAGTCGTTTTAAGCCACAAAGAGCGTTTAATGCCGACGACGTTTTATTTTCGTTTAATCGCATTATTGACTCGCAACACCCTTATCATTCTGTTAGCCGCACCGGCTATCCATTTTTCCAAAGCATTGGTTTTAACAAGCTTATTGATTCAATTGAAAAAATTGATTCCCATCATGTTGTTTTTCACTTGAACCGCAAAGATGCTTCATTTTTATCGAATTTAGCCACCGACTTTGCAGTGATGCTGTCTGCAGAGTATGGCGATATGTTGCTCAAAAGCGGTGAACCTGAACTGATTGATTCCCAGCCCATTGGTACAGGTCCATTTCAGTTAAATCAATATGTTAAAAACGAGTATATTCGCTATAACAGACATCCTTATTACTGGGGTACTGCAGCGGATATCGAGCATTTAGTTTTCGATATCACACCTAAAAGTACCGCGCGTATCACTAAGTTAATTACTGGCGACTGTAGCGTATCAGCCTTGCCTAAAGCTGGGGAGCTAGCGATAGTCGATCAACATAAACACATTAAAGTGGATATTAAACCTGGGCTTAACGTTGCATTTTGGGCTCTTAATACTCAAAAGCCACCTTTAAATGATATTAAAGTGCGACGTGCACTCGCGCACGCTATTGATAAACAAAATATTTTAGACGTGGTATATAATGGCATTGCTGTAGAAGCAAAAGGGGTTTTGCCTCCGGCGTCATGGGCTTATTCTGACAATATTAATGCCAATAACTATGATCCAACAAAAGCTAAGGCACTGTTAAATGAAGCAGGTATTGATAAATTATCAATAGATATTTGGGCTATGCCAGTCGCTCGCGTTTATAACCCTAATGCGCTTAAAACTGCAGAATTAATTCAGGCTGATCTGGCTAAAATAGGTGTCAAAATTAACATCGTTTCATATGACTGGAGTGTATTTACCCAAAAGCTTGTGCGTGATGATTATGATTCGGTGCTGATTGGATGGAACGCAGATAATAGTGATCCTGACAACTTCTTTACTCCTTTACTGAGCTGCGCTGCGTTAGCATCACACAATAATCGTTCAAAATGGTGCCAAAAAGATTTTGACCACTTACTAACCAGTGCTCAAAATACCACTGAACGTGAAGAGCGTAAGGCATTTTACCAAGCCGCAGAAGCCATATTAAGTGACCAAGTGCCGCTTATTCCAATTGCGCATGCTCAAAAGGTTATCTTAAAAAAAGATACTATAATGTCAATGCAAGTAAGACCTTACGGCGGTATCGCCTTTGCCAAAATAGTTGAGACCACCCCAGAGAGTAACTAATTATGTGGCAATATTTTTTTAGACGTACCAGTTTATTTTTAGCCACAACGTTAATCATGATGGCGGTATTATTTTATGCCACTCACCTTTTTCCGGTGGATCAGGCCTATGCTTTAACGGGCATTCAACAACCGACCACTGAACAATTAGCCCAAATATCCCAAGACTTTAAACTAGACAGTAATAATGTAAGACAATTTATCGCCTATGTGCAACAACGCTTATCAGGCAATATGGGCATTTCAATCAACTCACAACAGCCTATTTATACTGAATTAAAAACAGTTTTACCTGCATCATTTGAGTTGTCGCTATTCTCAGGCGCTATCGCGTTATTCTTGGGCGTGCCAATTGGTGTTATTGCAGCACTAAGTAAAAACAAACTTATTCAAGGTAGTATATTAGGACTGACCTTAACCGGTTATTCCACTCCGATATTTTGGCTTGGACTCACTTTATCACTGTGGTTTGGTGTCAACTTAGGCTGGTTACCGACCTCTGGACAAATAAACTTGCTTTATCAAATTGAACCAGTAAGTGGATTCATGTTAATTGATACCTTACTATCTGATTCAGTTTATCGGATGCAGGCTTTTGTCGATGCAATAATGCATTTGATTTTACCTGCTATTACACTTGCCGTTTTGCCTTTTACCTTAATAGTGCGCATTACTCATCAGGCAATGTTACATGTAATGAATCAAACCTACATTCGTGCTGCTGAAGCAAGGGGATTACATACATTCAAAATTATTATTCGTCATGCATTACCAAACGCAATGATCCCAGTGCTTAAAAGTATCGGGATTATGCTAGGCTCATTTGCAAGCTATGGTATTGTTGTAGAAGTTATTTTTGCATGGCGGTGTGGGCAGTTGGTTAGTCTCTGGTATTTACCAACGCGACTACACCGTCATTCAAGCAGGTATATTCTCTGTGTCACTGTTAATTATCTTTTTAAGCATACTGATAGAGTTTATCCATACAGTGATCAATCCTATGAGCAAGAAGGAACTGTATGCCTCCTATTAAGATTTACAAACAAGACTACATTGCAACCCCTGCTGGTAGGGTATGGGCAGCATTTTCTAAAAATCCATTTGCACTAATTGGATTATGGGGAGTGTGTTTTTTACTTTTACTGACTATTTTAGCGCCTTTTATTGCGCCTTATGCGGTTAATGAACAAAATCAACAAATTTTATTACTACCACCGTCTTGGGACCCATTAGGACACGTAGAATATTTTCTGGGCACTGATGATCTCGGCCGAGATATATTCAGCCGTATTTTACACGGTGTTCAATTAACCTTTGGCATGTCACTCATCATTGTAAGTTGTGCGTTATTTTTGGGGTTTTTAATCGGTTCAGTTTCCGGCATGATGCGAGGATTAAAATCTAGTATTTTAGGGCACTTGCTCGATGCCCTGTTATCTATTCCATCCTTATTAATGGCTATACTCGTGGTAGCAGTCATAGGACCTGGACTTTATAACGTATTCTGGGCTGTTGGGATTGCAATGGTACCGCAATTTATTCGCACGATTCACCAGGCGGTTCATGAAGAATTACAAAAAGAATATGTAACAGCCGCTAAACTTGACGGCGCTAATAACCTGCAAGTTTTTTGGTATGTGATTATGCCTAATGTGTGGGAAGTGCTTATTATTCAGATTACTATGGCAATTTCGGCAGCTATATTAGATATTGCGGCATTAGGCTTTTTAAACCTTGGCGCCCAAGCACCTAGTCCAGAATGGGGGTCTATGATTGCCCAGGGCTTAGATAATTTATTACTGGCCCCTTGGACGGTTACCATTCCTGGCGTGGCCATATTATTCAGCGTACTGGCCGTTAACCTCGTCGGTGACGGATTACGTTCAGCTATTGCACCAATAAGAAACTAATTTATGCCATTACTTGATATTCGAAACCTGACCATAGAACTCGATACCGAGCAAGGTAGAGTCGCCGTGTTAGAAAAGGTCAGCCTTACTATGAACTCGGGAGAAATTCATGGGTTAGTGGGTGGTTCGGGTTCGGGACGAAGTATATTGGCTAAGGCCATTTTGGGTATTTTGGGCACTAACTGGCATATTATCGCCGACCGAATGATGTTTGACGGTAAAAACTTACTAGAATTAACTGCCAAAGAACGCCGCTGCTTAATGGGCTCAGATATGGCAATGATATTTCAAGATCCATCAGGCAGTCTTGATCCGGTAAAAACGGTAGGAAGCCAATTAATTGAGGCTATGATACCCAATAAGAATGTCCCTTTTTGGCGTAGATCAAAAGACACCTATCTCAACGCGCATAAATGGTTACATAAAGTGGGCATTAAAAGCCCTAAATCTTTGATGAAATTCTATCCATGGGAGTTATCTGAAGGTGAATGCCAGAAAGTGATGATCGCCATGGCCGTCGCTAACCACCCCAAGTTATTGATTGCTGATGAACCAACAAACTCGATGGAGCAAAATACCCAGGCGCAAATATTCAGATTATTGTCACAACTCAATCAATTACAAAATGTCTCTATTCTATTAGTTAGCCATGAGCTTGAAACTTTAGTGCAATATTGTGATAATTTAACCATATTATATGGTGGGCAAATGATGGAATCAGGCCCCACCACAGAAATAGTTGCCAGTCCATTTCATCCATATACACGGGCGCTTCTAAAGAACTTACCTGAGTATACTGGTAAAATGCGACATAAATCGAATTTACCAACATTACAAGGGTCATCGCCCTCGATTCAAAATCTTCCTATCGGTTGTCGATTAGGCCCTCGCTGCCCGGAAGCTAAGCGGCAATGCGTCAAACAGCCTAAAATAGAGCACGTAAAAGATCGTGCATTTGCCTGCCACTTCCCTTACAAAAATGAGCAAGAAGCCGATGACAACACCTTTGCTTAAAGTGACCAACCTGAGTAAACAATACTTAACCGGCTACAAAAGGTTTGTACCACAATACTATGATGCCCTTTTACCAGTCTCCTTTGAGCTTGGGCGCGGTGAAACATTGGCTATTGTGGGTGAAGTCGGCTCTGGAAAATCAACCCTAGCACGTATTTTAGTCGGTGCTGAACAAAGAAGTAGTGGTGATATTTTTTTTGAAGGTGAGGCCTTAGAGTCACGTAACGTAAAACAGCGCTGTCGTTTGATTAGAATGATTTTTCAAGACCCAAATACCTCTTTAAATCCAAGATTAACCATAGGTGAGTTATTAAATGAGCCACTTAGGTTTAGTACAAACCTTACCGTTGAAGAGCGCCGAGTACAGGTAATTGATACCCTACGTAAGGTTGGTTTATTGCCTGAACACGTTAATTTTTATCCTCATATGGTATCTGAAGGCCAAAAACAACGTGTTGCCGTTGCACGGGCGTTAATGTTAAATCCCAAAATTATTATTGCCGATGAAGCTTTAACAGCACTCGATTTATCTGTACGGTCGCAAATTATTAACTTGTTGTTAAAATTGCAAAAAGACTTAGGCTTATCTTATATATTTGTGTCGCATAACTTAAATATTATCCGTCACATCAGCGATAAAATTATGGTTCTTCAAAATGGCTGTATGGTCGAAAAAGCCAGTACTGAAGATTTATTCACTTCGCCACAGCATGAATACACTCAAAGGCTCATTCAAGAGCAAACTCATTTCATGCAAAGACGTTAAACTGATCCAACCACTGGCCTAAATGGCGACTTTACACAAAAATAAGTGCCATTTCAGCGACGATCTAATTATCCTAGTGCCAACGATAAAGGAAGAAACTGACTTATGATTATTAAACCAAAAATTCGTGGCTTTATTTGCACCACTACTCACCCAGTTGGTTGTGAAGCTAACGTAAAAGAACAAATCGATTTAACTAAGGCAAAAGGCAAAATCACTAAAGGCCCTAAAAAAGTCCTGGTTGTCGGCTCATCTAGTGGCTATGGCCTATCTTCACGTATCGCCTCTGCATTTGGTAGTGATGCCGCCACTATTGGTGTTTTTTTTGAGAAACCAAGCTCAGACTCCAAACCTGGCACAGCAGGTTGGTATAACTCTGCCGCGTTTGATAAATTTGCTAAAGCTGCAGGTTTGTATTCAAAAAGCATTAACTGTGATGCATTCAGCCATGAAGCAAAGCAAAAGGTCATTGAGCTTATCAAGCAAGATTTAGGTCAAATTGATATGGTGGTATATTCACTTGCCTCACCAGTGCGTAAATTACCTGATACCGGTGAAGTAATTCGGTCATCGTTAAAGCCAATAGGTGAAACCTACAGTGCTACTGCTGTTGATACCAATAAAGACACGATTATTGAAACCTCTGTGGAACCTGCTACTGAACAAGAGATTGCCGATACTGTAACCGTTATGGGTGGCGAAGATTGGGAGTTATGGATTGAAGCACTGTCCCAAGCCGGCGTCCTGGCTGATGGTTGTAAAACCGTCGCTTACAGTTATATTGGCACCGAAATAACTTGGCCTATCTACTGGCACGGTGCACTTGGCAAGGCTAAAATGGATTTAGACCGTGCAGCGCACTCATTAAACACCAAGTTAGCCACCACAGGTGGCTCTGCCAATGTTGCTGTCTTAAAGAGCGTTGTAACTCAGGCCAGTTCGGCTATTCCTGTTATGCCATTGTATATCGCTATGGTATTCAAAAAAATGCGCCAAGAAGGTCTTCACGAAGGCTGTATGGATCAAATTTACCGTATGTTCAGTGAACGCTTATTCCGCGCTGATGGCCAAGCCCCTGCAGTGGATGATACCAATCGTTTACGTTTAGATGATTGGGAATTACGTGAGGAAATTCAAAAACATTGTCGTGATTTATGGCCACTAGTAACCACAGAAAACTTATCTGAACTTACGGACTACCGCGAATATAAAGAAGAGTTTTTAAAGCTATTTGGTTTTGGTATTGAGGGTATTGATTACGAAGCAGACGTAAACCCGAATGTAGAGTTTGATGTTGTTAGTTTATAAATAACCTCTGCTCAGGATAATAAACGCTTACCAAACAGCCCTTTGACTTGCTAGCAGCGTTATTTTTTCACAAGAGTGCGTACAATAGGCCTGCTATTGACGTGCTAATGTGACTTGTTTTCAA